>DATDKT010000262.1:0-27073 GCA_036519775.1 Rubrobacteraceae bacterium
CCTCTAAGCACAGCTTCGCGCCCTCGGTTCCCATCTTGACCCAGGAGACCTGCACGTTGTCTATATAGCCGTGGAGAGCTATACGACTGACGGCGTGCATCTTGACCGCCTCGGCGAAGGTCGGACCCTTGCGCGAGCGGCCCTGGAGAAAGAGCGGAGCACCCATGTGGACGAACGGGAGCGGCACGAACTCGGTGAAGCCGCCCGTCTCGGCCTGTATATCGCGCAGGACGAGGAGGTGGCGCGCCCAGTTTACCGGGCCTTCCACATGCCCGAACATTACCGTCGTCGTAGAGCGCAGGCCCAAAGAGTGCGCGGCACGCATGACCTCCGACCACTCGGCGGTGTTCACCTTGTCGGGGCAGATGATCTCGCGTATCTCGTCGTCCAGGATCTCAGCCGCCGTCCCCGGTAGCGTCTCCAGCCCCGCTTCCTTGAGCCGAGCGAGGAACTCTTCGTTGGAGATGCCGAGCGTCCTGGCTCCCTGCGAGACCTCCAGGGGCGTGAAGGCGTGGACGTGCATCTCGGGGACTTCTTCCTTGACGGCCCGGAGGTATTCGAGGTAGCTCTCGCCGGTGAACCCGGCGTGGATGCCCCCCTGCATGCAAACCTCGGTAGCGCCCTTCTCCCACGCCTCACGCGCCCGGCGGGCGACCTCGGCGGTGTCGAGGAGGTACGGGTCGCCGCGCAAGTTCAGAGACTTGGGTCCCTTGGAGAACGCGCAGAAGCGGCACCGGAAGTAGCACTGGTTGGTGTAGTTGATGTTGCGGTTGACGACGTAGGTGACCACCTCGCCGTTTACCGCTCGCCGGAGCTCGTCGGCGATCGCGCACAGCTCGTAGAGCTCCGTCCCGCGGGCGGTGAAGAGCAAGGCTATCTCTTCTTCATTGAGGTCTCGCTCTCCCGCCCCAGAGAGTGCCTCTACGAACTCGGGTCGCATCTTGGAGGGCCGGGCTCCGCGTGCCTCCCGCACCGTCTCCTCGGGGATGCTCTCGGTCGTACCCGGAGCCCAGGACTCGACCCGCGCGAAGCCCTCTGCGTCCATCGCGGCCCGCACTTTCGAGCGGGGCTTCTCGTCCACCCACTCCTCCGCGTCGAGGGCGTAGGGGGGATGCAGGGCGAGCCGTTCGAGGAGCAGGTAACCTTTTGCCTCGGTCGACCGCTCCAGCTCCTCGAGGTGTGGCCAGGGGGCTTCGGGGTTTACGTGATCCGGGGTGACGGGGGAGACGCCGCCCCAATCGTTTATACCGGCCTCGATGTATCGTACGTAGGAGGGCGTACCTTTCTGAGCAGGCTCCGCTAGGTTCGGCGGCGTCTGTACTGCCATGGCGCCGGGCAGAAGCAGCCGGGCGAGCGCGATGGTCGCCAGCAGCGTCTCCTCGGAGGGCTCCGGCGCGAAGGCCATGCGCGTCCCCGGCTTAGCCCGGAAGTTCTGGACGATGCATTCCTGGAGGTGGCCGTGCCTCTCATGCTGCTTCCGGATGGCGAGCAGAGTCTCCACCCGCTCCTCGGCCGTTTCCCCGATACCGACGAGCAGGCCCGTGGTGAACGGGACACGTAAGCGGCCCGCCGCATCCAACGTCTTCAGACGCCTCCAAGGCACCTTGTCCGGCGAGGCCCAGTGGGCCATGTCCCGCCCGAGCAGCCGGTCGGAGGTTTGCTCTACCATGATCCCCTGCGAGACGGATACCTCCCTCAGAGCTCGCACCTCTTCTTCGGAGAGCACACCAGGATTGGCGTGTGGCAAGAGACCCATCTTCTCAAGAACCAGCCCGCAGGCGTGGACCAGGTATTCGATGGTGCTCGAGAACCCCATCTCCCCTAGCTCCCGCCGCGCCTCCGGGTAGCGCTTCTCCGGCTTGTCCCCGAGCGTGAAGAGCGCCTCCTTGCACCCGGCCTCGGCGCCGACGTGCGCAACCTTTAGGACCTCCTCGGGGGTCAGATACGCTCGCTCGCCGGGACGCGGTGCTCTCGCGAAGATGCAGTAGCCGCAGTTGTCCCTGCACAGCTTCGTGAGCGGGATAAAGACCTTGCGGGAGTAGGAGACGCGCGGCCCAAAGAGCCGGTCCCTCACCTCCGCCGCCGCCCGCATCGCGGGTGCCGGGTCGGAGTAAGCGAACCGCGCTAGAGCGTAGGCCTCCTCCCTCTCCAAACGCCCGCCGATGGCCCCCTCGATGAGTTCCTCGTAGCTTCTATCTTCTCTCATGGCCGCCAAGTATACTCCCGCGTCTCGTATTCTTACCATACCCGACAAACCTTATCGGAAATGGTTTAAAATATGCGCCTGTGCCGTTTACGCAAATAGGAGAGGAGAATCGGATGGAGCAGGAGATAGAGCAGAAGGGCTACGTACACCCGGAGGCGCTAGTGACGACCGAGTGGGTCGCCGGACACCTCGACGACCCGGACGTGAGGATCGTCGAGAGCGACGAGGACGTCCTCCTCTACGACATAGGGCACATACCTAACGCGGTCAAGATAGATTGGGTAGAGGACCTCAACGATCCCCTGGTCCGTGACTACCTGGACCCCGAGCACTTCGCCCAGCTCATGGGCGAGAAGGGCATAACGCCTGACACGACGCTCGTCTTCTACGGGGACAAGAACAACTGGTGGGCCACCTACGCGTTGTGGGTCTTCCAGCTCTTCGGGCACGACAATGTCCGGGTGATGGATGGCGGGCGCATAAAGTGGGAGCAGGAGGGCCGGGAGATGACCCAGGAGGTCCCCTCCTTCCCGAGGACCGATTACCCGGTGCCTCAGAGGGACGACTCGAAGATAAGGGCCTTCAAGGAAGACGTGATGGAGCACCTCGAGAAGCGAGGGCCGTTGGTAGACGTGCGGAGCCCGGGGGAATACTCGGGAGAGCTTCTCCACATGCCCGATTACCCGCAGGAGGGCGCTTTGAGGGGCGGGCACATCCCGGGGGCGGCCAACGTGCCGTGGGCAAGGGCGGTGCGTGAGGACGGAACGTTCAAGAGCTCTGATGAGCTAAGGGAGATCTACGAGGGCGAGGCAGGACTCTCTGAAGGCGACGACGTCGTAGCTTACTGCCGCATTGGGGAGCGCAGCTCCCACACGTGGTTTGTGCTCAAGTACCTGCTCGGGTACGATAAGGTCAGGAACTACGACGGCTCCTGGACGGAGTGGGGCAACGCTGTGCGCGCCCCCATAGAGAGGTAGAGGCGTTTGCCTCCGGCCCGCCAGGCCCAGATAGCGGCGCTCGTCGAGCACTACCAGAACCCTCGTCACTGGAGCGTCCTCGAGGACGCAGACGTGACGATGCCCGGTGGGAGCCCCGAGTGCGGGGGCTCAGTCGTGGTCTATCTAAAGGCTGGGGAGGAGGGGCGTATAGACGCCCTCTCCTTCACCGGCGAGGGCGACATCATCAGCCAGGCGGCCACGAGCATAATCCTGGAGCAGGTGCTAAACGAAGGGCTCGCGATGGATGAGGTCCTCGCCCTCGACTACGAGACCTTTGTGGACCGCGTCGGACGCGAGGCCGTGGGCAGCCGCACGCGCAACGCCACCCTAGGCTTGAGCACCCTGAAGTCCGCCGTCAGGAAGTACCAGAAAGACAACCTACATGCCAGCTCCGCCGCCGAGCCTGCCCGCAGCTGCGGATAACCGGTACCAAGGCATTTATCCGCAAGATGTTTGTTGCTTCCCGCTTTATTCAATCGTTTGCAACACCAATTCGAACGCGTCCGGTCCAGCCGAAGATCCCCGCCGAAGCGATTATCTAGTACGACGATGGTAAAGATTATGAGGGAGATGCCTCCCATCAGTGCCGCCACGGCCCATGCAAGATACATACTGAGGTGTCGGTGAGCAACCACTTGCTTGGCCCCAGCTGGAGGCTTGCCTCGAAGGGTATGCTCTTCTTGAGATAAACTGCGAAGCCATGAGCGAAAGGAACACGAGACCACTTTGGGGCGGCAGGTTTACATCTTCCCCGGCAGAGGCTTTCGAGTGGCTGAACGCCTCCATCCCCTTCGACATTCGACTCGCACCGTACGATATAGAAGGTTCCATTGCCCACGCCCGGATGCTCGGCGAGAAAGAGATAGTCTCGGTCGACGAGGCGGAGGCTCTGGTGCAGGGTCTGCGCTCGGTGCTAGAAGAGGTCGAGTCGGGACGGTTCTCGTGGATGCTTTCGGACGAGGACGTGCACACGGCCGTCGAACGGAGGTTGCGCGAGCGCGTCGGCGACGTGGCGCTGAAGCTGCACACGGGTCGCAGCCGTAACGATCAGGTCGCTCTCGACCTGCACCTCTTCGTCCGGGACGCGGCAGAGCGCATAAGGGATGGTCTGCTAGAGGCGATGCGTGCGTTCGTCGAGGTCGTCGAGAAGCAGCAAGGTCTTGTACTACCCGGCTACACGCACCTCCAGCGGGCGCAGCCGGTACTGCTCTCCCACCACCTGCTCGCCCATTTCTGGGCGTTCGGGCGTGACCTCAAACGCCTTGAAGCGGCTATCGAGGCGGCGAACGTCTCCCCTCTGGGCGCTGCGGCTCTCGGCGGGACGCCGCATCCCGTGGATCCCGCGCTCACGGCGGAGGCTCTAGGCATGGAGCCGCTCGTGAACTCGCTCGACGCCGTCTCTGAGAGAGATTTTGCCCTAGATCTACTCTATGCCTGCGCAATGCTCGGGGTGCATCTGTCCAGGCTCGGGGAGGAGTGGGTACTCTGGACCTCCTCGGAGTTCGGGTTCGCCCGGCTCGACGACGCCTACTCCTCGGGCTCTAGCATCATGCCCCAGAAAAAGAATCCCGACGCCTACGAGTTGATGCGTGGTAAGACGGGGCGCCTGATCGGCAACCTGAACGCCCTGCTCGTGACGCTGAAAGGCTTGCCTCCAGGCTACTCGAAGGACCTCCAGGAGGACAAGGAGCCCCTCTTCGACTCGGTGGACTCGATCCTGGCGATGCTCGCCGTACTGCCGGAGATGCTACGCACCGCCTCTTTCGATGGGGAGCGCATGAAGGTGGCGGCGGGCGGCTTGGCCCTGGCGACCGAGCTCGCGGACTACCTGGCGGCGCGGGGGGTGCCGTTCCGGGAGGCGCACCGGGCAGTTGGGCGGCTCGTCCGGCGCTGCGAGGAGTTGGGGGTAGCCCTCGAAGAGGCGCCGGACGAAGAATTTGCCGCCACGCACCCTATCCTCGCCGATTTGCCCCGAGAGCTTCTTACGCCGAAGGGCAGTGTGGCGAACAAGAGGTCTCCCGGCTCGACAGCTCCCGCTTCCGTTGAGGAACAACTCGAGAAGGCCCGAAGGTTTCTCAGTGCTTCGCTGCCCGATGTTCCGTGAGGGGGCATAATGCTCTCTCGGAGCGTGTAGGAGACTAGGGAGACGGGTTATGAGAATAGTCCAGATGTCGGATATCCATGTAGGCTCGGGTCTGTTCAGGCCCGATCTCCTCTCGTCGGCTATCGAGGAGACGAACTCCATGGAGCCCGATCTCGTCGCCGTCGTCGGAGACCTGACGACGGAGGGCTACCGGTGGGAGTTCGAGGAGGCGAAGGAGTACCTGGACCGCCTGGAGTGCGAGTACGTCGTCGTGGCGATGGGCAACCACGACGCGAGGAGCGTCGGCTACCGGCACTTCGAGGGGTTCTTCGGGATGCGCGAGCGGGCAGTTACGGTCCCAGTGCCGGAGGGCGAGGCGAAGGTCGTGGTGCTCGACTCGACCAAGCCGGATTTAGACGAGGGCGAGGTGGGGCGGGAGCACTACCGTTGGCTCGACTCCGAGTTTAGGGGCTGGGATAAGGGGCCGACGGTGCTCATGATCCATCACCACATCCTCGCCGTCCCCGGCACGGGCCGCGACGTTAATATCCTCCAGGACTCCGGCGACGTGATGGCGATTCTGCGAGAACTCAAAGTGGACCTGGTCCTCTCAGGGCATCGCCACGTACCGTACGTCTGGAGCATATCAGGTGTCCGTATCGTCCACTCCGGGACGGTCTCCAGCATGCGTGTCAGGGGCACGATGCCTCCGTCCTACAACGTCATCGATTTCGACGAGGAGAGCGTGAAGATCACGCTACGCGAGCCGGGCAAGGGCGAGGGGGAGCCCCTGGCGTCTTTTGCGCGGGCGGCCGTCACCACCAGCGAGTTCTACCCGGACTTCGAGCGGTTCGTCAGCTACGATCTGCTGCCGTTTTTGAAAGATTCCACAGACGAGCCTTCCTCCGGTGCTCCTGACGACGCTGGCGGTCCGAATCGATAGGTTATCTGGATCTCAGCACGTCTATCCTCTTGCCGCTTGCCGATCGAGATCGAGTTCACGAGGAGCTTCACGAGTTGCCTGCGCTCCTGAAACGCTTCCTCGGTGTCCTCCTCGACTTCGGCAACGCGTCGCCTGAGTGACAGTAGCCAGGCGTGTGTCATGTCGGTGAGGGCCGTCCGCTCGCGCCTGGCGGATAGATTCGCCTCGACCGACTATGGCGAGAGCCGTAGGCTGTTTGTCTGGTTCTTGAGATCGCCCAAGTTTACGTCGAGCTCCTCCTCGGAGATGTGTCCCTGTGCGTAGGTCCTGACGTAGCGATCCTTCTCGGCCTGCCTCGAGGCGAGGCGCTTTGCAAGCTCATCCCGGCGCGCTTCGAGTTCCGTGGCGTTGTCTTCGCTCCCTAGCTGTTTGCGCACGCGCTCAAGGACTTCCCCAGGGTCCTCTAAGAAACACCGCACGTCGCTCCACACCAGATCCTCCAGCCAACTGGCCCTCACGTAAGGCGGCTTGTGCGGGCGCCCGTACCAAAGTTGTTGGTCCTGCCTGCGTGGCATGTATAGTAGTGGAACTTCTTGCCCCGACTTGTAGCCGGGTGGCCAGAGCACGCGGCGCCGCACGCGGCGCACTTGACGAGCCCCCGGATTAGGTAACGGCGGTCATTCTTCCGGTTGGGGTAGCGTTTGTTCTCCGTGAGCATGGTCTGGGCCCGCTCCTGTATCCCTTGATCGTCTAGGATGGGCGTCACCGCCTGCTCTATGATGTCCTTCGCCGTTTGTATTGACCTCATGGATGCCCGAGTAGGCGGACTGATGGACGATGTTCGAGACGGTCGCGACGGACCAGAGCTTAGAGCCCGGACGCTTCTCCCTGCTACCGTAGCGGAAGCCCGGCGTAGGGACGCCGAGATCATTCAAGCGCTTGGCTTCTGCGTAGAGCGAGGAGCCTTCGGCAACGCGTTCGACTTACGAGGGCCGCGCTTTACACCTAAGGCTACATACTCAAGCTGATCGGTTGTAATGCTGTACCAGGTTATTCCGATCTCTTTCATTCGATCCGACCACCGCTGTTGCGTCGTGCGCGGAACACCTAATTCATTCTCTATAATTTGCTCTATCTCTCGTTGGGTGTAGTGGCGCTGCTCCTGACGTAGTTCTTCTGCTTTACGGGCCACTAGGATAATAGGGTTCAAGTACCGGCTAGTGCCTCTCCTTGTGTAATGGGCCACAGCGTCGAACCCCGAATCTGTACTTGGCTCTTCCGGAAGAAGAGGCTTATCAGGCGGTAAAGAGTTCAAAGCGGCCATCAAGCTAACGTCATCGTGCAAGTACTTGTACTGGCGTTCGTTGTAGCGTTCTATCGCTTCTTGCTTGTGCTCTTCGAGCCAGTCTTTGAGTTTGCGGAGAGTTTTCGCATCCAAGCGCATAAGAACGGCTCCGCGGTCAGAGTATTTCTTCCACCCACCGTTGGACGAGTCCAAGTCGAACAAATCCCACAAAACCGCCTTGTCGGGACGTGGTGGTGTAGGTCTCTGCGCGAAAACCATTTCGATGATTGCGATAACTTCATCCTTCCAGGGGCTGGTGCTTGAGGGTCCGTGCGCACCCAATTCCTCCCGACACCCCTGGCAGAAATCGCCTTCGTGCGCCACGGTTGCGGGCTATCCCGAATGGAGCTTACGGACATGATAGCAGCTTGTTCCTCTAGCACAGCGGGGTTTGGATACACTGCTCATACGCTGTGGAGCGGGCTTTAGGCTATAGCGCGACGGCCCACTTTGCGTCTCCTTCCCGTTAGCTTTGCAGCATCCACCTTGTTTTACGGCTAGAACCGTTAGAGTGCGTTTCTCTTTTTACGATGCGGCTGTTACGGTGTCATTACCGGTGCGGTATTGGCACCAACGACCAGCAATATCACACCTAAGCCGACTAGAACGAGGCCAGGCAGGGTCGCTGCAAGGGTGAGATTGAATCGGCCTGACTTACGTAGAAGCTGTATCACGGTGAGGAGCACACCTGCAAGGGTAAGCACTGCCCCTATGAGGCTCGCGAGTTCACTGGGATGTATAAGCATCTCTCCTCCAGCGCCTTGGTAGGAGAATTATAGTGAAATATAATTCCCTGCGTTACAAGCTAAGTAGCTTGCCCCTAGAGCTAGGGGTAGGTGCCTCTTATTCACGGGCTGCCGAAAAGAGGTCTTCTCGCAAATTAGGCTGCGTGTAAAAACACAGAGGAACGGATTCAATCCCAAAAACCTAACCGTTCGGACGGTACGGAGCCCCAACCTCCCGTGCGAGAATGAAACCAGTCGCGAGCAGGCCAGATACTCAGGGGGTAGATAGATGCGGGGGTCCGATCACGAACGTCTGCTGCGAGCCAGCGACGCAGGCGAGCAACGGGTTACGCCTTTGGAGCTGTTCTTCGATCTTGTCTACGTCTTCGCGATAACCCAGCTCTCCCACCTGCTTCTAGCCCACCCGACCGCCGGGGGAGCGTTGCAGACGCTGTTCCTGCTGCTCGTGGTGTGGTGGGCTTGGCAGTACACGACCTGGTTCACCAACTGGTTCGACCCCGACGCGTTACCGGTTCGCCTGACGCTGGTCGCCGTGATGCTCGCGAGCCTGGTGATGTCCGTGGCGATACCGGGAGCCTTCGGCGAACGGGGGCTGATGTTCGCCCTGGCCTACGTCGCCATACAGGTGGGGCGCACCGCCTTCGCGGTCCTCGCCCTGGGCGCGTCCCACCCGCTCAGTGGTGGCTTCCGGCGGATACTGTGCTGGTTCGCGGCGGCCGGTGTGTTGTGGGTAGCGGGGGGTCTGCTCGAAGGCGAAGCGCGCTACGCGCTGTGGCTGCTAGCCTTGGCGGTGGACTACTCGGGTCCGGTGGCCCGTTACTGGACGCCAAGGCTGGGGCGCTCCCGCACCGAGGAGTGGACGATAGAGGGGACACACTTCGCCGAGAGGTGTCAGCTTATCGTCATCGTCGCCCTGGGAGAATCGATCCTGGTCACGGGCACGGCCTTCGGCGAGATCGAGGCCTCCACCGCCACCGTGACCGCCTTCGTGGTCGCCTTTCTCGGCAGCGCGGCGCTGTGGTGGACGTACTTCGCCCGCAGCGCCCACGACGCCAGCGACGCTATCTCCCGCTCCCTCGATCCGGGCAGGATGGCCCGCTCAGCCTACACCTACTTTCACCTGCCCATCATCGCTGGCATCATCGCGGTGGCCGCCGCCGACGAGCTGGTCCTGGCCCACCCCGCCGACCCCGGAACGCCGGCCTCTGTCTCGCTGATACTCGGGGGCACGGCTTTGTTCGTAACTGGGCACGGCTTCTTCATGTGGGCCGCCTCCGGGCAGGTGCTGCGCTCCCGCCTCGTGGCCGTCTTGGCCCTGGTTGCGCTCACGCCCGTGGGCTTCGCGGTGCCGGCCCTCGCACTAGCAGTCGCGGCGGCCCTGATCGTGGTGCTGCTCGCAGCTTGGGACTCGGTAGCCTACCGAAGGCGCGTCCGTTCGCAAGAAGGAGCCACCACATAAGCGTCCTGCGCTATTCATTGAACTGCCTTGAGAAACTGTCCGAAAAGCCCAGTATGGGCCTGCGGAGTAGCCCCCGGACCACCAAAAAGAGTCCTTTCGGCCCATCTCGTCATCTATATACCGGCCATATTCACGCTTGGAGCGTTGCTCGAATCACTTTTCGGACAGTTTCTGAAGAGGTGTTCTCGGAAAGTGGCTAGCAAAGAGGGGGCGGGCTTGTTATTCTCGCCCCCTAAACAGGAGGTTCTTATGGAGACGATAATCGACAGTCCAACCCTCGAAGCTTTCAGGGGCGGTTTGCGTGGTACTGCCTACGCGCCGGGCGAAGAGGGCTACGACGAAGCACGCATGGCATGGAATCTAAATGCTCACCAGCACCCTTCGCTCGTGGTGATGGCCGCCGGCCCAGCGGATGTCATTAGCGCGGTGCGCTTGGCGCGCGATGAAGGACTCGGCGTAGGAGTGATGGCCACTGGCCACGGCGTCGCCTACCCCTGCGACGGGGGAATCCTCATCAACACCTCGCGCCTAAGAGGCGTCCGAGTAGACCCCGAGGCGCGCACGGCCCGCGTGGAGCCTGGCGCACTGTGGGCAGATGTAATCCCTGAAGCGCAAGTGTTTGGGCTAGCAGGGTTGTTAGGTTCATCCTCCGAGGTGGGTGTCGTTGGCTATACGATGGGCGGGGGTTTTGGCTGGCTGGGGCGCAAGTACGGCTTCAACGCCGACAGTGTCAGGGAAGCAGACGTGGTCACCGCCGACGGCGAGTTGCTCAGGGTGAGCGCCTACGAGCATCCGGATCTCTTCTGGGGCCTCAAGGGAGGAGGAGGCAATTTCGGGATAGTCACCTCACTGGAGTTTGACCTGTATTCCTTAACGACCGTCTACGGCGGGAATCTCTTCTACCTATTGGAGCGGACCGCGGAGGTGTTGGACCTCTACAGTAGGTGGGTAGAGACGCTCCCGGACGAGATGACAACGGCGGTAGCGTTCATGAACTTCCCTCCCCTGCCAGAGCTCCCCGAACCCTTGCGCGGTGGATCGTTCGTAGCAGTGCGGGGCTGCTACTGTGGGGAGTCTCCGGAGGTGGGCGAGGAACTGCTTGCTCCCTGGCGCGAGTTTGGTGAGCCCCTGGTAGACACGTTCGGGGTGATGCCTTACCAGGAGATGGATGCGATCAGCATGGACCCGGTCGATCCCCTGGTAGTCTACAGCCACGTCGAGCTGCTTGGTGAACTCTCGCAGGAGGCGATCGACAAGTTGGTGAAGGTGGCCGGCATAGAATCAGACTCCCCGCTGGCTATGCTCGAGCTTCGTCAGCTCGGCGGGGCACTGGCACGTCCGCCTGCGGACCTGAGTCCTATCGGTCGCCGCGATTCTAAGTTCATAATGTTCGGGCTTGGGATAAACCCAACACCCGAGGCGACGCCCGAGGTGGCGCAGCTGGTCCAGAAGCACCTGGCCTACGTGGCCGAAGAGATGCACCCGTACGAGACTGGCGCAACCTATGTCAACTTCCTCCTTCTGGGCGACTTGACGCCGGAGCGGATGCGGGCTGCCTACTCGCCGGAGGACTGGGAGCGCCTGGTGGAGCTCAAGGACCGCTACGACCCGCACAACCTCTTCCGCTTCAACCACAATATACCTCCCTCTTCGGCGGCACGGACACTTCGAGAAACAACCTGAAATGCCTTAGCCAAGACTTCTAATTGCTGGTCGCAGGTTCTAATCCTGCTGGGCGCGCGTCGTCTCTCAGACGAGGAGACTTTGAAGCTCCTTCTAGCGCTGAATCTAAAGCGGTCTGGAGAAGATACTGAGTATCCAGTAGCTTTTCATAGGCTACGGTATCGGCTCATGCATCTCGTATCGGAGCCGCAACCGGGCTAGAGGTTTGTACTGAAAGGGATGTGCCCGGAAACCCTTATCCGCTCTACGAATCGTTGTTCGTTGCGACCGGAGCGCAGGATCGTTGAACACAAAGCAGTGTTGGATAGATATGCAGGCAGCCTAGGATACGCCTCGACGCGAGCAGCCCTCTCTGCTCCGCTATCCTCGAGCAGATGGGTGTTCAAGCCTAAGGGCTAACGAGAACCTATCCTGCGGATAGACCC
This sequence comes from Rubrobacteraceae bacterium, assembly GCA_036519775.1. Taxonomy (GTDB): domain Bacteria; phylum Actinomycetota; class Rubrobacteria; order Rubrobacterales; family Rubrobacteraceae; genus Rubrobacter_F. The sequence continues at coordinate 11,868 of DATDKT010000262.1, forward strand.
CACCGGACTAAAGCCCAGAGTGCCGGTGGTGAGCGTCAGGAAGTCGGGGCGGCACCGCGGGCTTCGGATGATGAAGGTTCGCGCTCGGCGGTTGGCGAGCGTGGCACGAGCAAAACGACAAGCGTTCCTAGCAGGGCGGGTACCGCGAAGGCGTAGAAGTTCCACTCGAACCCCAGCTGGGAAGCCGTAGCAGCTATCACGTATCCTCCGTACAGGGGGCCGAGGATGGCGCCCAGCCTCCCGAAAGCCAGCGACCAACCGAGTGCGGTTGCCCGGCGATCCGCAGGGTAGTACCTAGCGGTGTAAGCGTTGACGATTATGGTTGTCCCGACGGATCCGACGCCGGCCAGGGCGACGAGGACGTAGATTGCCCACAACGGCGGCTGCGCGCTCAAGAGCGCTATAGATAACGCGGCGACGAGGAACGCGACGGCGGTGACCGGTTTGGAGCCCAACCGGTCGGCCGCGGCGCCGGCGAAGGGTGTTCCGAGTATGGCGCCGAGGTTTAACACCAGCAAGAAGGACAGGGCCGACCCCAGGGGATATCCAGCTTCGAGCATGATCTGGGAGAGCCACGTGTTTAAGCCGTACACCAGCAACAGACCTATAAAGCAGGAGATCCAGAAGAGCCCTGTCGCTACGGCGTATCTCCGGGAGAATAGCGCACCTAGCTTGTCTCTCCAAGTGGAGGCTGCGTCTGAAGAGGTACTCGAAGCCTCCGGGTCTATCGATATCCCGTGCCGGCGAGCGAGCCCCTCAGCCTCCTCCCTGCGCCCGCTGGCCACGAGGAAGCTCACCGACTCGGGCATGAACTTGTAGGCGAGAGGCACGATGAGCACGAGGGGGGCCAGCCCGATCGCGAACATCACTCGCCAGCCGAAGGCGGGCAACAGCGGGATGGCAAGAAGCGCCGCGAGAATGCCTCCCACCGAGTAACCGGAGAACATCAGCGCGTTGGTGAAACTGCGCCGGTGAGGAGGGGCGTACTCTATGGTCAGGGCGATCGCTGTAGGTACCACCCCGCCCAGTCCTAGACCGGCGATGAAACGGAACAGACCGAGAAGCTCGGGGGAGGGCGCCATCGCACACAAGCCCATGAATAGCGAGAACCACGAGATGCAGAAGAGCATGATCTTCCGCCGCCCCACTATGTCCGTTATCGTTCCTACCATCATCGCGCCGAAGAGCATGCCTATGAGCGCGTAGGAGCCTATAGCACCGGCCTCGACTGCCGTAAGGTCCCACTCCCTGTACTCCAGCAGCGCCGGCACCACGGCGCCATAGACGATCAGATCGTAGCCGTCGAAGACGATGCTGGCGAAGCATATCGCAACGACCCCTAGAGTCGTGCGGCTGTACCCTCCTAGCCCCGCGCGTCGCTCGCTGTTCAATGCTACCCATCCCTTCCGAAGATTACCCCTGTGGCACGAGCGCGAGCGCTCGCACGGGGCTTCCGGTTCCGCCGGCGAGCTTCAGCGGCGTGACGATGAGCAACGCACCGGTCTGCGGCAGCGCGCCCAGGTTCGCGAGCTGCGTAACGCCGTACTTCCTCGTACCCATGAGGTAGTAGTGAGCCGGGAACGGCGGGTCGAACTCGGCCGCCCCGCCCGCGTCGATACCGACGGTCTCCACCCCAACCCCGACGAGAGGGCTCTCCTCGGCGATCCAACGGGCGCACTCCGCGTCGAAGCCGGGCGAGTGGGGGTTGCCGGATGCGTCAGCGTTGAGGAAGGCTTCGGCCTCCTGGGCGCGTGCGTCCCATCCCGTGTGTAGTAGCAGCCAACCGCCTTCGGGCAGCGGTCCGTGCTCGCCTTCGAACGCGCGCACGTCCTCGACGGTGAGCAGGTAGTCGGGATCTTCGACGCTCTCGGCGGACCTGTCGATCACGACCGCCGGTGCGACGAGGTGGTGGGGCGGCACTTCCGAGACGTCAATGGTGTCGCGGCCGCTGATCCAGTGGATAGGCGCGTCGAAGTGCGTGCCAACATGTTCGCCGATCTCGAGCCAGTACCACGCCCACGCGGGCCCGCGCTCATCGTAGCGACTGATCTCGTGCCGTTTCAGTCCTGGTGTTTGCGCGAACTCTTCGGGCAGCCGGATAACCGGCGTGCGCTCGTTTAACGGCTGGGTCAGGTCCACGATCTCGACGGCGCCGCTACCGAGCGCCTCGACGAGGGATGTAACTGGGTTTTGTGACATCATCTCCTGGTGCCTCCTCTCAATGGGCGCGGAACGCCTCCTCGAGCCACTCGGCTCGTACCTCCGGGTTGACCTTGGCGTCGATCACTAGCGGGCGCTCTCGCCTTTCTAACCAGTTCTGGACCGGGGCCAGGTCCGCCTTATTGCGGACCGTGATTCCCTCGGTCCCCACCCCTCGCGCGAGCGCGGCGAAGTCGGCGTCGGGGAAGCGTGCGAGCTCCACCGGGCGCCCCATAGGGCCGAAGTGGTGCACCTCCGCGCCGTAGGCCGCATCGTTGTAGATAACGACGAGCATCGGCAGGCGGTAGCGAGCGGCCGTCTCCAGCTCCCCCAGAGCCATCAGAGCGCCGCCGTCGCCTATAGCGGCGACGGAGAGCCGGTCGGGGCGTGCGACCGCGGCTCCGATCCCGCTGGCGAGCCCTAACCCCACCGATTGGAAGGCGTTGGGGAACACGAAACCCTTCTGGTCGGGCACCTCAAGGTACATCGACGGGTAGCCCAAGAAGTGCCCAGAATCCGTGCACACGGTGCGTTCGGGCGGCAGCAGGTCGTCGAGCGCGACGCTCAGGGTACGCGGGTCGATGTAATCATCGGTTCCGAGATCCTCGTAGGGCTCGTCTCGAGCACGACCTGCGGAGATCTCGCGCTCGAACCCGTCGCTCCGGAACCCCTTCCCGCGTACGCCTCGCCGTTCGAGCTCCTCGACGATGGCCCGAGCGGTCCGTGCCGCGTCTCCGACCACGCCGACGTCGGCGCGGTGAAGCCGGCCGATCGCCTCCTCGTCCAGATCCACCTGCACCACCCGCGCTTCGGGCGAGAAGAGCCTACCGTGACGCACGGTCCAGTGGTTCAGCGAGGCGCCGAAGGCGAGAACGACGTCCGCTCGCCCCAGTAACTCTATGGCGAGTGATGAAGAGAAGCCGCCAGCTATCCCTATAGAGTACGGGTTGCCGGCAAAGAGCCCGTGACCCATCGCGCTAGTTGCCAACACCGCGCCCACCCGGTCTCCAAGGACCTCGAGCGCCTCGCGCGCCCCGGCTAGGGCGGCACCACGCCCCGCGACGATGGCCGGCCGGCTCGAGGAAGAGAGCAGATCCGCGACCGCGGCGACGGAGCCCTCCGATGGGCTCGGCGGCTCCAGCGGCGGCCAGTACGGGGCAGTCGGCGAGCCGTTGGGGCAGTGCTCTTCGACTACGTCGATTGGGACGTTAAGGACGACGGGACGGCGCTCGACCCGCGCGCGTCTGAGCGCCCGCGCGGTGTCCGCAGCGGCGGTTTGCGCTCCGCGGACGCGCTCGGCGATAGCGCCGGCATGCGTCGCCAGGGCGGCTTGATCGATCTTGAAGTTGGACCACAGCGTTGCGGCCGGCACGTCAGCGGCCAACACGAGCAATGGTGTGCGGACCTTCGCGGCCTCCGTAAGCCCCGTGAGCGTGTTAGTAAAGCCCGGGCCCTGGTGGACGCTCACGACGCCTACCCTACCGCACGCTCGCGCGTAGCCGTCGGCCATCGTAACCGCCCCGCCCTCGTGCCGGGAGGAGTAGAACGCGGCGCCCTCCATGTGCAAGGCGTTCGTGATGGAGAAGTTGCCGCTACCGACGAGCCCGAAGAACGCCTCGACCCCGCGGTCTGTCAGCACTCTCCCGATGGCTTCGGAGACTAGCACCGCTCATCGCCCCTGAGTCTCTCATGGCTGGTGGCGTTTCTCCCTCGCATGCATGACGACGGAGCGGCAGCCCGCCGGCCGGCAATAATGAGGCTCGTCACCTTCGCCCTCTCCCCGTTCTCTACGCCCGGTTCCCTGAATCCGGCTCGAACCATAAAGCAATGCAGAGGGTTGCGCAACCAGGAGAGCCGTCCGCTACGGGCGCCTCGCCCGACGTCGATACACCCGTCGGATAGGTTCCGCGGACACCGTGGAGAACACTCTGGGACGGTTACGGTCGTGAGATCGTCGGTCTGCGCGACGTAAACGTGCATTCGACGCCGAGTCCCTCGTCCCGTCCCACCCTCTCGAAGCCGAAGCGCTCGTAGAAGCGGACGTTGCCCGCCGTGTCGGTCTCCAGGTAGGCCATTACTTCACATTTTTCTACCAGCTCCAGGAAAGCCTCAAGTAGCTGGCTGCCGATGCCTCTTGCCTGCCCATCGGCACGCACGGCGAACGGACCAAGGTGCCAGTGCGGCTCGGCCGGGTCGTGGGCGCCCCAGTTAGCGCGCCACGCGTGAAAGGTTTTGCGGGCCGGCAGGGGCAGGCCCGCGATCGCTTGCGAGAGGGCCTCACGTCGCTCCTCGGGCAGTGGACAGCTGCCCGGCGGCCCGTAAGCTGCCACACCGAGCAGCTCGTCGTCCTCCCAGGCACCCAGTGTTGGCCTCTCGGTCTCCCGGAGGGTCGCCCCGAACAGGATCTCCATCCCATGCAGGCGGGCAGCAACATCGGGGCCGTGGATGGCCCGCTGGATCGGGTCATCCACCATGCCGCTGGCAATGATACGCGCCGCCAGCGGCCTCTCGATGGGGGCAAGCAGGCGAAGCTTCACGCGGGCCAATATACCGCGGAGCCGAACCGGAGGTCGACGCATTAGCGCCTCCGGGCGTCAGGTACAAGTTCATAAGGGCTCCACTTCAACAGCGAGGGGTGTCGTTAGAGAGGCCGCTCGCGTGCATCCCGTGCTCGATCCCCGCCCTACGACTAAGGTAGTTTAAACCTAAAGTAAGTCAGGTATAAGGTAAGCTAGGGACGAGCGATGGTAAAGGGAAGCACATGAAGATAGTTTGCATCGGTGGCGGGCCTGCGGGGCTATATTTCGCCACTTCGATGAAGCTGCGCAATCCAGCTCACGAGGTAAGAGTGCTCGAGCGCAACCCTGCAGGGGTCACGTTCGGTTGGGGCGTGGTGCTCTCCGACGAGACGCTCGACAACCTGCGCAACAACGACCCAGAGAGCGCGCAGGAGATCCAAGACAGCTTCGCCCATTGGGACGACGTCGAAGTGCACGTCCGGGGCAAGGAGACGATCCGCTCGGGGGGCCATGGTTTCGTCGGCATCGGTCGCAAGCATCTGCTCGACATCCTGGCCGAGCGGGCGATAAATCTTGAGGTTGACGTCCGATTCGAGTGCGAGGTCGAGGACCTGTCCGGGTTCGCCGACGCCGACCTGATCGTCGCCAGCGACGGCGTCAACAGCCGGGTGCGCCAGCTCTACGAGGACCATTTCCAGACGAATGTCGACGTGCGCAAGAACAAGTACATCTGGCTCGGTACCCACAAGGTCTTCGATGCCTTCACCTTCGCGTTCGAGAAGACGCGTGCCGGTTGGATCTGGATCCACGCTTACCGCTTCAACGAAGACACTAGCACCTGCATCGTCGAGTGCTCTCCGGAGACCTGGGAGGGCTTAGGCTTCGACAGGCTCGGGCCGGACGAGAGCGTTGCGCTTATGGAGGATATCTTCGAGCCTTACCTCGACGGCCACTCGCTGATCAACGACCAGCGCCACCTTGACAAGATACCGTGGCTCAACTTCCAGCGCATCAGCAACGAGAACTGGTTTAGAGACAACGTCGTGCTGATGGGCGACGCCGCCCACACTGCTCATTTCTCCGTCGGCTCGGGCACCAAGCTCGCGCTTGAGGACGCGATCGAGCTCGCCGATAAGCTGCACGAGCACGAACACCTCCAAGTCGCTCTTGAGGACTATCAGGAGGAGCGACGCACCGCGGTGCTCCAGCTCCAGAGCACGGCGCGCAATAGCACCGAGTGGTTCGAAAACATCCACCGCTACATCGACCAGGACGCCATGCAGTTCGCCTACTCGCTGTTGACTCGCAGCCAGCGCGTCAGCCACGAAAACCTGCGCCGGCGCGATAAGGATTGGCTAGAGGGCATGGAGAGGTGGTTCGCCGAGCGCGCCAACGGCGGCGGCCCAGTTGAGGAGGCAATCCCGCCGATGTTCACGCCGTTCCGCTTGCGGGATATGGAGCTTATGAATCGGGTCGTGGTCTCGCCGATGGCGATGTACAGCGCCGAGGACGGCACGCCGAATGACTTCCATCTAGTTCATTGGGGTGCGCGCGCCCAGGGCGGGGCGGGCTTGCTCTTCGCCGAGATGACCTGCGTCACGCCCGAGGGGCGCATCACGCCGGGCTGCTGCGGCATGTACAAGCCCGAGCACGAGGCGGCGTTCAAACGCATTGTGGACTTCGTCCATGAGCACACCGAGGCTAAGTTTGGCCTACAGCTCGGCCACTCCGGTGCCAAGGGCTCGACTAAGGTCGGCTGGGAGGGCATGGACGAGCCCCTGGAGGAGAACAACTGGGAGGTGTCGGCCCCGTCGCCGGTGCCGTGGAGCGAGGAGAGCCACCAACCACGCGAGATGAGCCGCGCCGAGATGGTCGAGATCCTTGCCGCCTTCGTGCGCGCGACCGAGATGGGCCGGCGTGCCGGCTTCGACATGCTAGAGCTGCACTGCGCCCACGGGTACCTGCTCTCCGCCTTCATCACGCCGCTCCTCAACCAACGGACAGACGAGTACGGTGGTTCGCTAGAGAACCGGCTGCGTTTCCCGCTGGAGGTGTTTCGCGCCATGCGGGCAGTGTGGCCAGAGGAGAAGCCGATGTCCGTGCGCATCTCAGCCACCGACTGGGTGGAGGACGGGATCAACGACGACGACGCGGTCGAGATCGCCCACGCCTTCTACGAGGCGGGCGCGGATCTTATAGACGTCTCGGCCGGCCAGACCAGTCCCGACGCCAAGCCCGTCTACGGCCGCATGTTCCAAACGCCCTTCAGCGACCGCATCCGCAATGAGCTGGACATCGCGACCATGGCGGTCGGCAACATCTTTGAGGCCGACCACGTCAACAGCATCATCGCCGCCGGACGCGCCGACCTATGCGCCTTGGCTCGTCCCCACCTTTCCGACCCTTACTGGACCCTACACCGGGCCGCCGAGCTCCGCTACGACGGCGTGCCTTGGCCCAAGCAGTACCTGGCCGGCAAGGAGCAGCTCGAACGCCTCGTGGAACGAGCCGACCAGATGGCGCAACAGATCTGAGGCGCGGGGAGGCCTACGATTAGCGACTTATACGGTACGTACCGCCTCTATGGAGGCGCCCACGCCCTGATCACGGGCGGCGGCACCGGTATCGGTGCCGCCATAGCCACCCGTCTCTCTGAGGCGGGCGCTCAGGTCACCGTGGTCGGCCGTCGTCCCGAGCCGCTCGAAGAGGTCGCGAATGGCTTGGATGAGGCCCAGGCGGTACCGTTCGATGTCACCGACGAGACGGAGGTGAAGGAGGGACTTACGAACGCGACCGCGCGCTTCGGTCCCGTCGACGTCCTTATCAACAACGCCGGTGCGGCGGACTCGTCGCCCTTCGCGCGCACGACTTCGGATGCCTGGCACGCCATGTTGGAGGTGAACCTGACCGGGGTGTTCCTGATGAGCCGCGCGGTGCTTCCGGAGATGGTGGAGCGCGGCTGGGGCCGCATCGTCTCCATCGCGAGCACCGCTGGTCTCAAGGGCTACGCCTACGTGGCAACATATTGCGCCGCGAAGCACGGAGTGATCGGCATGACCCGTTCGCTCGCGCTTGAGGTCGCGCCGAAGGGTGTGACGGTCAACGCGATTTGCCCTGGCTACACCGAGACAGAGCTCCTAAGCGAGAGCGTCGCCAACATCGTCGATAAGACCGGGGCGAGCGAAGACGAGGCGCGGGCCCAGCTGCTAGAGAGCAACCCTCAGGGCCGTTTCGTGTCGCCAGAAGAGGTGGCGGAGGCCGCAGCCTGGCTGGTGGGGCCGAATGCGGGGGCGATCACTGGCCAGGCAATAGTCGTCGCTGGCGGCGAGGTGATGTAGCGGTGAGAGGAATTACTGGCGGCAACCCGAGTTCCGGTCTGGAGAACGACGCGCGGCCGACCAAAGACACCTTGAGGCTGTGGTTACGGGCGCTCTCTTTCACCAGCATGGTCGAGCAGCGCGTACGTTCCCGCCTGCACGCAGACTTTGACATAACCCTTCCACGCTTTGACCTTATGGCCGCGCTCTATGACGCGTCCGAAGGTCTGAGTATGGGCGAGGTCTCCCGCAGGCTGATGGTATCCAACGGCAACGTAACCGGCATCGTCGAACGGCTCGCGCGTGAAGGACTGGTTTGGCGTTGGAGGAATCCCGACGATCGACGCAGCCAGCTAGTCCGTTTGAGTGACTCCGGCCGCGTAACCTTTGAGGAGATGGCCGAGGCTCACGAGGACTGGATCGCGTCGATGCTGTCGGGCTTGAACGAGGAGGAGGTCGAGCAGTTGAAACACCTAATCGGTAAGGCCAAGCGATCGGTCTTGAGCAGTGACGGAGAGGAGGAAGGCCAGTGAACACCATAGAGATGGCAAGCCATGCGCCAGAGCACTTCGAGTGGGCCACATCGGACGGCGTCGCAAAGATCACGCTCAAAGGGCCGGAGCACAAGAACCCACTAACCTTCGACTCCTACGCCGAGCTGCGGGACACCTTCCGCGGTCTCGTCTATGCTGAGGACATCAAGGCGGTGGTACTTGCTGGGTCCGAGGGCAACTTTAGCTCCGGTGGCGATGTGCGCGGCATCATCGGTCCGCTTACGGAGATGGACATGAGTGACCTCCTGCGCTTCACCCGCATGACCGGCGACCTGGTCAAGGCGATGCGCGCCTGCCCGCAGCCGGTGATCGCGGCGGTGGACGGCGTGTGCGCCGGCGCGGGAGCGGCCATCGCCATGGCCTCCGACCTCCGGCTCGGCACGCCCGGAGCCAGGGTCGCCTTCCTCTTTACCCGCGTCGGGCTCGCCGGTTGCGACATGGGCGCCTGTGCCATGCTACCGCGCATAATCGGCCAGGGCCGCGCCGCCGAACTCCTGTTCACCGGACGCTCGATGCCGGCGGACGAAGCTGAGCGCTGGGGCTTCTTCAACCGCCTCGTCGAGCCAGACGACCTGCTCGAAGAGGCGACGCAGCTCGCCAACGGTCTCGCGGAAGGTCCCAACTTCGCTCACGGCATGACCAAGACCATGCTCAACCAGGAGTGGAACATGGGGCTCGATGCCGCCATCGAGTCCGAGGCGCAGGCTCAGGCGATCTGCATGCAAACACGCGACTTCGAGCGCGCCTACCACGCCTTCATGGAGAAGCGCCAGCCGGAGTTCGAGGGCGACTGATGGCCGACAGGAGCTTTCTCGGCTGGCCATTCTTCGACGACGAGCACCGCGCGCTCGCGAGCAGCCTTGACGGATGGGCGGGGGAGCACGTTGGCACGACGCCGGAGGCGCGCGAGGAGACCGTCGATGCGAAGTGCCGCGAGCTGGTCGAATGTCTTGCCGAGGCTGGCTGGCTCGATTACGTCGTGCCGGGTGAGAGAGGCAGTCCGCACGAGACCCTCGACGTACGCTCGCTGTGCCTGCTGCGCGAAACCTTGGCCCGCTATCACGGGCTCGCCGACTTCGCCTTTGCCATGCAGGGGTTGGGGAGCGGCGCGATCTCGCTCTTCGGATCCGAGGAGCAGAAGCGCGACTACCTGCCCGGGGTGCGTCGGGGCGAGAAGATAGCCGCCTTCGCGCTCTCCGAGCCGGAGGCCGGCTCCGACGTCGCCTCCATCTCCACCACCGCGGTAGAGGACGGCGACCACTACACAATAGCCGGTACGAAGACCTGGATCTCGAACGGTGGCCTGGCGGACTTCTACACCGTCTTCGCGCGCACCGGTGGTGCGCCGGGCGCCAAGGGCCTGAGCGCCTTCGTGGTAGACGCCGAGACGCCCGGCCTAAGGGTGCTGGACCGCATCCCCACGATCGCGCCGCACCCTTTAGCGACGCTCGAGTTCGACAACTGCCGGGTGCCCAAGAGCCACCTCTTAGGTGAGCCCGGTCGGGGCTTCAAAATAGCTATGTCGACGCTGGACGTCTTCCGCTCGACGGTGGGAGCGGCCGCCTTGGGGTTCGCGCGCCGGGCGTTGGACGAGGCGCTGGAGCGCGCTTCAAAGCGTCACCTGTTCGGCGCGCCGATGAGCGAGCTGCAAATGGTGCAGGGCAAGCTCGCCGATATGGCCCTGGGGATAGACGCGAGTGCGCTCCTCGTCTACCGCGCTGCCTGGACCAGAGACTCTTTCGCTGATCGGGTTAGCCGCGAGGCGTCGATGGCCAAGCTGCACGCCACCGAGACCGCGCAGAAGGTAGTAGATGACGCGGTGCAGATCTTCGGAGGCCTCGGCGTGGTCTCTGGTCACCCGGTTGAGCGGCTCTACCGCGAGATCCGGGCTCTGAGGATCTACGAGGGGGCCTCTGAGGTGCAGAAGCTCGTCATCGCCCGCCAGGCCCTGGCTATGCACGCAGAGGACGGTGCAAAGACGACGAGCGGCGCCACTACGCTCGGGGAGGCTTGAGAAAAGGGAAAGGAACCTAAGGGGAAAGGGGAATAATGGCAAGTTACAGCGGGTACGTCGACACCTTTGCCAACGACAGCCTGCCGCCGCGCGAGGAGTGGCCGGAGCTAGTCTTCGATCTACCGGAGTTGCGGTATCCCGGGCGCCTGAACGCCGCGAAGGCGCTGCTCGATGAGATGGCGGAAGGCGAGTCGGGGAACAGACCCTGTGTCCACGGCGAACACGGCGTGTGGAGCTACCGCGACCTTCTGGAGAAAGCCAACCGCATCGCGCGGGCGTTGACCGAGGACATGGGGCTGGTACCGGGCAATCGGGTGCTCCTGCGCGCGCCCAACACGCCCATGTTGATCGCCAGCTGGTTCGGCGTGCTCAAGGCCGGCGGCGTAGTCGTCGCGACCATGCCGCTGCTCCGCGCCGGCGAGCTCTCCACCATCATCGAGAAGGCCCATATCAGCCACGCGCTGACCGACGCGCGGTTGGTTGAGGAACTCGAGACCGCCCGGGAAGACGTGCCGGTCCTCTCCAACGTCATGACCTTCGGACCCGAGGGCGAGCTCGAGGGGCGGATGCAGGCCAAGCCGCCTGATTTCGAGACGGTCGAGACCGGAGCAGAGGACGTGGCGCTCATTGCCCCCACCTCGGGCACGACGGGCGAGCCCAAGGGATGCATGCACTTCCATCGCGACATCCTCGCGGTGTGCGACACGTTTGCGCGGTACCTGCTAGATCCGCAACCGGATGAGATCTTTACCTGCACCGCGCCGCTCGCGTTTACCTTCGGCCTGGGCGGCCTGGTTCTGTTCCCGATGCGCTTCGGCGCCTCTACCGTACCCATCGAAGAGCCAGGGCCGGAGGCCCTCCTGAAGGTAATAGAATTCCACCGGGCAACCACGGTATTCACTGCGCCGACCGCCTACCGCGCGCTGCTGAAGAGCGCAGGCGAGGTCGACCTTTCTTCGCTCGAGAAGTGCGTGTCGGCCGGCGAGGCCCTGCCTAGCGCGACATCCGACGCCTGGCTCGAACAAACCGGTTTCCGGATAATCGACGGTATCGGCTCCACTGAGATGCTACATATCTTTATCTCCGCCGCGGACACCGACATTCGCCCCGGCTCGACCGGCAAGCCGGTGCCTGGCTACCAGGCTATCGTCGTCGATGAAGATATGAGATCGCTGTCGGTCGGTGAGGTCGGCCGGCTGGCGGTGAAGGGACCGACCGGATGCCGCTACCTCGCGGATCCGCGGCAAGCTGAGTATGTCGTCGGCGGTTGGAACGTCACCGGCGACTCCTACCAGGTAGACGAGGATGGGTACTTCTGGTTCCAGGCGCGCACCGACGACATGATCGTCTCCGCTGGCTACAACATCTCCGGGCCTGAGGTCGAGGCAGCACTGATGGAGCACAACGCCGTCGGCGAGTGCGCCGTGGTCGCCGCGCCCAACGACGAGCGTGGCAACGTGGCCAAAGCGTTCGTCGTTCTCGATGACGGGGTGGAGGGAAGAGAGGAGCTCGTAGAGGAGCTGCAGGACTTCGTGAAGGACCGCATCGCCCCCTACAAGTATCCGCGCGCGATCGAGTTCATCGACGAGCTGCCGAAAACGCAGACTGGCAAGGTGCAACGCTTCAGGTTGCGTGAGAGAGAGCTGAAGCGAGCCGAGGCTCAAAGGGGTCTACCTTGAGGCTCCTCAGGAGCAAGAGACCGACAAGGGGGTGCGGTGAACCGGTTTGAGGAGGAAGTCCTGGTGAGGTGGGCGCACACCGACCCGGCCGGGATTGTGTTCTACCCGCGCTACTTCGAGATGGTCAACGCGCTAGTTGAGGACTGGTTCGCCGGGCCGCTCGGCTGCGACTTCGAGACGCTGCACGGCGAGCTCAAGACCGGAGTGCCGACGGTGAGCGTCGAGTGCGAGTTCGTGCGACCGAGCCGTCTCGGCGATCGCCTGGTCTTCGAGCTCGGCGTGGAGCGGATGGGGAAGGGCAGCTTTACCCTGGAGGTCGCCGCGAACGACCCCGCTGGCGAGCAACGCATGAAGGCCCGGTTGGTATTGGCGTGCATCGACCTGGAGACTGGCCGTGCTCGACCTATACCGGAACAGATCCGCTCCCGGATGGTCGAGTTCGAACTGCGCCGGGCGGGCTAGCGCCGAGACGTCCCGCTCTTGCGCCTGTGTATGGAGGGAGAGAGATGCAGATACTGCAGCCGCCGGGTTGGGCGGAGCCAAAGGGGTACGCTAACGGCGTCCTCGCGCAGGGGAGGTTGGTGTTCGTCGCCGGTCAGGTCGGTTGGGACGAGACCGGGACCTTCCGGGCGCAGGACTTCGTGGGTCAGGTGCGCCGCTGTTTGGAGAATACTCTAGCGGTGTTGTCCGAGGCCGGCGCGGGCCCCGAGCACGTCGCGCGCATGACCTGGTACATTACCGACCGCGAGGATTACCTCTCTAATCTGGAGGGCATGGGCCGGGCCTACCGCGATCTGATGGGGCAGCACTTTCCGGCTATGAGCATGGTGGAGGTCGCGGCGCTTATTGAGGCCGAGGCAATGGTCGAGGTCGAGACGACCGCCGTGGTCCCGATCGAGCCACCCGAAAAGCCGCTTTCACGCCGCGTTTATTAGGGATCCGCCGCGCCTCGTGGCTGCTGTGCCAGTGCTCGTTGATTCGGGCGCGAAGGCACCGCGCGAGATCGTTGCCCACTGGGTGAGAGCGGCGGCTCTGGGGATGGTATTACACTCATGCTGTGTTGAATGGTGTGGGCGAGCCTAGCTCCTCTTGGTGGATACTGAGGCCTGCGCTGTGTCACCTTTCTAATAGAGCCTCACTTTACAACCATGAGCGTGAGGGTAATGGAGTTTGTGGGTGGCGTACAGGACTCCCCACACGGTAGCGGAGGGGGCAAATCTACTAAGAACGTACTAGTTTGCTAGTGTCCTGCACCTATAGGAAGCGAGTTGCCTCTATTCACCGAGGTGCCGAGAAGGGGTCTTCTCGGAAACTGAGCTTCCGGTGTAAGGTCTTCTCGGAAACCCAAAAGGTCTCAAGAGGTGAGGTTAGCTCTAGTGGTTATGCTCCCCTTGTTGCGCTCCCGGCGCGGGCCCGCACAGGTAGGAGTCTCGGTTTGTGCCAGAGACGAGTCCTTCGAACACACAGTAGGGCGAGGCCTCGCCAGTTCTCTGATTAATGCAGCTTACAACGTCCCCCGTCGTTCCCTCGCAACTAAAAGTGTCTTCTGCTGAAGCAACATCGATAGTGTCGGTACAGTTGTTGAGCGTCCCCGCGTCGCAATAGAAGACCGGGCCGAAGGCGTGCGCTGCAGCGGGGAGGGCGAAAGCCGCCATGAGCACCGACACCACCAACGCCGCAAAACACAACCTTGTGCTTATCGTCATAACACTTTAGTATTCCCGGCATCGAGGGGGGCTAAACAGCGGTGTGGTGTACCGGGGGTCGATTCGCCGCTTCTGTTTTGTCTCCCTTCACTGAGCTGCCGAGAAGAGGTGTTCTCGGAGACTAACCTTCCTGAGATGCCGATTCTCGAAAACTCAGAAGGCCAGAGGGCATAAGAAGAGGGCCGGGGTATAGAGAACCCCGGCGGAAAGTCAGGCTGGGCTTGCCCTGTAGGAGGGGGGTAATAGTCTTGCTAGCCCAGCCTACTGTGACCATGACCGTAAATAACAAAGCTGTCAAGGGGTGTGGTAGGGTGCCCCATCTATTCACTGAGGTGCCGAGAAGAGGTGTTCTCGGAAACCTAGCTTCCAGCATGATTTGTTATCGGAAACTCTAAAGGGAGATGGAGGACAAAAAGAGAGGGCCGAGGCGCTAACAAGCAACTCCGACCCTTTCAGTGTTAGCAACCGTCCCTACATTCGGTCTCTAGCGCTTTAAACCACCATCAAACAGGTATTCCAGCATTCTCTTTCGAATGCCAGTAGCGCCAGGGGTGAATGCGCTCGTCCTCAGCCGGCTTCTCGGCACGCAGTTCTTCACGCACTCTTGCACTACACCTTGCACCACACTCGCAGCTAACGAGGGAAGCAATGAGGTTCGACCGCTTGAAGGTGCTCGTTGTGCCGCAGGCACCGCACTCAAGCACGACTTGCTCTGGGCACCACCTGTAAACCCGGCCAAAGTCCTCTACTTCCTGGGTTTCGTAGTGCTCTGGGATGCGCTCGACTATCCTCATACCCTCACCTCCTCACTCTTCATCCTGCAGCTCTGTCCTAGGGCAGGGCCGACCACCAAACACTGGCTAACATTATAGAGAGGTGTTTTGTTACAAAGCAAGGCGGCACCGTGTTACAAACCAAGCGTAGCTCCTTAGCAGCTTGCGCTTAGAGCTAGGAGCCGAGCTACTTCTATTCACCGAGCTGCCGAGAGGGCTACCTCTAAGGTAGCGGACCGGGGCGGAGGGAGCGCCACCAGCCCCGCGAAAGAGCCGGAGCCACAAAGGACCCCGGCCATCGCCCCGACGTTACGCCGTGGACTCATCACAACAGAGTACCTCTATGTCAAGCTACTCTGTCCATCGGTCCATACCTCCTACTCAAGGTACAGTTCCAACATCACTTCTTTACCCAGAGATATCCCAGCTTAAAACCGAAAAGCTG
>DATDKT010000263.1:0-6780 GCA_036519775.1 Rubrobacteraceae bacterium
GTAGAGAAGTTTGACCCTGATAGGGGCTTTAGGTTCTCGACGTACGCGACGTGGTGGATCAGGCAAGCGGTACAGAGGGCGGTAGCGGACAAGGGGCGCACCATTCGGGTTCCGGTGCACATGACTGAGAAGATCCGGAAGATGGCCCGGACGTACAACGAGCTCTCTGCCGAGCACGAGCGCGAGCCCACCGACGAGGAGGTTGCGGAGCGTCTCGGGTGGACGATAGACGAGGTGCGCGACGTTAAGGACGCAATGCCGGACGCCACGAGCCTCAATCAGCCTCTGAGCTCGAACTCGGACAGCTCGGAGCTCGGCGAGTTGGTGGAGGACGAGCGAGCGAGCGACACGCCTGGCACCGTGATGCGAGGGATGGAGAGCGCCCAGCTTGGAGAGGCCATAGAGCGTCTCCCCGAGCGCAACCGGTACGTTCTGTTGCGGCGGTACGGCCTTGACAGTAACGCGCCCGCCACGCTGGCCCAGCTCAGCGACGAGCTAGGCGTATCGAGGGAGAGAATCCGCCAGCTCCAGCGCGAGGCGGAGCGGATGCTGAAGAGCGGCGAATATGGCCGGATCTCCAGCGACGCCGCAGCTTAGAACGAGCCGATACTCAACCGTGAAGAGAGAGGGAGCCCGCAAAAGGGCTCCCTCTCTCTTCACTTGGGAGAACGGGTAGAATTGGGAGCCTTGCTGGCCCCGTGCCTCGGGATCTGTTCGAGTCCTCGGTAGGTACGGGGAGGGGTCCGAGGAAAGACGCGTTATGAAGCACAAGCCCGGCACGCCAGAGACGAACCACGAAGAGAGGCGCCACGCGCCGGCTCTGTCGAACGAGGGCCCCTCTGTTGCCAGGAAGGCGGGCGCGGGGAGCGAGGAGGACTGGCTATCGCAGGCGACCGGCGACCCTGCCTTCTGGCTAAAAGAGCCCGAGCACGAGGCAGGGTGAGCGACCGGAGGGTTCGCAGCTCCCCGGCGATGCGGGTGCTCTGAGATCTCCGGGAGGATCGGTAGGGCGTCGGGGTGATGCTTCTTACCCGGAGTCGTAGGGCGCGGGTGCTCTGTACGCTTTGAACTCGGGACCCAAAGAGGCGGAGAAGAGGGTCTCGAAGGCCCGCTCGCCGAGCGCATCCCTGACGAGAAAGTTCGGCTGGCTCCTATCCAGGATGATAAACGGGACCGGACGGGCCTGGATTGCGCGGTCTTCGTACAGGATCACGTCGGCAAAGATACCGGTCGAGGTGTCTTCCGACCAGGACTGGTCGAAGAGGAAGTTGCCGGTACCGTAGAAGATCGGCTTCCCCTTGTACACCTCGATCCCTTTGGGCCAGTGGGCGTGATTCCCGACGACGAGGTCGGCCCCCGCGTCCATGAGCGCGTGCGCGAGCTCCACCTGCTCCGGCTCGGGCTCTGCTACGTACTCTATTCCCCAGTGCGGCATCACGACGATGAAATCGACCTCGGGCCGCAGCCGTTCTACGTCCTCCCTCATGACCTCCGCCAGGAGGGGCGCCGTGCCAGGGAGATCTTCCGTGGCCCAGGCCCACTCGTAGGAGGGCACACCTTGATAAGAGAGAACGCCAATCGTTAGGCCCCCGAGGTTGAAGATCGTGGGCTCTCGGCTGGACGCCAGGTCCGCCCCTGCCCCGACGGGCGAGATGCCGGCGTCTTCCAGATGTCCCAGGGTCTCCTCCAGCCCTTCGGCTCCCGCGTCCAGGATGTGGTTGTTCGCCAGGGTCACGCCGTCTATGCCGGCCTGGTTCAGTATGGGCAGCAGCCGAAGATCGCCGTTGAAAGTGGGATCTTCGGGGTGGTAGACCGCATTCTCGAGAACTGGGTTCTCAAAGTTCGCCAGCGTGAGGACGGCGTTGCTGAGGTACTCCCTTACCTTGCCGCCCTCTCCCTGGCGCTCGGCCGTAAACTGGTAGACGAGGTCCGCCTCCGAGTAAGGGTTCGGTACGAGCGCGCGCGAGGTGATGGTCGCGTAGCCCCCGTCCAACGGAAAGTCCATCCCCCGGCCCTCCTCGAAGACCGCGAAGGGCTGCCCCCGGTCCAGTACTATGTCCCCCGCCACGACGACCCTCCGCAGCTTCTGAGGCTCCGGGCTCGTCGAGCTCGTCGAGCTCTCCGAGCTTAGAGGATAGCTCTCCGGGTCCTCCATAGCGGGATCGAGAAGAAGCTCGCCATCCACCGGCAGGGCTTTTACTCTAGGGTCGATCTCGTCCCAGGGCACGAGCCCGACCGTCTCCGGGGTCCGGCTTACGTAGTCCACGACTTCCCCGGGCGAGCCGAAGCCCTCGAAATCCGAGCGGTCGAGCAACTCTCCCGCCAGCTCTTGAGACTCTCGTGGAACCGCCAGTTCCTCATTCCGCGACAGCTCCTGCGTGCTCACGTCTTCCCGGGCCGAGGTGAGGTGGACGATAGGAACGAGGGAGGTTCGAAGATCGGAGCGGGAAGCCTCCGAAGATCCCCTAACCTCTTGGGAGCTGGCTTCGCTCGCCCCTTCTTCGCCGCCTCGGTCTTCAGTCTGCTCGGTGGAGCACGAGCTCAACAGCAGGGCCAGGGCGGCTACCATTGCTATCGCTGCCGATGTGTAGGGTACCCTCTTCAAAAGCGTTTTCCTAGCGCGGGTTTGCCTTCGCGCTCCCAACTTTAGCAAGAACGGCAGGCGATCTCCTCGCGGCGAGGGTTGCGCCGGGAACATCCGGGGAATCATCGGGGGAGAGGTGAAACGACCAACAGAGGAGGGAAAGATGACCGAGCAGGGCCAGCAGCGGATCGACAGCCCGCTCCAGAGCGAGCGTGGCGTGACAACCATCAAGGAGGGTGTCGTCTCCAGGATAGCGGGCGTGGCGGCCGGGGAGGTAGAGGGCGTCCGCATGGGCGGCAGCGCTTCCCGAACCGCCGGGGGAATCCTCGATAACGTGACGGGCTCGCAGGGGCAGACGCGGGGCGTCTCCGTCGAGGTCGGCAGATTCGAGACCGCCATAGACCTCACAATGGGAATCGAGTACGGCAGCAACATCCTCGAACGTGTCGAGCAGGTTCGGGACAGGATCTCCCAGCGAGTCGAGAATATTACGGGGCTCAGGGTCACGGAGCTAAACGTGACCGTAAGCGACGTCGTCTTCCCCGGAGAAGAGGGCGGAGAAGTGGGTGGAGAAGGGCGTCGCGAACAGAGCAGAGGACCATTGTATGAAGACCAGACGCGGCAGATGGGAACGGAAGAGATTGAGGCCGGCGACCGGGAGCGCGGAGACGAGGACACCGAACGCGTCGACCTGGAAGCGGCGCGCGCGGAGGCGATGACCCGTTCTGGGAGCAAGTTTAGCGAAGAGACGATCCGCGCGGAGGACAGGGGGGAAGACGAGACCGCGGAGCTCAGGCTCGACGACGATGAGACCGGGGGTCGCGGAAGACGCCGCGGGGAAAATGAGTAATCCTCCAGGAACCGCGGTGGCGGGAGACCGAACGGCGCCCTCGCTCTTCGCCGAAGGGCCTGAGCAAGTGCGCCGGTAGACCGCTCTTATGGTCTCCGACCTCCTCCGGCCCGGACTAAAGCTCGTCTTCTGCGGCTACAACCCGTCGCTAGCGTCGGGGCGTAGCGGCCACCACTACGCCCACCCCGGCAACCGCTTCTGGCGCGTCCTCTTAACCTCCGGTATCACCGACCGGCTGTACGAACCTCAGGAGGATGAGAGGCTCCTCGACTTAGGTATTGGTTTTACTAATCTCTGCTCTAGACCCACGCGAAGGGCCGATGAGCTGACGCGGGAGGATATTAGGGCGGGTGCTCTCACCCTACGGCAAAAGCTAGAGCAGTTCCGGCCCCGGGTCGTAGCCTACACCGGCATCGGCGTCTACCGCTGGTTTCGGGCGACTTCTAAGGTCTTCTGGGGCGTGCAAGATACCGCGGCCGTTCTAGGGGTGACTGATGTCGTCGTGCCCTCGCCCTCGGGTCTCAACCGGATGCGCTTCGAGGAGCTGGTGGATCACTACCGCATCCTCGTGACGTTCCTGGGATAAAGTCTCTCTCGGGGAGCGAAGTAGCCCGGCGTTGTAGAATCAGGGCTCTACCGAACGTTTCGGGCTCGGGAAGATCGGAGATATGTCGGACGCCGCTTCACTACTTTACTCTTACGCCGCCCTCTTCGCCCTGAGTTTTCTGGCCGCCACCGTAATACCGATGAGCTCGGAACCGCCCCTGATCTACCTGGTAACTATCCAGCAACACGTTGTGTTGCCGGTCCTGGTGGGGACGGTGGGGAACGTCCTCGGCGCCTGCACGACGTACTGGATCTCACGCCGGGCCGCGCAAGCCCTCGTCGAGCAGCGCAAGCCCGCGAGGGGCCACACCCGGGCGGCCCGGATGCTCAGACGCTACGGGCAACCGGCGCTGCTGCTCTCCTGGGTGCCGATACTCGGCGATGCGCTGGTCGCCATCGCAGGGGTTACGAAGATGCACTTCGGTGCCTTCTGCTTCTGGGTGTCCCTCGGAAAAGGTCTCCGCTACCTGGTGATCGCACTCGCCACCCTGAACCTGTTATAGAAGGGTCCGCCGTGGCGGCCGCTCTCTGAGCAGGGGTAGAATGCCTCCGGCTCACGGAAAGGACGGAGCCCACGGGATTGCTGGAGACGCTCCTCGCCGCCATAGCGGGCTTGATCGGCGGCTTCGTCAGTATCCTCGCCAGCAACGGCTCGGCCATTACGCTGCCCATGCTCGAGCTCTTCGGCCTTCCCGAGCACACGGCCAACGGCACGAACCGCCTGAGCGTAGTCGCGCTCGGGCTCATGGACACTATCGGTTTGTACCGCGAGGGTCTCGTGGACTGGCGAAGGGGCGGTAGGATAGCCGTTCTCGTGGCGTTGGGCACCGCCGTGGGTTCGCTTATCGCCGTCGAGTTCAGCGAGGACCTCCTGGACGCCATCGTCGTCGCGGGCCTTCTCCTCGTCCTCGGAATGCTCATCGACAGACCGGGCCGCTGGCTCGAAGGAGAAGAGGGGAGGCTCAGATCATTCGGCTGGGGACAGGGGGTCGCTTACTTTGCCATCGGCGTCTACGCGGGTTTGGTCGTCCTCGGGTCGGGTTTCTTCCTGCTCGCCGCGCTAGTCTTGCTCACGGGCTGCGACCTGAGGCAGGGAAACGACATGAAGGCCTTTATTCTGCTCAACGTCGGCCTGCAGAGCCTTCTCATCTTCTCGGAAGCTCGCGACGTGGACTGGACCGCCGGCGTACCGCTGGCTTTGGGCAGCGCCGTCGGGGCGTACGTGGCCGCACGGTTGGCCACCAAAGATTGAGCCAGAGTGTGGGTCTACCGCTTTCTCGTGTTATCTGTCGTCCTGGCGATCCTGCACCTTTTAGTAGTCGATAGCGGAAGATACCTGCAACACACCTGAGCCTGGCTCTGACCAATGGCTTCATCCTTGAGCGAACCAGAGCATGAGGACCCGGGCACCCACACCTATCTCCTGCGCCGACTTACTGGAGGGGCAAGGGAGCCTCGAGCCACACCGGATCTCGGCTCACCTCAAACTCGGCTACCCACTTGACCCAAGCGTATCCCCGATAACCTGGAGCGACGAGCCTCAAGGGAAAACCGTGCCCGGCGGAGAGCGCCTCGTCCGCGACGTGGGTGGCCAGGAGAAGATCACCGGCCTCCTCAAGCGAGAAGCGGCGAGCGTAGCCGGTCGAGGACCGGAACAGGAGGCTGCCCGCGCCGTCCTTTACCCTGGCCTCCTCTAGCAACGCGTCCACCGGCACCCCGCTCCAGTGTTGGACCGTGTACCAGCCGCTGGTGCAGTCGAGGGTGGCCTGCCGGACGGCCTCACCTAAAGCTAGGACCTCCTCGTAGGAGAGCGTGAATTCCCTCTCGACCTCGCCATAGATCCGGAGTTGCCAGCGGCCTGCCTCGGTCCGGGGGATCGGGTCGCTGAGCCAGTTGGTGACGGGATAACCGTTGCCGGCGAAGCTCCCCTCCTCACGCGAGCCGGTGAAGCGGCGGCTTGATGTGGAGGGCGCGACGAGCGCGGAGAGAAACTCCTGAGCGCCCCAGACGACGAAGCCGACCGCCAGCAGGCCCAGCAAGCGGAGCGCCGCCCGCCGGCCGACCAGATCTGCCGGACCCGAGCGTGGCCAGCGCAGGCCGAGGTGTGCCAGGAACAGCGGGATCAGGAGCAGGGACAGCGCGACGTGCAGGCTGAGGACGGTCCAGCTCCCCAGCACCGGCACCGGGACGCGCAGCAGTCCCCCGATGGCCCAGAGCAACCCCGTCGCGAGCGACCCGAGGAAAAGTACGCCCCCGATTGCCGAGAGCGCCGTACCGGCGGTAACGCCTCTCTTACGGTAGGACCGCATCGCTATGCCGACCTTCCAGGCTAGGAGCACGACCAGGGCGAGGCCGCCGATGCGATGCAGCCAGAAGAGCCACCGGCCGTCCGCTTCGCCAACTAGGAAGCTGCCCCATCCGCTCGTCAGCTCGAACACCAGCAGAAGCAGGATGGCGACGTTGACTGCCCGGGCGTTCATGGTGATAAGTTTAGCCCTTAGCAAGGCTCGGAACCGCGTTCGCGGCTATAGGATCCACTCACGAGCGTAGATCTTCTTATGCCACACGAGCTGTTTAGCCGGCGGAAAAGGACGCGAGGAAGTCGCTCAACCCAACGGTAGATATGCCTCGGAAGAAGCCGAGGGGCAGCAGATGCTTCTTGTCCCCAGTTACGAGGAGTTTCGTATCAGCAGCGAGGGCACACTCGAAAATCCTGTTTTCCGTCGGGTCGTCCTCGATC
>DATDKT010000264.1:0-3584 GCA_036519775.1 Rubrobacteraceae bacterium
AGTCGCGGGGTGCTGGGCCTATGGGACCGGGGCTAAGCGGGGTTTGTAACAGTGCTTGTTCCAGGTGCTTACTTATTCCGGCAGTGGTATAGGGCAGCAGAGCTAATCACGGGTGTCAGCTGACAAGGACACTGCAACCGACGGAGAGCCGGGCAGACTATTCACCACGTAACGCCTTTGATAGATAGATCTTTACAGGGTGCCGGGGATAACCATACGCCCTCCTTCATGCCTCCTCATCCCTAGTGCTACCGTTGGAAAGGGCAGAGAGCTTGCTCGTGCTGTAGGCCGCGCTCTGGTTCGTCCTGGTCGGCGCGTTTTAGCTAAAATAGCTTTATGACTGTTTACCTGCTGCTCGGCGACGACGAGGAACGCAAGACCCGTGGAGTCGAGAAGCTCCGCAATGATCGGGCCGCCGAGACCTACGACGCCGCGGAGACCGCCCCCGAGACCGTCGTCTCGGCCTGCAACTCTTACTCGCTCTTCGGCGAGGGCTCCTTCGTACTCGTCAGGAACCTTGAGGCATGGAACGCTTCCCAGAAGGCACAGATCGTGAAATATTTAGAGAACCCCTCGCCCGAGGCCGACCTCGTCATGCTCGGCGAGAAGCTCGGCGCCCGCGAGAAGCTTCTAGCGGCAGTAAAGAAGACGGGTGAGGTCCACGACTTCAAGCAACCGACCGGTAAGGCGCTCGCAAAGTGGACCATAGGTCAAGCGAAGAAGCAAGGCCTCGAGTTACCGGAGGACGTGGCCGAAGAGCTGGTGGCGCGATGCTCAGACGACAAGGTTCGGGTCTCGAAAGAGCTCGACAAGCTCGCGCTCTACGCCGAAGGGACCGCTACCCTGGAGGACGTTGAGGCGCTAGTTCCACCGGACCTGCAGTCCAACATCTTCCGGTTTGTGGACGCTCTAAGTGCCGGGGAGCGGGACAAGGCGTTGGAGTTGCTGGAGACATTGCTCTCTACGAATGAGCCGCCGCTGCGGATCTTGTACATGATCCGGCGCCAGTGCCGTCTCCTCGCCCGCTCCCGCGCACTCTTTAAGAGCGGCGCCTCCCGCTCCGAGGTGGCGAGCACACTCAAGGTCCCACCCTTCGTCGCCAAGAAGCTGGAGGAGCAGAGCGGCAAGATGGACGAGGAAGATCTAGAGAAGGCACTGGCCCTCGTTCTCGACCTGGAGCGAGGGCTCAAGGGGGGGAGTGATCTCGGAGACGAGTTACAGGTCGAGCTTACGGTTCTGAGGCTCTCTGATTAGGCGTTAGGCTCGTCTCCCTAGATGACGGAAGACCTGCCAAGGCTGAGTGTTAGCCCTCGCCCCTGCTGCCAGTGAGCGCCTTATCGAGGCGGCTGGTCTTGCGGGCAGCCTTGTTCTGTTGGATGACGCCCTTCGTTGCGGCCTGGTCGTAGGCTTTCTGGGCCTCGTCCCGGATCTGCTGCGCCCTCTCGTTATTGCCAGCATCAATAGCCCTGTAGAAGCTCTTGGAGAGGTTTCTGAGACGGGTGCTGACGGGCTTGTTTTGCTCGTGCTTTTTGCGGCTCTGCTTGTCGCGCTTGGAGGGTGCGGGCATCCTCTAGCTCCTTTTTGTATCGAAACGGACCTGACCGAAAGAATGTAACACACACTGTACAAGAGGGCAATCGTGGTAGAATCTGCCGGTGCAAAGCATCGAGCGCACGCGCAATTTCTGCATAATCGCGCACATAGATCACGGCAAGAGTACCCTGGCTGACAGGCTTCTGGACATCACCCACGCCGTCTCCGAGAGGGAGCGGGTGAACCAGATCCTGGATACCATGGACCTAGAACGCGAGCGCGGCATCACCATCAAGGCTCAGGCCGTGCGTGTGATCTACGGCCGCGACGACGGCGAGTGGACCCTAAACCTCATCGACACGCCGGGGCACGTGGACTTTGCCTATGAGGTCTCGCGGGCGATAGCGGCGTGCGAGGGGGCGCTCCTCGTCGTGGACGCGAGCCAGGGGATACAGGCTCAGACGCTCGCCAACCTGTACCTGGCGATGGAGCATGATCTGGAGATCATCCCGGTCCTCAACAAGATAGACTTACCTATCGCCGACGTGCCCGCTATGATCGAGGAGCTCGTCGAACTCCTGGGCGTCGACGAGAGGGACATCCTCAAAATCTCCGCCAAGACTGGAGAGGGCGTGACCGATGTTCTCGACGCCGTGGTGGATCGTATCCCGGCGCCGGAGACCACGCAAGAAGAGACGCGCGCCCTCATCTTCGACTCCTACTACGATCCCTACCGGGGTGTTGTCTCGCTGGCCCGCCTCGTGGACGGCGAGCTAAAGAAGGGCGACGAGGTTCGCGCGATGGGCTCGGAGGAGCGGTTCGAGCTCCTGGAGGTTGGCTGCTACTCGCCCAAGCCAACGGCCCTGCCGCGCTTGCGCGCCGGCGAGGTCGGGTACGTCATCGCCGGGTTGAAGGATATCGAGGCGCTGCGCGTGGGCGACACCGTGACGCACGTCGCGGACCCGGCCGATAAATCTCTGCCCGGCTACGCTCAGGCGCTCCCAACGGTGTTCTCGGGGTTGTACCCGACGATCGGGGACGATTTCGAGCGTCTGAGAGACGCCCTTCAGAAGCTGCAGCTCAACGACGCCTCGCTCTTCTTCGAGCCGGAGAACTCGAAGATGGGGTTTGGGTTCCGGTGTGGTTTCCTGGGGCTGCTTCACATGGAGATCGTGCAGGAGCGGTTGGAGAGGGAGTTCGACCTCGACCTCATCGCTTCGTCGCCGAGCGTGAGGTACGAAGTCGTGACGGACGGCGAGGTGCTGGAGATCACCAACCCCAGCGACTTGCCGGAGTTCTTTGATGAGATCCGGGAACCCGTGGTGCGGGCGACGCTCCTAGCCCCCAAGGAGCATGTCGGCGCGATAATGGGTCTCTGCCACGAGCGGCGCGGCATCTCCATTGGGATGGAGTACATCTCGACGCGTCGGGTGCAGCTCACCTATGACCTGCCGCTCGCGGAGATCATCACGGACTTCTTCGACGCCCTCAAAAGCCGCACGAAGGGCTACGCCTCCTTCGACTACGAGTTCAAGGGCTACGAGGCTTCGGATCTGGTAAAGGTCGAGGTTCTGGTCTCGGGGGAGCTGGTGGACGCGCTCTCGATCATAGTCCACCGCGACAAGTCTTATTACAGGGGCCGCGCCCTCACCGAGAAGCTGAAGGAACTCATTCCGCGCCAGCAGTTCGAGGTGCCGGTGCAGGCGACGGTGGGGAAGAGGATCATCGCTCGCGAGACCGTGCGCGCCTATCGCAAGGACGTGACGGCGAAGTGCTACGGTGGCGATATCACCCGCAAACGCAAGCTTTTGGAGCGGCAGAAGAAGGGCAAACGCCGCATGAAGCAGGTCGGAAACGTAGAGATACCGCAGGAGGCTTTCCTGGCCGCCCTGAGGATCTGAGCCGCGGGTACGCTCGGCTAAAGCGAACAGCCTCGTGATAAAATTCTACTCATGACGATCTCCGTCAGGCAGCATGAGATACTCATCAAGACCCTTGAGTTGTACATCTCCACGGGTACGCCTGTAGGCAGCAACGCTTTGGCGGATGTG
>DATDKT010000265.1:0-8249 GCA_036519775.1 Rubrobacteraceae bacterium
TCCTGGTTACTACTGGGGCTCCTGACAGGACCGATATTGCAGAGGTATGTGTAGCGCTTCTCCTCAGCTCGATGTTGCTTTTGGGCTCCCGAATTACCAACAAGCGACGCTCTTGTCGGCTCGGTGAATACCGTTAGTAGCCGGTCTTATGCAGGGGGTGGCTTCGCCAGGACCGGGCTATGGGCGACTACAATACGTACGCTTCCCGAGGGAGCTTGTGGTAACCGGTGGAGACCAACCGGTCACCGCCTTGCCGTAGTCTCTAGGCTACCTGCACATCTATCCAACCGCGCTATATGTTGTTTTGCCCACCGCCCTTATTAGGGTGCGTAATGGCCCTTTGCCCAGGTCTTTACGCATAACGATTCGTAGAGCTGCATATGGGTTTCCGGGAACAATCTTCTCGGCAGTTCGGTGAATAGAGGCAAACACGCCCAGACTTCATCACGAAGTACCCGGCGTATTGGTGGAGCCTCGATGGCAGAAAAAGTGCTGGATTACTGCGAGGCTCGAGCGGTCTAGGCACCGGGGTTCCACTCCGGCGGCGTGCCCCGCTCGAACCACGGCAGCCCGTCGTCGACCCGGTCCCAGCCGATCCCGTCTTCCAACCACACGTGGCGCGTGGGCGGGAACTCGTCCGGATGGTCCAGGGTTGCAGTGGTCACGTCGATGAAGCCCGGGTCCCCGTCTTGCTGGTAAGTGAGCGACGTGCCGCACCTGCCACAGAAGGTCCTCCTAACCTCGGCCGACGAGCGGTGCTCCACCACGGGATCGTCGGAGAGCCAGGAGAAGCCCGCGGAAGGAAAGGTGAGCCAGGCGACAGAATGGGCGCCGGTGGAGCGGCGGCAAGACACGCAGTGGCAGATCAGGCTCGACTCGGCTTTCCCGGTCACGCTGTATCGCACCTCACCGCAAAGGCATCCGCCGTCGCTCATCTTTCCTCTTTCCTGCACTGTCCTGTATGCGGCTGTGCAGTATACGGGTTTCCAAGAACACACCTTCTCGGCAGCTCGGTGAATAGAGGTAACTCGCCACCTTGCGAGCTAGGCGCAACCCCTATGGCTAAGTGCTTGAGGGTACGTGCTCCGCCCGCATGGGTATTGCGGCATCCTTAGGTTCGGTATATTGAGTGTGTCATGATGAGCTCCCGGTGAATCGGGAGGAAAGGGGCGTGAGGATGAGTGTTGGAACGAGGTCTGGGGGAGGAGACTTTAATCTCTCCGATCCGGTAAACAGCTTTGCGGATGTAGTGCGTCGGGTGGTACTTAGCCCTACTACTTTCTTCGCGGAGCTGCCCCGGCGTGGCAACCTTACTGGTCCGCTGGTCTTCGCGCTGATCTGTATTGAGATATCTGCGATCCTCGGAGCGCTGCTCGGAGAGCTACTTTTCCTGTTCGGGGGAGTGGGGGGATCATCCCCGGGCTTCAATCCTAATCCACAAAACCTTTGGTTCCCCTCCATCTTTGCCCCCTATGCTCCTGTAGTGTCCATAATAATTGCGCCGATCGTAGGCACTATCGGCATTGTCGTTGCGGCTGGCATCCAACAGCTGCTGGTTAGGTTGGTTGTAGGGGCAAGAAACTCGGGGTTTGGGGCTACCTTCCGAGTAGCTTCCTACACACAGGTTACGGGTCTGGCGAATTGGATACCGATCGTTGGTCCTCTGCTAGCTTTGTATGGCGTCTACCTGTCCATCGTTGGTATAAGAGAAATGCACCAAACGACTACGGGTAAAGCCGCACTGGTTGTTCTACTCCCGTTTGGTGTGGTTCTCTTGGTGGCCTTGGTGGTCCTGCTTGGGGCGGTGTTGTTCTAAGGAATTGGCAACCAATGAGCAGGAGTGTAGACACCGGCGATTCTTTGGATTCGAGTGTATTTGGGCTATCTCATGTATGAACTGATTTAGCGGGGTTAGTGTGAAGGGACTCAGCACGCAGGAGATAACGATGCTCGCTCGGGCTGTAGCCGGGGGCGGAATACTGTTCTCGGCGCTTTATATCGTGCGTGAGATACGAAACAGGGTCAGCTCCAACTCAGAGGACTCCCAAACCCTCGACGAACTATGGGAGCGCTACGAGCGGGGTGAAATCTCCTGGGACGAGTACGAGGCTTTGAGCCGCGACCTTGAGGAGTAGTAGAGAGCTAGGTACGTTCAGAGCCCCGGTCCGGCAGTGAATATTCATCCAAGCGCTTTACAAGGTATTAGGGCTTCTACGCGTAATACTTTGCGATGGGGTCGAAAATACTAGCATTTCCGTATACCTGTGCGACCGGCTGCAAGCGGGTTTCCGAGAACACCCTCCCTCTTGGCATTCCAGTGAGTAGAGCCAACGGCAGAGTCCTAGCTAGTCACAAGTTAGTTGCAAGTTTCTAAGAACTTGATGAGAGTTTGCTCCAGGGGTTGCTTGTGCTTTCGAGACTAGATACTCTTCGTTGCTAGAAAAAGATAAGGACCTCGGTAGGGTAGAGGCTAAGAACTTCGTCCTATAGAGATGGGTGCCTGGGACGTAGGGAGCCAGTGGCGCAACCGGCTACCAGATAAAGGGGTAGTCGGTTTTGTTTTGGGAAAGAGAGACTAGATGAAGAAACACGCTAGGCGCATAGGCAAGCGGGGGGTATGCATTCTTGAGTGCTGGGGTGGTCGCGGCGACTCTTAGGAGGCGAAAAAAGAGGGTGAGACTATGTTGTTAGCAGCGATTTGGGCTTGTGTTACGTGTGTAGATTGGTTTCTTTGCTACTGGTACGGTTACTGTTAAGGTACGGTTACTGTTAATTTCGCTCTCACCAACTCGGTGAATAGAGGTAACCCGCTCCCTGGGATAGGTACAAGCTTCTATTGGTCGTCGCTTTCGCGTTCGCCGTAGGCTTCTAACTCACATGCCATCGCTACCATGTCGTTCGCGTTACGCACCGCTTCGGCCATCGCTTCGTACTCGGGGTACTCTTGCGCGATCCCGCTTGCCACTGCCTGAGCGCCCTCCAGGTGGTCCAACAACTCCCCGAGCATGGTCCTCAGCCTGTTCCTGGCCGGATCTTCCGTCATGCTGCTCCTAACCTGCTGCCAATAACAACTACACTTGCTCATGATGCCTTGATGGTGCAGATCTGAGGATGTGAAAGATCACAATATCAACTTATCCTCACCACGCACCCGCATTACCAGCCACAGTTAGGAGTGACAGCCCTCCTTTCGAAGCGCTACCCTGGGAAGTCTGGACCGTATTAGTGATGACTTGTACTTACCGTCAACGGAGAGGAGCATTTCGTGAAGGTGATAGGGGCGGGTTTCGGGCGAACGGGCACGATGTCCCTCAAAGCGGCGTTGGAAGAGCTTGGGTATGGCCCCTGCTACCACATGACCGACGTGTTTGAACATCCGGAACACATACGGATGTGGGAAGCTGCCATACGGGGAGAGCCCGTCGACTGGGATGAGCTCTTCGCAGGATACCAAGCTACTGTGGACTGGCCCGGAGCCGCCTTCTACAAAGAACTTATGGAAGTGTATCCAGACGCGAAGGTCTTGCTCAGCCTCAGAGATCCCGAGAAATGGTACGAGAGCACCAGGAACACGATATACGCGACCGTGAATCCCTCTCACGAGATGATCGCAGCCCTCGGTCATGCCCCTCGGCTGAACAACGAGCTCATCTGGAAGCAAACCTTCGGCGAGAACTTCGAGGATCGCCGGCACGCCATCGAGGTCTTTGAGCGGCACAACAAGGAGGTAAAGGAGTACGTCCCCGTCGACCGGCTGTTGGTGTATGAGGTGAGAGAAGGTTGGGGCCCCTTGTGTGAGTTCCTGGGGGTGGAGGTGCCGAAAGGTAAGCCGTTCCCCCATCTAAATGGCACCGAAAGCTTCAGAGCGATGGTTCAGGAGCACTTTGCTCAAAGGGACTGAAGCCTCTCTTAAAACCCCGCCCTCAGCTTCATGTTCGGGGCCGTGCTGGGCTTCGTCGTTCGTCGGGCGCTAGCCCTCAGTGGCGTAAGCAGAGACTTCCACCGAGCCCACAGCGGAACTTTCCTTATGTGGGGAAGCTTGCACTTCCTCTCGGCAGCTCGGTGAATACAGCCACCTAACATCGGTACAATTCGGCTATGAAGGCTAAGGAAGTACAGGCTTTCTTCGAGCGGGTTGCCTCCGATTGGGACACCATGCGCCTCGCCTACTACGACGAGCGTGTCATTAAGAAGATGGCCGAGATTGCCAACCTGAGCGAGGGCATGTCGGTAGCTGACGTCGGAACTGGTACCGGCTTCGTCGCCGCAGGAGTCGCACCCTGGGTTGGACGGGTCTTTGCCGTGGACAACTCGCTGGCAATGATTGACGTGGCCCGCAAGAATCTAGCCACGTTGGGTGTAAGGAACGTGGACCTGATTCCGGGGGAGATTACGGCCCTGCCGCTGGAAAGCGCCTCAGTAGATGCCGCGTTTGCCAATATGGTGCTCCACCACGCTGAAGATCCGGGAGTGATGCTTCGGGAGATGGTTAGGATCGTGAAGTCTGGTGGTACGGTTGCCATCACGGACGAGGTGGAGCACCCTTACACCTGGATGTGCGAGGAACACGCCGATATTTGGCTCGGGTTTAACGAGGCACCGGTCGAAGGCTTCTTCCGCGAAGCGCAGCTAATCGGCTATGGTTATGAATCCCTCGGAATGCAGTGATGTCTCCACTCCACGACCTCGGGTGAGGTCGCTGATATCGGTATCTTCGCTGCCTGGGGCACGGTCCCTTTTGATTAATGGGCTTCTTCCCGAGAACCAGAATGCCCGACAGGGAATGGTGGAGTGCCTTGTGGCCCGACCCACAGGGCGTGTTGAAGCAGCTTGGAGTCCTTAGAGGGGAGACTTCGGTAGACATGTGCAGTGATGATGGCTACTTCACGGCTCCTCTGTCCCGACTGGCGGCTCCAGGCAGGGTCTACGCACTGGTGGAAATGGATCCCGAGATGGTTGAACGGACGAGAGAGTACCTAGCCGTTTGTGGAGAAGGGAACTGTGTAGTAATCGAGGATGATGCAAGACGCCTTGCGGCACACGTCCCCGAGCCCGTAGCCTTCGCCCTAATAGCTAACACCTTCCATGGGATCCCTGCCCCCGACCGAAGGGAACTCAACCCATAAAAGCTACGAGGTTCTCAGGCCGGGAGGGCTCTTCGCGATCATTAACTGGCGTTCCCTACCGAGAGAACAGACTCCGGTACTGGACGAGCCGCGCGGTCCCTCGACTCAGATGCGCATGTCCATTGAGCAAACCAGGGCAGCTGTAGAGCCTGCGTGGTTCGAACTGCAGCGAATCGTAGTACTCCCTCCCTATCATTACGGAATCTTACGGGATCGTCTTCGTACGAAGGGATGGTGACAGGCGATGAGCTTCCGAGAATTGTATGGTCGAAGCCCGGTTCCGCGAATGAAAATGCCGGAAGCCCAGGCTGCCGAGAAGACCACCCTTCTCGGCAGCCTGGTGAATAGGGGCAACCCGCCCCCTGTGTTTTTCTCTGATAGGCTAGAGGCCGAGCGGGGCAACGTGTTCTTTCAGAGGAGGCTATTCGGTGGCTAATAACGATCTGGACGAACATCGTCGTCGCTGGGAGGTTCAACGCAGCTGGGATGCGCTGAAGCTTTTTTTCGAGTGCTTCAAGTACTTCACGACGCTTACTACAGCGACAGCAGTCACGTTGCTGGTGCTCGCGCTCTACCGTCACCTGGACTTGAGCTCGATTGTGGCCGAAAGCGGCGTGGGCGCGTTGGGGGGAGCGTTGCTCCTGTCCCTCATAGGGATGATATATCTGATAGCCCGCGCCTTGGCTCCTATGTCAGTTGCGTTTTCCAGCACCGGTATAGCGATGCTGATGCTGCTGATAGCGATACTGTTCTTTGCCGGGTTGGTAGCGGTCGTGGGAGACGCTACCGGCTTCTTCTAGAAGACCTTCGTGGACGTGCCTGTTCCGTCTTGCTCGGGCGGGGGCGACCCGCCTCCTATAGGCGCAGCTGCACCCCGCGGCTACTACGGGAACAGGATGGCGAATCCGAGCAGAAGGTCGACGACGCCGCAGAAATCCGCGTACGACCGCGGCACGACCTTGTTGGCGATGTGGTGGGCGACGTCCCAGGCGGCATGGCCGAAGTAACCGGCCGCCAGGATGTAGCGGCCGAGGTCCGGTCCACGTACAGCCCCGCCAGCGCGATCGAACCGAAGCTGACCACCCCGAAGGTCTGAAGCATCAGCGGGCCTCAGGGTACTGCAGCACCCCGCGGCCCGCACCCTGGGCCAGGTAGACGAGCCCGGAGACAAAAACGCCCCAGGCCAGCAAGTACCCCTCGAACCCCAGCGGTGCTTCAGGACGGCAACGATGCCAAGGGATACTAACCGGATGCGTTTCACTACGCAACCTCCTTATCTCTACGCGCGCCCCAGAGGAGCGTTTGAATAGAGCGTATCCGGCAGCGAAGCTTCGAGCCTCCACCGAAAGGTGGATTTCTTCCTCCGACGAGGGCCTATTACCGAGCGGAACAAACGCCCATATACATATACGAGCACCTTCAAACCGTTGCTCCGGGTACCATGGCTGTAGGCCTTCAGGATCTAGAACGTGCCGGGTCGGGGCATGGGCCTGCCGCTGCTTGCCCTTAAAGAACTTGAGTTTCCGAGAAGACCCTAGCTCTCGGCAGCTCGGTGAATAGATGGGGGAACCCGATACTAGAGAGTGGGGGCAAGGTTTACAAACCCTCCAACAATGGCCATACTACTATCGTTACATAGCAGGGCGGCCCTGACGAGCCCGCCCTACAGAGATAGCTGGGAGGTAGCGCTTAGCATGAGGCGCATAATCGTACTTCTTACAATGGCCGCCGTTATGGTGGCAATGATAGCGACGCCCGGCACGCCAGCGAGCGCGCAGTCCCCCTGTCCGCCTACCGGACCCTCGGATGGCCCCGCCACCATCATGGTAGCCGACGAGCCTGTCGGGGCAGGATTTGTCTGTTTGGATGAAGAAGCACAAGAGTTCTTCTGCCCGCCTGAATTTGAGCTACAGCTGTTCCCAGTCCTTCCTGGTGAATCTCCTGGTCCTGGCTTCATAGCCGAGTGTGTAGATCTGTAGCCATCCAACGATGCTGGCGGGACCGGCGGCAGCGGCAGTGGCGGCGTAGAGCTTACCCAGAACGGCGAGCAGCAGGCCGAAGCCGGTGATATCGGCCAAACGACCAACGTCTCCTAGAGGCGTTAAGAATGGCAGGGCTGAGGGCTAACTAACCCTGCGATTCGGAAACTCGGCTCGCCCCCGGTTCACTCTACCCGAGGGGCCACGGGGAGAGAGGATGCCCGCAAGTAGTATTGCTGGTAGTTCTATGTACACACACATAGGAATACGGAGTGGGGGAGGGGTACGGCCCGAGAAGCTATAGCCAATGCGGCCGGGGACATCGACAATAGCTGGCCGGTCCTTTGGGAAAGGGAAAAGGGATCCCTAGCAGGCCGACCCGCTTTAGAAGAGCCGGACTGGTTGAAAACCTGCAGGGTTCACCAGCCCGGTAACAGCTACAGAGCCTACAGACTTTAGAGGACCGGTACATGAGGCAATTACCCATTTTTTACTAACCCATGAACTAGAGAGAATTGCGCACGAAAAGGGCCGGAGCCCCGATAAGGACCCCAGCCGGAACAGAAGGAGGAAGGTAGACCGGCCATAGTAGAGGCAGCCCTGCCCCTTCCCTGATCCCACATTCTAGCTAACTGCCTGACGCTCTTGGTTAAATGCCCGAGAAGGTTCGGTTAAAAGTGCTTAAGGCCCCTCGACGAACTCTCTCGGTCAAAGCACGAGGGTTACATCAAGCTCAAGAATACGTTACAGTACCCTTAAGCTGCATAGTTGTAGGCCGTGCGGGAGACCGCTTAAGGAATAGAGAAGGAGGAAGACTTTCGTGAAGAGGCTACT
Organism: Rubrobacteraceae bacterium; assembly: GCA_036519775.1. GTDB lineage: Bacteria > Actinomycetota > Rubrobacteria > Rubrobacterales > Rubrobacteraceae > Rubrobacter_F. The sequence continues at coordinate 7,940 of DATDKT010000265.1, forward strand.
TTATTTGGCTACAGTAGCACTGGTGGCCATGTTCATCCTCGTGCCGACCGCTGTGGCGCAGGAGATGACCGTGGAACGAGAAGTGATGATGGAGGGGACCGCTCCGCTTCCCCCTAGCGGTGGTCCGTCCATTGGGTTAGGTGCGGTGGCCTTGCCCGCCGCTGCCCTGCTTATCGGCGCGGGCGTCCTAGGGTACGCTGTCCTGCGTCGTAGGTAGGAGAGGAGTAAAATAGTCTAAGGTTTTCCCTCCGGGGGCGTCCTACACGGCCTGCACATCTGTGAACACGCCCCCGGCTGAATAATCGAGACC
>DATDKT010000266.1:0-41095 GCA_036519775.1 Rubrobacteraceae bacterium
TGCCGTTCAACGACTCCTACGGGCCGACCGAGGTACCCGAGGGGCACGTATTTGTAATGGGGGACAACCGGGCGAACTCGGCCGACTCGCGCGTCTTCGGGCCGTTGCCCATCGAGAACATAGAGGGCGAGGCGTTCGTACGCTTCTGGCCCGTTCCCAAGATAGAGTTTCTGTAGCCGTCAGCCATTAGCATTCAGCTGTCAGCAAGAGAGCTAGCGATGAACTCGCCATGCGCTTTCGCATCCTTTTATACTGGAGTCTCGTACTCTATGTCCTGTCTCGCCGAACATCGGTCACAGTCTCGCCGCGCGGCGTTACGAGCACTGCGGGGCAAAAGCCAACGTAGCTGTCAGCTGACAGCCACGTCAGTCCACAACTTGTTCGGTCAGGGTGCGGGAGTCGAAGTAGGCCATGAAACGCTTGACCTTGTCGCCTTCGATCTCCAGGATGCTCACGCCACCGTAGGAGATAGTGTCGCCGTCCTCGGTGCCCTCGGTGGTCCACTCCAGGGCGGCGTGACCCGAGTCGTCGGCGAAGACGTTGTGAAACTCGGACTTCATCTCGTCGAAGGTCTTGCGGTAGCTCGTCCAGAACTCCCTCAAACCCTCGTGGCCGCTAAACGTCTTGGAGACCGCGACGTTCCCGACGCTGCAGTCCTCCGTGTGGATGCCGACGAGCGCCTCTACGTCCCGGTCTTCTTCGAGTTTCCACAGGGCCTCGACGAACTTGTCCGCAACCTCTTTAGACACTGGATCACCACCTCTTATAGCTGCCGGTTCAGGGACAGGGTAGGTTTATTTCCGCCGGGGGCTGTAAATACTCCTACCCGTGTTCCGGGCCAGCGGCTTCTTACGCCACGTGGCGAGGCTTGCGCATCCTCGAGGAGATGTAGAAGCTCAGGCCGAAGTAGTAGAGGAGGTAGAGTAGCGAGAGGGTCCGAAGGATGGGGTCGGGGTCCGGCATCTGGATGAGGATGGCGACGTAGCTTATAAGCCAGAGCGACGTGAGCGCTAGGGTGAGCTTACGGAAGGCGACCGTGCGTGAAGGGTAGACGTACCGCACGGGCACAAAGGTCAGGACCGAGCAGACGAGCAGCATCGCGCCCACCGTTACCGGGGTGAGATCGAAGACGATCACGTAGAACGCTACTATGTTCCAGTAGCTAGGGAAGCCCAGGAAGAAGTGGTCGGTCTCGGTTTCGTCTCCGGTCTTAGCGTCTATCCGGCAGAACTGGTAGCTCGACGCGAGCAGGGGGAGCGCCGCCAGGACTACGCCGAAGGTTCCGTTTGGTAGGTAGCCAGCGGTCCATAGGAGGAGGATGGGAGCGAGGACGTAGGTCATGTAGTCCACGATGTTGTCTAGGAGGTTGCCGTCGAAGGACGGCAAGAGCTCCTTCACGCGGTAGCGACGCGCCAGAAGGCCGTCGGTACTGTCTATGACGAGGGTCGCGAGCATGAGCCATAGGGCGGCCACGGCGTGACCGTTGTAGGCGGCGACCAGGATCAGGAGCGTTAGCACCGCCCCACTCGCCGTGTACAGGTGCACCGCCGAAGCGCGCAAGCGTAGCCAGGGAGAGACCGCTGCCGTACCCCGTGCGTCGAACTCTTCCATCCAGACCTCCCTCCTGCTCGCGCCGACAACTTAACGATAAATTAATAATAGCAGCGACTTATCTGTACGAACAGAGCTTTTGTTCCATCAGAGTTTTTGTTCCATATTGGACGTCACCGCCAGAGAACCCAGCGGCGGGAGCGCCTTCAGCCGCGCGGAACTTCCTCGATCTCGACGGTCTCTACCCTATCGCCGGACTCGGGGTCGCGCTGGGGATCTCGCTCGCGGATGGTGTTCACGGTCTCCATGCCCTCGACTACCTCGCCAAAGACCGCGTGCCGGTCGTCGAGCCAGGGCGTCGCCAGGTAGGTGATGAAGAACTGCGAGCCGCCGGTGTTTGGCCCCGCGTTCGCCATCGAGAGTATGCCCGGCCGGTCGTGCCTCAGATCCGGATGAAACTCGTCTCGGATGCGGTAGCCGGGGCCGCCGGTTCCGGTCCCGGTCGGGTCTCCACCCTGGACCATGAAGTCCTTTATGACCCGATGGAAGGTCGTCCCGTCGAAGTATCCCTCTCGCGCCAGAAAGACGAAGTTGTTCACCGTCTCCGGGGCTTTGTCGGCGAAGAGCCTAAGGCGGATCGGGCCCTTCTCCGTCCGGAAGGTCGCGAAGTAATCGTTGTCGGGGGAGATGGTCATCTCGGGTGGGTTGCTGTAGCCTCTCTCGGTCACTAATCCTCCTGATCTTCGGTGGAAGTACATGCTACTCGACAAGGTGGTGTGACAAGGTGGTGTACTCTATGAGCTATTCTACCCCGGTGGTTTTGCTGATCCAGCTCCTCTAAGCCCCCGAAGCGGCTTCGAGTGAGCGGATGCGGTTGATCGCCGCGGCCACCTCCTGTACTCGCGGCAAACTCAACTCCCCGGGATGGCCCCGGAAGTTTCCCAACGAGTCGATACCGTTCTCCAGGACGGAGCCGAGCGCCCCGTTTACCACCGCTTGGATCTCGCAGCTCGCGTTCCCGGAGGCGAACTCGCCGATGATGCGGGCGATGGCCTCGGTCTGGCCGGCCTCGGCGAGCTGCTCCAGGTCCGAGAGGTCCACCCGCTCCCGGCCGAGCTCTATGGTGTAGGGGCCTCTGCCCCGCGCCGTCTCCCGCCGACCGCGCCGGAGGTCTATAGAGGAGGCTCGCACCCGGCGACCCCTCGGCCGACTCGCCGCTCCAGATTTAGGTAGTACCCGGGTCGGGAATTTCTCGCGCACCTCGTGCGCCTGCGCGGTGGCGTCGCGGAGTCCGTAGTCCTCCATGAGGATCACACGGTCCGCCACGTCCAGGTAGTCGCCAACGCCGCCGACGACCACGACCGTCGAGACGCCTAAAGCGTCGCGCAGGGGCCGCACGAGGTCTAAAAACGGGGAGATGGGCTCCTTGCTCACGAGCTCGCGCATACGTTCGTCCCGGATCATGAAGTTCGTGGCACTGGTGTCCTCGTCCACGAGGAGCAGCGAGGTCCCGATCTCCAGCGCCTCGGCGATGTTCGCCGCCTGCGAGGTCGAGCCCGAGGCGTTCGTGGTCGAGAAGCTCGTCGTGTCTCGCCCGCCGGGCAGGTCCCCGATCATGCCCGATATATCTACACCCGCCACACTCCGTCCATCCTCGGCCCTGACCTTCACCGCGTTCGCCCGCGCCACCACGAGCTCCCGCCCATCCCCCGGCGCATGATCATAAACTCCCCACGCAAGCGCCGAGAGCAGCGTAGACTTGCCGTGGAACCCGCCCCCGGCCACGAGTGTGACCCCCTCCTTTATGCCCATCCCCGAGACCTCGCCCCGGTTCGGCAGCTCTACCGTTACGCGGAACTCCTTCGGGCTCTCGAAGGGGACGGCGTTCTCTCGCAGCGGCCTGTCGCTCGCCCCACTCTCCCGGGGTAGCACCGCCCCGTCTGCTACGAACGCGACGAGCCCTAAAGTGGGGAGCCTCTTCCGAAGGTGGTCTGCGTCTTCGACAACCTCCACGTGCGCCCGGGCCGCCTCTGCATCTACCCCCGCCGGCGTAAGCGCCTCCCGGATTACCCGGGGCAACTCTTCGAAGAGCATCGTTTGCGCCGTCCGAGCGTCCACCGTGCGACCACGAGCCGGAAGCCCGAGCGCCATGCGGGCCTCGACGAAGTTCGGCTCCACCACCACCGAGGAGCGTGGCAGGACGACCTGGGAGGTACGCTGTATCTCGATCCGGCCGCTTCCGCCCGAGCCCCTGTTCCCCTTGACCGTGCGGCGTAGCCCCTTCTCCACCGAGCGTGTCAGGAAGTCCTCGAAGGCCATCCGGCGCACGGGGTTCTCGGAGAGCGCGGGGTCGAAGCGGTTGTCTTTGGTGCGGACGCGGACGAGAGAGGGTGGAGCGAACGGGTCTCGCTGCACCCGGTCCACGAACAGGTCGAACTCGCGCAGGTCGTAGGAGCCCTGGAGGTCCTTGTAGGCACCGTAGCCCTTGCGGTCTATTCGGTCGAGTGTGGATCGGAGTCGTTGCACTTCTCCTGCTCTCAGCGGTAGACGTCTCTTCTGTGTCCGACCCGGAAGACGGTGATCACCCTTTCTTCATCGTCCACGACGTGAGCAGGTGCTCGTACTCCTCAGTGGGTATGATGACGCTTACACGCTTGTCGTTCTCGTACACTACGCAGCGTGCGCTCACTTCTTCGCCTCCTCCTTGAGCTTGTAGAGCGGTTTGTCCGAGCGCCCGCTCTTGTGGATCTCTATCTTCCCCTCGGCTTCGAGCTCGTCTAGAGCGTACCGGATCTCGCGCTTGTCCTCGCCCAGGAGCCGGTGCCAGTCGGTTGTGGAGTAGAGGACGCCTGTGGGTATGGCGCCCAAGACCTTGAGGATCTTCCCCTTCGTCTCCCCCACGGACCGAGCCTCAGCTAGTCGAGGCCCAGCTTGGCCCAGGCGTCGTGCAGGGTGGAGCGGGCCACCCTGCGCGCCTTCTCGGCTCCGGCTTCAAGGACCTCGTCCAGCTCCCGTGGGTCGTCTAGTAGCTCCAGGGTCCGCTCCCTGATAGGGGAGAGGCTCTCCACGACCACCTCGGCGAGATCCTTTTTGAACTCTCCGTAGCCCTTGCCCCGGTACCGGTCTTCTATCTCGGGGACGGAGCGGTCCGTCAGTCCGGCGTAGATGCCGAGCAGGTTCGTAAGCGCTGGCTTGTCGGGGGTCGCCATTACCTCGGTGCCGGAGTCGGTTTTGGCGCGACGGATCTTGCGCCGTATCACGTCCGGCTCGTCGAGGAGCGCGATGTACCCGGCGGGCGTGGGAGCGCTCTTGCTCATCTTCTGTGTAGGCTCGTCGAGCGCCATGACCCTCGCTCCGGTCTCCAGGATCATGGGCTCCGGCACGGCGAAGGTCTCGCCGTAGAGGCCGTTGAAGCGCCGCGCCAGCGTTCGTGAGAGCTCCAGGTGCTGGCGCTGGTCCTCGCCGACCGGCACCAGGTGCGCGTTGTACAGCAATATATCCGCGGCCTGAAGCACAGGGTAGGCGTAGAGCCCAACGCTCGCGCTCTCGGCGCCGCCCCTTTGAGACTTGTCTTTGAACTGTGTCATACGCGAGAGCTCGCCGACCCTCGCTATACAGTTCAGTAGCCAGCCGAGCTCGGTGTGCTCCGAGACCCGGCTCTGGCGGAAGATCACGGCCCGATCGGGGTCGAGGCCGACCGCTATGAAGAGCGCCGCCATCTCCCTTACGTTGGCCCGCAACACCTTGGGGTTCTGAGGCACCGTGAGGGCGTGCAGGTCCACGATGCAGAAGTAACTCTCGTACTCTTCTTGAACGGAGACCCAGTTCTTTAACGCCCCAAGATACGTCCCGAGGTGCGACGTGCCGCTAGGTTGTATGCCGCTGAATACTCGTCGTCTCTCTTGCATGAGGCTTATTCTAGCGGACGCGACGGCGCGGGGTGGTTAGTGTATCCTCCCGGTCTACCCTGGAAGGAGGGAGACGGTTCCGTGAGACACGAAGAGGCTCTTTACACCGGCGGGGTTAGCGATGCCTGAGCTGGTGCTCGGTCCGCTACTGCGCTACGCTGGCGAGACCAACGCTACCGTCTGGGTCGAGACGGATACCGCCTGCGAGGTCGAGGTGCTGGGTTGTCGCTCGCGTACCTTCCATGTCGAGGGTCATCATTACGCCCTGGTACACGTGGCGGAGCTTGAACCGGGGGCTGCGTACGAGTACGAGGTCCTCCTCGACGGCGAGAGGAGATGGCCGGAGCCCGGTTCTCTCTTCCCGCCGGCTGTGATCCGCACGTGGGCTGACGGAGAGGCCGTGAAGCTAGTCTTCGGCTCGTGCCGGATCTCTGCCCCTCACGAACCGCCGCACACGTTGAGCCACGAAGAGGACGAGCGAGGCCTCGGTGTAGACGCCCTCTACGCCATGGCGATCCGGCTGCTGGACGAGCCCGCTGAGGACCTGCCGTACGCGCTGGTGCTTCTGGGAGACCAGATCTACGCCCACAAGCCCCCGTTCGACACGCTCGACTTCATCCGTTCGCGCCGCGACGCCAGCGAGCCACCCGGAGAGGAGGTCGCGAGCTTCGAGGAGTATGCGCGGCTCTACCGGGACTCCTGGGGTGACCCGGCGATCCGCTGGCTGCTCTCGACCGTACCCTCGGCCATGATCTTCGACGACCATGAGGTCGCCGACGATTGGAACATCTCCGAGTCCTGGCTCGAGGAGACGCGCAACCACCCGTGGTGGAACGACCAAATCTCCGGTGGCCACGTCTCGTACTGGATCTACCAGCACCTCGGCAACCTCTCCCCGAAGGAGCTGAAGCAGGATAGCCTCTTCGAGAGGGTCAAAACCGCCGACGACGCGGGGCCCATCCTCCGCGAATTCGCCTACAAAGCGCATCGGGAGACTGCGGGGACCCGTTGGAGCTTCTACCGGGACTTCGGTGACACGCGGCTGGTGATGATGGACTCCCGCGGCGGGCGGGTGCTGGAGAGGGGCCACCGCTCGATGGTGGACGCCGACGAGTGGCGCTGGATCGAGGAACACGCAACCGGTGGTTTCGACCACCTCCTGCTAGGCACCTCGCTCCCGGTCCTGCTCGGACCCGGTGTGCACCACCTGCAAGCCTGGAACGAGGCCGTCTGCTCGGGCGCCTGGGGCGAACGGGCAACGAAGTGGGGGGAGAAGACTCGGCGCTCGCTGGACCTGGATCACTGGAGCTCGTTCAACGACTCGTTCGTCAGGCTGACTGATCTGATCCAACGCGTCGGAGCCGGAGAGAGGGGCCGTCCCCCTGCCTCCATCCTCGTGCTCTCCGGCGACGTGCACCACGGCTACCTGGCCGAATCGACGTTTTACGACGACGGAGTAGAGAGCTCTCTCTACCAGGCCGTCTGCTCACCCTTACGCAACTCCCTCCCCGGCGATAAATCCCGCCTCCAGCGCGCTGGATGGACGAAACCGGGCGAGCTGGCGGGACGTACGCTGTCTCGACTGGCGGGGATAAGAGACCCGGAGATGAGGTGGCGCCTGACCCACGAGAGCCTCTGGTTCGAGAACCAGGTCGCGACCCTGGAGCTGGAAGGCCGAGGGGCCACGCTGACCTTCGAGAAAGCCGTTTTGGACGGCTCCGGGGAACCGAAGCTAGAGAAGATCTACGAGTATCGTCTCGTTTAGTGCGTCAAGAGCCTACAGCGCCGTGAATAAGGCTTGAGCCCTACGGACGATGCGCCTTCAGCAATCAGCTAAGAACAAAAAGCTGACTCCTGAAGGCGCGGGTTGTGGAAGGTCAATCCTTCCACAACCCGCTATAGAGCCCTTTCGATCTCTCGCGCCGCCGCCACGACCTTTTCGGCCAGACGCTCGCTGGGACGCTCCCCGAGGCGCGAGATTGGGCCGCTCGCACAGACCGCCGCGCTCAAGACCCCTCCGGGACCGAAGACCGGGGCGCTTACGCTCGCCACCCCCTCCTCCCGCTCAGCGACGCTCTCCACCCACCCGCGGCCCCTGATCCCACCCAACTCCTCGGCCTCGATCCTCTCGGAGCCGTTCTCTCCCCAGGCCAGCAGCACCTTCCCTGCCGACCCGCGCTCCAGCGGTAAGATCGCCCCCAACGCAACGGTCGTCTTCAACCCCGTCGCCCGCTCGACGGAGAGGACGCACACCCGCCGATCTCCCTCCCGCACGTACAGCTGCGTGCTCTCCCCCGTCTCGTCCCTGAGCGCCGCCAGCGCGGGCCGGGCGGCCTCGACCACCCCGATCCCCACCGCTCTGCTCCCCCACCCCAAGAGCCTCGAACCCAGAGAGTACCGTCCCCCTGCACGCGCAACCAGGTGGTGAGCCTCCAGCGCCGAAAGCAGCCGGTGTGCCGTCGGACGCGGCAACCCCGTCCCCTCGACTACTCCCGCAAGGCTCGCCGGACCACCCTCCGAAAGGAAAGACAAGATCCCGACCGCCTTGTCCAAAACCCCAACCCCACTCGTCACAACACCCTTGCTTTTCCACAAGGTACCGTCTATGCTGTCCATATGACGATCAGCATATCTCATTATGTGAGACAAAGCAATTGGTCAGAGGTTACATGACCTTCGAGTGGGATGCCGCGGAGTACGAGGCTCTCGCCGGGCCGATGACTAGATGGGGAGCGGACTTCCTGAAGTTCCTCGTAGAGCGTCGAGCCATAAGAGGAGATGAGGACGTCATAGATGCGGGGTGTGGGACGGGCAGGGTAACGGAGCTACTCTTGCAGTGCGTACCTGATGGGACGGTGTTGGCTGTAGACGCCTCCGAGGCGATGGTGGAGGCGACCGCCGGGCGCTTCGCCAGAGACCCGAGGGTACGGGTCGAACGGAGGGACCTTCTCCGGTTAGAGGTTGAGAGGCCGGTGGATCTGGTCTTCTCTACCGCCACCTTGCACTGGATAAAGGACCACGAGCACCTCTTCAAGAGGTTCGCGCGGACCTTGAAGCCCGGAGGACGGCTGGTCGCCCAGTGCGGTGGTGAGGGGAACATCTCGAGGCTTCGGACCGCCATGGGGCAAGTTATGCGTGAGGATCGCTTCGAGGAGTTCTTCGTTCGCTGGAAAGATCCCTGGAACTTCGCGGACCCGGCGACGACGAGGGCTCGCCTCGAAGCCGCGGGGTTCGAAGAGATCGAGACCTGGTTGCATGAGGAGGCCGCGGAGTTCCTCTCGATAGAGGAGTTGATCGGTTACCTCAAGACGGCGGTGTTGGGCCAACACCTTACGTTCTTGCCGGAGGCCGAGCACGAACCCTTCGCCGCCGCGGTGGCTATGCAATTGGCGGCCGGAGGCCCGCTCGTCATCGAGTACGTTCGTCTTAATATAATGGCGACAAAAGTGCCCGACACGTTCGGAGGCGAGGTGGACGTTTTGCGAGTCAACAAAGCAGAGGAGAGAGCATGAGTCATCCAAAGACGTTGGTAGAGAAGGTGTGGGAGAAGCACGTGGTGCGTAAAGCTGAGGGGGAGCCGGATCTCCTCTACGTGGACCTCCACATGGTGCACGAGGTCACGAGCCCGCAGGCCTTTGAAGGTTTGAGGCTTGCGGGACGTGAGGTGCGTCGCCCCGACCTCACCCTCGCGACGATGGACCACAACGTCCCGACGACGGAGATAGGGCTCCCCATAAGGGACGGGGTCTCCGCCAAGCAGATGGAAGCCCTGAAAAAGAACTGCGAGGAGTTCGGCATCGAGCTGAACGAGTGGGGCACTATCGGGCAGGGTATCGTCCACGTCATCGGGCCCGAGATGGGTCTCACGCAGCCGGGGCTCGTCATCGTCTGCGGCGACTCTCACACCGCGACCCATGGCGCGTTTGGGGCGCTCGCCTTCGGTATCGGGACCAGCGAGGTCGAGCACGTGCTGGCGACGCAGACGCTCCCGCAGCGTAAGCCCAAGACGATGGCCGTGACGGTCGAGGGCGAGCTCCCCGCTGACGTTACTGCAAAGGACCTCATGCTCGGCATCCTGAGCAGGATCGGGACCGGCGGCGGGGTCGGGCACGTGATCGAGTACCGCGGCGATGCGGTACGCTCTCTCTCGATGGAGGGCCGGATGACCGTCTGCAACATGTCCATCGAAGGCGGCGCCCGCGCCGGCCTCGTCGCCCCCGACGACACGACCTTCGAGTACCTCAAAGACAAGCCCTACGCCCCGAAGGGCGAGGATTGGGACCGGGCCGTAGAGTACTGGCGCTCGCTCCCGACCGACGAGGGCGCACGGTTCGACAAGGAGGTCGTCATCCGGGCCGAGGACCTCGTCCCATACGTCTCCTGGGGGACGACCCCGGCTCAGACCGTAGGGCTCGACGACGTCATACCTGAGCCCCAGAACGAGGGGCACGAGCGGGCCTTGAAGTACATGGACCTGAAGTCCGGGACGCCGATACGCGAGATCGAGGTGGATACCGTCTTTTTGGGCTCCTGCACCAACGCTCGCATAGAAGACCTTCGCGCCGCCGCCGCCGTCCTCGAAGGCCACAAGGTCAAAGAGGGCATCCGGGCGCTCGTGGTGCCGGGCTCGATGCGCGTGAAACAGCAGGCCGAGGAGGAGGGCCTGGCCGAGGTCTTTACTGAGGCCGGCTTCGAGTGGCGCAACGCCGGCTGCTCGATGTGCCTTGGGATGAACCCTGACATTCTCTCTCCCGGCGAGCGCTGCGCCTCCACCTCGAACCGTAACTTCGAGGGCCGGCAGGGCAAGGGCGGACGCACGCACCTGGTCAGCCCGGCCGTCGCCGCGGCTACGGCGGTAATGGGGCGCTTCGCCTCACCTTCGGAGCTCGGCGTGCCGCTGGAGGTGGGCTAGTGGAGCCGGTAAAGCGCGTCTCCGGGAAGGCGCTCCCCCTGGGCTTCTCCGACGTGGACACCGACCAGATCGTGCCGAGCGACGCCCTCAAACGCATCGAGCGTACCGGTTTTGGACAGTTCCTCTTCTCCGGGTGGCGCGAGGACCCGGACTTCGTGCTGAACAAGGCCGAGCATGAAGATGCAGTCGTCCTGCTCGCAGGGGAGAACTTCGGGAGCGGCTCCAGCCGCGAGCACGCGCCGTGGGCCTTGCAGGACTATGGCTTCGGAGCGATCATCGCCCCCTCCTTCGCCGACATCTTCAAGAACAACTGCTCGAAGATAGGGTTGCTGGCCGTGGAGTTGCCCGAAGCGTCGGTGAAGAAGCTCCTCGACGCCGTACGGGAGGACCCGCAGGCCGTGATCACGGTCGACCTCTTCGAGCGCAACGTCACGGGTCCCGACGTGTTTGAGACGTTCGAGATGGACGACTTCACCCGCCAGCGGCTTCTGGAGGGCCTCGACGACATAAGCCTGACGCTCACGCACGAGGACGACCTGGAAGCCTTCGAAGAATCCCGTCCCTCATACCTGCCGAAGGTTCTGTAGGTAGAGGCGGTCGTCGGTTATAAAACGACGACCTCGACAGGAGCGACGCCGGGGCCGGTAAGCCCTATCGCTTCGGCGGCGGCCTGGGAGAGGTCGATATCGATGCCGTCCCCGTAGGGGCCCCTGTCGTTGACGGTGACCTCGACCGACTTGCCACCGTAGCTTACGAGTAGCGGCGTACCGAGCGGCATGGTCTTGTGCGCGGCTGTGAACCCCATTGGATCGAAGGGCACGCCGCTGGCCGTCATGTGCCCCGCGTGCGAGTAGCCGTAGTAGGAGGCCATCATGATCTCGCCACCACCGATACCGGGCTGGGGAATTTCGCCGTACTGGAGAGCTCCGCTGGGCTGGAGAGCTCCACCGTACTGGGGAACTCCACCGTACAAAGGAGCTTCTCCGTACTGCGAAGCCCCAAACGGGAGGATGCCGTCGGTAAGGTCGTACGGGTTCGCGTCCGCGTCGATCATAGCCACAAACACTATCGAAACCACCCAGAAGGACACGACCAGCGATGCTCTCTTCACCAAGAACCTCCACTTCTGTGAGGCGACCTTACCAACGGCGGGGACCGTAACAATTTAGCAACATTTCCGCAACCTTATTATTACTTCAGAAAACTACACAGAAAGATGCATAAGAATCGGGTTTTGCCGATACAAAAGCCAAGAACTCAAAGTTCTCGTGGATAGATAATCTTAACTTTTCTTAATATCGTAGAGCCGCAAGTTGCATGGTTCTATGTCTTTGCGGGCGGCTCGCGCCTCGGGGATGGTATAGCATGGAGAGATGGAGTCTCGTGCCAGGCTGGTCGGTTTCAACCACATCGCCCTGGAGGTAGGCGACCTGGAGGCGGCCCTCGACTTCTACGGGCGCATCTTCCAGTTCGAGCTGCGCGGGCGTAGCAGAGGGATGGCATTCGTCGACGCAGGCGACCAGTTCCTAGCCCTCTCCGAAGGTCGCACACAACCGCCCGACGAGCACCGCCACTTCGGGATCGTGGTGGACGACAAGAGGGCCGTGCGAAAGGCTTTGAGGGAGGCGGGCGTGGAGATAATACCCGGCAGGGGCCTGGACTTCCGCGACCCTTGGGGCAACCGCTGGCAGGTGGTCGAGTACGGCGAGGTCCAATTCACCAAGGCGCGGCACGTCCTGAGCGGTATGGGGCTGGGGGATCTGAAGAAGACTGAGAAGGCCCTCGAAGAGCTGCGGAGCAAGGGTCTCGCGCCGGAGTAGGTTTACGCGGCCTCTACCGTTAGCCCTCGCCCTGCAAGTTGACCTTCTCGTCGTAGAAGCACAGGTGGTCCTTGATCTCTTGACCTTCCGCCTCCGACAGGGGCTCCAGATAGTACCAGACGACGTCCTCCGGTGGTATGTAGTAACGCGATGGTAGCCCGGTCTCGAAGAGTATCTCCGGCCGCCCGGTCTCGGCTACCACCTCACCTTTCAAGCTGACCTTGACGTGCCGGGAGCTTTCGAGGACGTCTACCCGCTGGTAGTGGCCGTGTTCGCAACCTCCATCTGGCTCTTGGGCGCCGCCGCGATCCACGTCAGCGAGATGGTGGGCGCAGGTAACTACAATCCGGGTAACGTAGGAGTGGTGTTCTACATAGATATCATAGGCCCGGCGCTCCTCGTCATCTTGCTGGTCTACCTCCGGTACGCGAGGCGAACGCGAGCCGGATTTACCAATGAGGAGCGACCAGCGGGGCAACTCAGGTAGCTTGCGGCGTGGAAGGGAGGGACCTTTCGCGCCCCGAGCCCTAGTGAAACGGAGGATGAGCCCTGGGATGGGCCCTTGTCTCGCCCCTGGGCGCCGGGCACTGGCCTCTCGTAAGCGGTGATCTCCGCTCCCGCGACTATCAGCACAAGACCGACTATCGCCGCGAAGGTGAGAGCCTGCGCCGAGCAGGAGCGTCCGTACAGAAGCGCGAACGCGGGCGTCAGGTAGTTCGCGAGTGCCGCCCGTCCCTCCCCGATCTGGTCCCTCTGGCTCGCGAGGCCCGGCGACGACCACGCTGACGCCCTCACTCCTGCCGGACGACGTGAGTACCGCCTCGGACCTCGACAAGAAGCTACTGGACCTCATCTTCGAGCAGAGAGACGCTTTGGGATACCGGCGCGCGTCATCCAGGGGCCCTCTGGCAGAATGTCTTCTAGCAACCGAGGGGAAAGGAGCGAGAGATGAGCTTGAGCCCCGAAACTTCGAAGGCTTTTGTCCAGGGAGTGCCGAAGGCGGAGCTGCACATCCATATCGAGGGTTCCCTGGAGCCCGAGCTGATGTTCGCGCTCGCCGAACGTAACGAGGTCGCCCTCCGTTACGCCTCCGTGGAAGAGGTGCGCCGGGCCTACGACTTCAGCGACCTCCAATCCTTCCTGGACGTTTATTACGAGGCTACCCAGGTGCTCCTCCATGAACAGGACTTCTATGATCTGACCTGGGCCTACCTGCAGAAAGCCGCTGCCCAGAACGTGCGCCGCGCCGAGGTGTTCTTCGATCCGCAGGCCCACACCGGCAGAGGGGTGCCTTTCGAGACGGTGATCACGGGTATACACTGCGCCATGCTCGACGCCGGGCAGCGGCTTGGCATCTCCCCGGCCCTGATAATGTGTTTCCTCAGACACCTCAGCGCCGAAGAAGCGATGGAGACCTTGCACAGCTCGCTGCCGTACAGGGAGTGGATCGTCGGGGTCGGTCTCGACTCCTCTGAGTTGGGGAACCCGCCGGAGGAGTTCAAGGCCGTCTTCGACGAAGCGCGAGAGCATGGACTCCTAACGGTCGCCCACGCCGGCGAGGAAGGGCCGCCGGAGTACATCTGGCAGGCCCTAGACGACCTGAAGGTGTCCCGGATAGACCACGGCGTCCGTTGCGTAGAGGACCCGAAGCTCGTAGAGCGGCTGAGGGAAGAGCAGATACCCCTGACCGTGTGCCCGCTCTCCAACATCAGGCTGCGCGTCTTCGATACCATCCGGGATCACAACCTGAAGCGGATGCTAGACCTCGGGCTGTGCGCGACGGTGAACTCCGACGACCCAGCGTACTTCGGGGGCTACGTAGACGAAAACCTCCAGGCCGTACAAAAGGGGCTTGGCGTAACCCGGAACGACGTCTACCGGTTGGCGAAGAATTCGATTCAGGCTTCGTTCCTCGACGCGGGGGAAAAGCAACGTTTATCGAACGAGCTGGACGACTATTTCGCGTCGCACCCTTAGGTCGGTCCGGTTCGTCTACGAGGTTACGGATAGCGGGCTTCGATCTGCTGATATATTTCGGTCTCCGGCCCTACGGCTCGATGGAGGAGGCGGAGTGTGACGAGCGAGAAGACCGGCGACGGCGAGCTACACCGGCTCGAGCTGAACCTGCACCCGAACGAGGCTTCGGGGTTGCTCACGGTCGAGAACGACGCGCTGCTGGAGGCTCACGGGTGGGAGTTGGCGCTCTGGGCGGTTATGGATGAGGGTGAGATCGAGGACTGCGTAGCCATCCTCGGGCACAAGCGCGGCACCGAGATAAGCGAGGGCTGGGAGATAGAGCGTCTCCACGCAGTGTTGGCTAACGACGTCAAGACGGAGGACGCCGAGTCGGTCGCCCGCCGCGACGGCTGGGGGTACGTCTTCGGCTCCCACTTCTACTAGCTGCCGGAGCTTGAGGAAACGGTGGGTTAGCCTCGCTCTCCACCGTAGGTGACCGGCACCTCGGCCCCTTCGAACGAGCCGTCGCGCGGGCTCTCGGTGCCGACCTGGAGAACCGCCTGCCCCTCGAAGGCCGGGAGCTCCAACGACGTCTCGAAGTACCCCCAGGCGTCGAGCCAGTCGTTGGACAGGACCGTGCTCTGAAGGAGAACGTTGCCGTTCGAGTCCCTGAGTATGATGGTGTTCGAAGCCTCGAAGTTGCGGGAGTAACCGCTAACCCTTAGCGGGTTGGTTACGGTCTCCCCTGCGCGGGGTTCGAAGAGGACCGTCCTCTCGGCCTGGGCCGGAAGCGGGAAGCCTAACTCTACGCTCGCGGGGCGGTAATCGATGGCCAGACGTCCCGGGTCGGAGAGCTCCGTCACCCGATACTGGAACGCTCCCGTGGCGAAGAGATCTAAGAACATGCCTGCGTCGGGGGCCCGTACCACATAGAAGTTGTCCAGGATGGAGCCACCGAAAGAGCCGTCGGAGACCGAGGTGGAATCGACGTCGGGGAGCGTTATCCTCGCGTACCCCTCTCCGGTGGGGCTGCTCAGGGACCAGGCAGGAACCCGCGCAGAGGGGGCGCCTCCCGAACCGAAGTCTATGACCGCCCGTTCGTAGCCCTCGGATCTCTCGAATCGCACCCCCTGGATGCCGTCCGCCGCCCCCTCTGTTCCCCCGCTCATCTCGGGGGTCGCGGTGAACGACGCTCCCGTAGTCTCTTCGTCGATGGTCTTTGCTTCATCGGTCGTCTCCTGCCGGTCCTGCCTCTCCGGCGCGGTAGACGAGCTCCCGGTCGTTTCGGTCTCTTCTTTCTGGGTGCCCTGGCCACAGCCGGTGACTAGAAAGACCGCCAGTAGACCAACCCAGACAAGTGCTCCGAAAAGCTTCACGCTCCGCACCTTCTGCTTTCTGCCGGCCGGATCAGCCACGAGCAATAGGCGATCTAGACGGCGGCGTAGTACGCGACGTAGTCCATGTATTTGTACCAGTCCCAGTAGTAGCCGGGATCGGTGTGGTTGGTTACGCCTCCGTACTGGCCGGGAGCGTACGGGTCGGGCACCTCGTTGTGACCCAGAATGTGGGCCCGGTCGAGTGGGATGCCGTACTTGGTGACCAGGTACGCCGAGAGCCGGGCGGAGCTGTCGAACATGGCCTCGGTGAACCACTTCGGGTCCGAGACGAAGCCTTCGTGCTCTATACCTATGCTGGTCTGGTTGTAGCTCCAGTTTGCCGCGTGCCAGCCGATGTCTTTCTCCGCGACCGATTGGCCCAGATACCCGTCGGAGGAACGGACGGTGTAGTGAGCCGAAGCCCTGGCCCTGGGGTTCTGGAACCAGTTGAGGGCGCTCGACCACGACCCTTGCGTGACATGAATGATTATCTTGTCGATGAGGTGCGAGTAGGGGCGATTCGCCGCCGTATAGTTGTTGGAGTTCGCCGGTAGATAAAGGTGCGTCACAGCTCTCCCTCTCCTGGCAGGGAGACCTGCTCGCCGTCGAGGATCGTCTCGAAGGTGCCTCTTCTAAGGGTGTCGAAGACCTGCTCGGCGTAGATCTGGCCGGCTCCGAGCCCGGCCACCGCCTTCATGAACCTCCGTCTCCCCCTACCAGAGACCGCCCCGAAGTAGTCGCCGAGACGGGCGGGCCTCTCTCCCTCGGCCTCCGCCAGGAGCGCCGCCCCACCCAAGATGTTGGACCTGCGGTCCGTCTTGAGATCCTCCTCGGAGATGCCGGTCAGCCTCGACGCTTCACCTAGTGTGTCCTCGTCGTCGTTCTTGACGAGCTGCATGATCCCGTACGCCCCCCGCCCGTGTGGACTGCCGGGCTCGTGGGCGCTGGCCCCCGGGGGAGGCATCTCCCAGCGGGTATTTACGTAGCCCATGGCGAGCAAGAGCTTCACCGGGACGTCGTACCTTTGGGCCGCCTCCTCGAACTCCGCCACGAGCGAGGAGTACGGAGAGCCCGCCTGAGCCGAAACCCTGCCGGAGCCCACCACCCCCAGTAACGCCGCGCCCGCGATCCCGACCCCGCCCAACTTGAGGAAGTCCCGGCGGTTTATCGTCCCGGACGCCTCTCTATGATCTTTGGAACGCATTCCCCCCTCCTGGGAATAGCCTTGCCGCTCCGTCCCTCGGTATCGTCGCTCATTTCGAGGAACAACTTAAGTATTTTTAACACGCCGTGGGAAAACTTAAAACTCTCCACCCCTGAGTGAAGCCCTCGGCGGCAGCGGCACGGCTCTCCGGAGTCCCCGCGTCAGGCCCGCGCCTCGGATCCCTGAACGCCGGAACATCGAACGCCTCGCGGAGGGGGGACGGAGAACTTCGTTGTCCTCACCGGCAACGTCCACGGCAACTGGGCCAACGAGATCCTTGAAAACCTCGACGATCCTGACTCCTCGTCCTGCGTCGGCGCCGAATTCGTGGAAACCTCTATCAGCTCTGGCGGCGACGGCTCCGACGCGCGGTCCGGCACGAGCGAGACGCTGAACGAAAACCGCACATCAAGTTCTGGAACGAGCAGCGCGGCTACGTGTGTTGCCGCCTCCCCCAGGACGCCTCCCAGGATGCCTGGCAAACCGACTACCGGGTGCTCCCCTACGTCAGGGAACCCGGAGCACCCATCGCTACCAGAGCGTCCCTCGTGGTAGAGACTGGAGACCCGCGCATCCAGACGGCGAGCTAGGAGACACCTGCCGCGAGAAGAAGCCGCCGGGAGAAGCAGCCCGAAACCCCACATCTCCTCCGGCTGGCGAGCCCGGCGAAAGGGATGCAAAATAAGGGTTGCGAGGAACCGGTCGGTAATGCTCCGCAACGTTCCCGGCATGCTCGAATCCTTCGGAGAAGAGGCCTGGACAAATGACGAGCGGTAAGAAAGGGACGGGTCGGCGAGCAGGGACGAACCGGGGCGAGAAGATGACCCGGCGGCAGCTCCTGGTCGGGGGAACGACACTCGCTTTCGTGGCGGGGCTGGCCGGCAAAGCGACCCCCGCCACAGCGACGGAGCCATCGAGAGAGGGGAAGGGCGTGGGCGGTTACGGGGATTTCGGGAGCAGCCTACGGGATCTGCCGCGGCTCAGGAGCAGCCGCCGCAGACGCGCGTCGAGCTGGGACAAGAGTGGGGGTAACGACGACCGGCTCACCATAGGCCCTGGGGAGACGGCGACCCTGGCGGAGGTACAGGGAGCGGGGTGCATAAACCACCTCTGGATCACGGTGGGCGGAGATCCCCCCAGCAAGACCCCGGAGCCGGACTTCTTGAGAAAGCTGCTCCTTAAGATGTACTGGGACGGGGAGGAGGAGCCGAGTGTCCTGGCGCCGCTCGGGGACTTCTTCGGGGTGGGCCACGCGCGGACCCTCAACTTCTTCTCCAGCCCCCTGCAGATGAGCCCGAACGACGGCCAGGCCCTCAACTGCTTCTTCCACATGCCGTTCGCTGACGGAGCAAGGGTAGAGGTCACGAGCGAGCTAGAGAGCGATGGGGTCGTCCTCTACTGCTACGTGGACTACGAGGAGTTCGACGAGCTGGAGGAAGGCCTCGGGCGGTTTCACGCCCAGTGGCGCCGGGAGAACCCCACAGAGGGCGTGGAGCAGGGAGATGAGAGCAATTTAGAGTTTTTGTTGTTCAAAGGCGAGAACACCAGCGGTGAGGGGAATTACACCATACTCGAGGCCGAGGGCAAGGGGCACTACGTCGGCTGCGTCCTCAACGTGCACAACCTGCGCGAGACCGACGAGTGGAACTGGTACGGGGAAGGCGACGACATGATCTTTATTGACGGGGAAGCGTGGCCGCCCTCCCTCCACGGCACCGGTCTCGAAGACTACTTCAACACCGCCTGGACCCCCCAGGAAGAGTACTCCTCACCGTACCACGGGATCACGCTGGGAGGCGGGGAGAACTGGAGTGGGCAGATAAGCTACTACCGGTTCCACGTCGAAGATCCCGTAACGTTCGAGGAGTCTATAAGGGTCACTATCGAGCACGGCCACGCCAACAAGCGTAGCGACGATTACTCCTCGGTGGCCTACTGGTACCAGACCGAGCCGCACAAATCTTTCTCCATCCTACCGGTCGAGCAGCGCATCCCTGGTTCCGTCGAGGAGGAGAGCACATCGAGCGCGGGGATTTCGATAGGCGGACGATTGTTAGGAGCTCTTAGGCGAGCCGTCCTTGGCTCTCGCTAGAGCTATGCAACCCGCTCTCTGTTCCTTTAGAGCGACGCCGCATCCCTGAGGATGTCGTCAGCGTGCGTCTCGGGGGAGACTTCAGGATAGACCTTCGCTATCTTCCCGTCAGGGTCGAGAAGGAAGGTGACGCGGTTGGCGAGGCCGCGGTCGTTCAGTACTCCGAGTGCCTCCGACGCTCGACCGCTCTCATCGGTGAGGAGCGGGAAGTTGAGGTCGTGTTTCTCGCGGAATTGGCGATGCGACTCGGGAGAGTCGAGTGAGACACCGTAGACCTCAATGCCCGCTTGCCCGTAGTCGTCCATCCGGTCCCTGAAGGCGCAGGCCTCCTTGGTGCAGCCGGGTGTGTCGTCCTCGGGGTAGAAGTAGAGAACCGTCTTCTGTCCGCTGAGATCTCCGGCCGAGAGTCTCTCCGCGTTCTCGGTGATGAACTCGACGTCTGGTAGACGCTGTCCCTGCTCCGGCATGGTTGCCATGTAGGCTCCTTCCGCGATGTGGATGTCCGTTGCGGATAGTAAGTTTATTACGCGATATCGTGCGGCGACGCTCCTCGAAAAGTGTTAAGTAGAGCGGTTTACTATTCGGAAGATCGGAATCTAGAAGATGCAGAGTCGGGACCTGAGAGAGCAGTTGCCTGGGGCTAGGGTAGGTGGCCTCGGAAGGGGAATCGATGGCAATCATGAAGGAACAGACGTGGGAAAGGCACTCGAACCCCTGGAGCGTGTGGACGAGGGTGTTGACCAACCCACTGGTATACGTTCCCGTCTGGAACCGCAGTTGGCGCCAAGCGATCTCCGTCGTCGCCTGGTTTTTGCTCAACCCCCGATTGTTCCCGCCCCCAAAAAACGACTCCTCGTGGGCGACGCGCAGCGTCCTCGGCGAGCAAATATGGACTAGGACAACACACGCGGACCTACCGATGCTGATCACCACGCTCAGCGCGCTGTTTTTCGCGCTGGCCCTTTACTCGGCCTACGCCCGCCGGTCGTGGAAGCTTATATCCTTCGGCGGCTTCGCTCTAGCGTTCAAGCTGTGGTTTCTAGAGCGCATGGTTGCTTACTACGATGAGTACCTTGCTCGTCCCTGGTGGCGTAGGCTATTGGGTTTCTGAGGTTCCGAGAATAAGGCCTTGTCGGCAAACCGGTGAAATTCTCTAGTGCGGGTCCAGCGAAGCTAGACGCTCCACCTTGCGTCGGTGAACGTGGCGGAAATTAGAGCTAATTAGGAGCGCTGCTTCTTCCGCAGCTAACTGGGAGCCGCCGTGACTTCGTCACTCGCGACACGCGGCTGATCTTTGGGATACGGCTGCCGGGGCTAGAACGAACTGCTCGAGGGCTAGCGTAGGCAGCGTTAGTGGCGTAGACGATACGGAGATGAGGCCGGTATGAGGCTCCCCGCTGGGATCGTGGGTGGGGGTTGTTAGAATCCCGGCGTCAGAGCAGCGATCGGAGCGGCTTCCCCCTAAACTAAGGAGGAGATCATGGAGACTGCATACGGACTAAATATCCCTCGCACGCTGGAGGAGGTCTGCCACCCGCAGCGCATGGCACTACTGGTCTACGATATGCAGGTCGGCATCGTGAACCAGCTGTCTCGCGGTCCCGAGATCACCACGATGGTTACGGAGGTCCTCCGGGCGGCGCGCGAGGGGGGCTTCCCGGTGTTCTTCAGCCGCCACATGTCCCTTCCGAAGGAGCTGATGGGCCTCTTTCAGACGAGGCAGGCGATGGCCTGGCAGCGGGTGGATCGGGTCGAGGACGTTGAGCCGTGGTTTCCACGGGACTCTCCGCAGTTCCAGGTCGTGCCCGAGCTCGAGCCTCTTCCGGGCGAGGCTGTCTCCGACAAGATAGCTATGAGCGCCTTCTCGGGCACCTTCCTCGACATGGCCCTGCGCGACCTCGGGATCGTCTCGTTCACGATCGTAGGCATTGCCACGGAGATCGGCATAGAGCCGACGGTACGGCACGGGGCGGACCTCGGCTACGTCCCCGTCGTGGTGGCCGACGCGTGCGGGGCCGGCAGTGAGGAAGCGGCGCGGCACTCTCTGGAGCTTCTGGATCATGCCGGCGACGCCCTGATAACCGACACGGCGACAATCAGTGCCCTATTCCGCAAGGCCGCCGCCACAGCTTAGGATGGTGCTCGGCATGACGTCGGTGGCGTTGGCGGTGTAGGTGACGTCCCGTAACGTGGTCCTGAACGAGGCCTAAAGGCGGCACGTAGAGGAGACGAGAGACACTCCCGCTGAGGACCGGAGGGCTCCTACGTGGTGGGGGTAGAGTTCCTCAAGAAGTATGTTTGGTCCTCGCCAGAGGAGGGTGCACGAGACGGTGGTCT
The DNA here is from genome assembly GCA_036519775.1 of Rubrobacteraceae bacterium. Lineage (GTDB taxonomy): Bacteria > Actinomycetota > Rubrobacteria > Rubrobacterales > Rubrobacteraceae > Rubrobacter_F. The sequence goes on from DATDKT010000266.1 coordinate 21,157, forward strand.
TAAGGACCGTAATCACGATCTACTCCGAGTGTTTCTCAGTGGTAATGGGGTGCCAAGCTTCTACCTACTACGCTGCGCGAGGCGCAGCGCCTGGACGGCCGCGATCGCCAGCACCGCTAGACTAATGAATATGGCCGTCAAGTCCGCGAGCGCCAGTAAGCCCCACATAGGGCTATCGTAAACCGCGTAAATGTCCCGTATCGGCGCCTCGCGCTCCGCCCCCACGAAATGGGCCAAAGTGACCACCGCGAACAGCACGGCGGCGGTGAACAGCCAGTACCGGGCCATCAGGCGGCCCCACCAGGTCAGGTAAAGCCCCGGCAAGAGGAGCGCGTAGATCAGCATACTGAAGGTGAACGGCGTGACCGCCTCCTGAAAAGGCCAGCCCGAGTGGTTGCCCCGAACGACGTGATCGACGTGGTGGAAGATCCCGAAGATTGTTACCGCCGCTGCGGCGACCAGCAACCAACGCCGCAGCCTAGTGCGCAGCGGCTGTGATTCCCCCCTCGATCTCACGGCTTCGCTTCCCTTTTCGGCATTCGCCGGCGCTTACCTCTGTGTGGCGCACCTACTGATCTAAATAATATGTCGGTATGGTATTTCATGCCCTACGCTAACGGGCGGTTAGCCTCTCGCATGAGAGATACTGCTCGGTAACGGCGAGCCTCAACGCGGAGATCGAGTACGAGGCAGTTCTGAGGTAGTAACCCCGAGATAAGGCCAGCGTAAGCTGCGGGAACTCGTGTCGGTGACGGGGCGTCCTTTAAAGGATAATAGGGAGCGGAAGCACCTTGATACCGATACGTGGGAGGCATCGTACATGGCCGGACGTGATCCTTCCGTTGAAAGCGCGGAGCGGGATGTCGAGGACCACGCCGAGGAGGCTGCGCGGTGCGCGAGTCCCTGGGTAGAGTTGCTCGCGCGGTTCGGGTACGCGGCCAAGGGGGGTGTGTACATCATCATGGGTGTTCTGGCGATGCTGGTGGTCGTGAGGGCGGGGGGGAGGATGACCGATCAGAACGGCACCTTCCGGGTAATCGAGGACGCGCCGTTCGGACGGGTGTTGCTCGGTCTGGTCGCCGTCGGGCTGCTGGGGTACGTGCTCTGGCGCTCCGTACAGGCAGTAGCGGACCCTGATGGGGAGGGCACGGACCTCAAGGACATCGCCAAGCGAATCGGCTATGCTGGGAGCGCCCTGATCCACGCATTCTTCGCCCTGACCGCCGCGAGCCAGGCGCTGGGAGCGGGCGACGATTGGGGCTCGTCCTCCGAAGAGTGGACGGCGTGGATCCTATCCTTCCCTCTCGGATGGGTGCTCGTCGCGGCAGTCGGGGCCGGGATAGTCGGTGTGGGCCTGTACCAGATCTACGAGGCCTACCACGCCGAGTTCAAGAAGTACCTCAAGCTCGGGGCGTTAGGCAATGGAGAGCACGGTTGGATTAAGCATGGCGGCCGATTCGGCGTCGCGGCCCGCGGGGTGGTCTTTCTCATCGCCGGGGTGTTCCTCGTCCTGGCAGCCCTCCGATCCGACGAAAGGGAGGTCAGGAGCCTCGGCGGCGCCCTGGCGGCGCTGCTCGAGCAGCCCTTTGTCGGGGATCTTCTCCTGGGCATCGCGGCCATCGGGCTGGTGGCCTACGGTCTGCTCATGTTCGCCGTCGCACGCTACCGGCGCATCGCGCCGAAAGAAGCCCTCTGGTGAGCAGTGTCCTCCAGCAACGCCGACTCTCTTGTGTCGTCGTTCTCTGCGTTCTCCCTGGCCGGTGCGGGTAGAATGTTCCCCAGCGCGAATCGCGCGACCACAGAGTACGTCCGGAACAGAGAGGAGAAGATCTTGAGGAAGAGACGAGCCGGCTTGCTGGTGCTGTTCGGTGTCCTGCTGCTAACCCTTGGTGCCGGTGTTACGCTGGCCCAGGGCGGGGGCACGGCCACGGCACAGCTTGAGGATGCGGATGGCAACCCCGTCGGGGACGCGACCTTCACGGAGGGCCCGAACGGGGTTACCATCAACGCCAACCTGCAGCCGGGACAGAACGCACTCGGGCCAGGCGCGCACGGCGTCCACATCCACGAGACTGGCAACACCTCGCCTGACTTCGAGGCTGCCGGCGAGCACTTCAACCCCTCAGGAGCCCAGCACGGGCTCGAAAACCCCGAGGGCCCACACGCGGGCGACCTCGAGGAGATAGTCGTGAACGAGGACGGCTCCGCCTACTATCAGACCCTCACCAACCGGATAACGCTCTCTGGAGGCGAGAACTCGATCCTCGACTCCGACGGCAGCGCGCTCGTGATTCACGCTGGGTCCGACGATCAGGAGACCGATCCGGGCGGCAACTCCGGCGGCCGGGCTGTCGCGGGCGTTATCAGGCTGGCCCAGACCGGGGAGGCCACCACCCCTGAGTCCACCACCCCTGCCGGGAAGAAGGACCTGCCGAAGTCCGGCGGCGCCAATGTCCTCCTGCCCGCTGCCCTCGGAGCGATCTCCGTGGTGATCCTCGGCGGCGGGGTGCTGATCCGGCAACTGCGCCGTACCTGATAAACGCCCGTCCGTCGCCTTTGGCGAACCGGTAGAGGCGGCAGTACAAAGAGGGCCGGGGCTGCAGCCTCGGCCCTCTCGCTCGTGGACTTAGACCGCTCGGAGACTACTCTTGCTCGCTCTGCAGGCGGGAGATGAGCATCTCCTTGGCCCGCTGGGCACCCTCTGGTTGTTCTCGAGGATCGCGTTGAAGAACTCACGAGCTCCTGCGGGCGTCCTGAGCGTAGCTCTTGAGCGTTTCGACGTTCAGGTTATAGTTCTTGTCCTTTGGCTGTCTCGACGCCTCCGTCATCTCGTTCCTTTCTTCTGGCTTGCTGCGTACGATCTGCAGTTTGGGGCTATGTTGCCCCGATGGGGAGAGTTAAATGAGCGGATAGCCCGGATAAGCACCGCAGCGATGTAGGCCCGTCTGCTACGGCCTGGCGCACGTAATGCCTAACAAGACGGCACTTTTAGAGGTACGCAACCGGAGGAGCCCGCGCCTAAAATGTTCCCGTGAACTTTCGAAGGGCGACAGGGCAAGAACGTACGCTCGGCAGACGCTGGGACGCGAAGTTAATCCTCGAGCCACGGCGCCTCTTCGCGCTGGCACTTGTCGTGGTCGTGATGATGCTGGTCGTTGCCGGATGGTCCTGGATAGACGGGCAGACCCGGGCGGTGGTCGTGGTCTCGTCGGTCCTCGAGGCACCCGTCCTGACGCCGGCTATCGAAGTCGTTACGGAGGAGCCGGTCGTGGAGGACACGGTCTTCGCCGGAAGGCCGGCGCTCGTCGCGAAGCCGGAGGGCGAGGGGCCGTGGCCCGCGCTCCTCTTCGTGAACGGCACGATCCGTGAGGGCCGCAACTACTCGCCCGTCCAGAACCTCGCCCGCGGGCTCGCCCGGGCCGGGTACCTCGTCGTGGTGCCGGACCTGCCGGGGCTCACGACCGACGAGATCACCGAAGAGACCGTCTCCTCGACCGTAGAGGTTGCACAAGCCGTCGCCGACCGTCCCGACGCCGAGAGCGGCCGGGTCGGCCTCGTCGGGGTCTCGACCGGGGCTACCCTCGCGCTACTGGTCGCCGAGGACGAGGAGGTAAGAGACCGAGCCTCGGTAGTGGCCGGCGTCGCCCCGTACACCGACATCCAAACCGTCCTCAACATCGCCACCACCGGCCACTACCGGGACGGCGAAGAGTACGTCCGCTACGAGGCTGATCCCTTCCTCTCGTACGTCATCGCCAAATCATTGCTCGCGGCGCTTTCACCCGGGGAGGATCAGGACGCTCTGCGCGCGGAGCTGGAGGAGATCGACCGGCTGGACCCGGACCCCCTGGCCGGGCTCCGCGCCCGCCCGACCGACGACCTCTCCCCAGAGGCGCGTAGCGTCGTCGAGCTGCTCGCCAACGAAGACCCGGAGCGCTTCGACGGCCTCTACAAGGCGCTCCCATCCGAGATACGCGAGAGGATGGAGCGCCTCTCGCCGCTCGCCGGGGAGGAGCGGATAGCGGCGCCCGTGGAGCTCGCCTCGGGGCCTCGGGACAAGTACTTCCCAGTCTCCGAGTCGTTCGCGCTCGGTAGCATCGCCGCGGACCACCAGGTCACCGTGACCGAGGTGATCGACCACTCCGAGCTAAGCTTCTCGGACATTCCGGCCTTCGCGCGGTTCGACGGCTTCGTCGTCAGATCTTTACGCGAGGCGCGCCACACGGATTCCTCGGAAGAGTAGACAAAGAACCTCGCGAAGGCTGACACTCGCGAACGTTCGGGACGGTCATGCTCTTCGTGGGCTAAGATTCGCTTGTGCGAGAGAGGTTCTGGGAGATAGACATCCTACGCGGGGTCGCCGTGATCTCGATGGTCCTGTACCACTTTTCGTACGATCTCGCTTACTTCGTCGGCCTCTTCGACGTGGGGGTCTTCAGGTCCGGGGTAGGGCTGAATGCGGGACGCATGATCGGGGGCACGTTTATCTTCCTGGCCGGTCTCTCACTGACGCTGAGCTACGGGAGAGCCGTCGTGTCGCAACCGCCCGGAAGCACACCCGGAGGCACACTCTTCTGGAAGTATCTCGGGCGGGGATTGAGGATCTTCTCGTATGGTCTGCTCATCACGCTCTTTACCTGGATCTTCGTGCCGAACGAGATGATCGTGTTCGGCATCCTGCACTTGATCGGGGCCTCCATCGTCCTCGCCTACCGGTTCCTTACACTCAGGCTCGCGAACGTCGCTCTGGGACTAATCTGCATCGCCGTCGGCCTGTACCTGCACGACTTCGGCACTACTCACCCCTGGCTGGCGTGGATGGGGATCAGGCCGAACTTCTTCATGCTGGACTACTGGCCGATCTTCCCCTGGTTCGGGGTGATGCTGCTGGGCGTGTTCGCCGGCAACGCGCTGTACGGCGACGTGAGCAAACAGGCTGCCCGCACCGCACCGCGAGCACCGTTGAGCCGGCCCCTGGCCTTTCTCGGGAGGCACTCACTCCTCGTCTACTTCGTCCACCAGCCGATCCTCATCGCCGCCCTGGTGCTGCTCGGCGTAGCTAGGATAGCGTAGACAAGCCTCCTTAGTAGATCCTCACCCGCTCGATGCTTGACCAGGGCAAAAACTCGTACCCGCCGGGGTCTCCGCTCGGGTCGCGGACGTCGAGCAGGAGCCCCGAGATATCCACGTCGCAGACGTAACCTGAAAGATCGTTGCCCACCCGGGCGCTAACCGCGACGAAGCTCCCGCGCCCAAGGGCTTCAGACATCCTCGGGCTCCCCTCCCGCAGTCCCTGCGACTGTCCCCCGAATCTCTCGGATCTCTCGGATCTCCTCCCGAAACTTCCCTCGCTCCCCTCGCGCAACGTATGCCTCCTTTCGCCCCCTCGGAGCCTCGCTCGCCGCCAGCGGGCTCCTCAAAGCCCTAAGCTCATACTACCTGAATACGTCCACCGTTCCCCTGGTTTGTCGCCAATGTCCTAAGTTTTGGCGTCTTTGACATCGGGTATGGCCGTGAGGCGAAGAGCAAGCAACAGAATGTGACAAGCCTCTCAGAGCGTCGCTCATGGCTGCACCGGTTCTTCTTCGGGGCGTGAGGAGGGGTGGCAGCACTTTACGGCATCTACGGTGTATGCTGGATGCAGTATGGAACCCGAGAAGCTGCCATCGGCTTTCGACATACCCGCCTTCCGGCTAGAGTTTAAGTGGCTAAATTTGCTTCTTGCCTTCTGTAGTGGCCTGGCAGGTATCTTCGGGATTTTCGTGACTCTTCCGGAGAGATTTGAAGCTTATCCGAGGCTTCGAATCGGGGTCGTCGTGTTGCTATTGCTAGCGGCGGTGGTAAGCCTGCTCTACCCGTGGCTGAGGGAGATAGGTAGTTCTGTGTATGGCAGATTGTGTGAGTATCCGAGAGTCCATCAACGTGCGGGGCTGGAGACCACGGCGTTGAGTACTCTGCGCCAGCATACGATCGGCCTTATGCAACACGCCGCTTCTTGTGCAGTTGGCGAGGAACATCAACTTGTAAGAGACGAGCTCGCCAGCCTTATACAGCGGGTATTTGCTGTAGGACTTGAGGCTTTAGCCCCCTTTACTTTTCAAATAGAGCAAGCTGCTCCAGAAAAGGGCGGTTTGATAATTGCGGTAAAGGATGCAGAGCGCAGCTTGCGGCGAGGAGACAAGCTTATGGTGATAGACGTTGAGGACTTTTACCATATGGGCACGTTCACAGTGAACCAGGAGCGTAGCGAAAAGTGTATTGCAGTTGGAGGAGGAGACGTGGATAAGCTCTGGGTAAGCGCCGTAAAAGAACTTGGAGAGGGAAGCTTGGTATCGCGCAGGATCGCAGTATTGGTGGAACGGAGCGCCTAGTGACTACAAACGACACAGTAAAAAAGAACGCGCCTATTGAGGGTTTGGTGGCAGGCATCCTCACAGAGCGGGAACTGGCTATCAACATAGGAAGCGAACATGGTGTCGAACCTGGCATGGCGTTTCAGGTTATGGCCAACGCGGCTACGGAGATAACCGATCCGAAGACTGGTGAGGTACTCGGCAGCATCACGCGAGAGAAAGTGCGAGTTAGGGCTACGAGGGTAGAACCCCGATTCTCTATTTGTAAGACTTACCAAGTCCATACGACGCCTGGAGGAATATTAGGAGGTACAGCGGCAACGGCTCTCGCCAACGTGTTTGAACGATCACGTGAGTTCCCCGAGACGCTAAAGGCTGAAGACGCTGCTTACCTGCCTGATCTGCCCGAAGAGGACTCTTTCGTAAAGAAGGAAGACCGTGTCATACAGCTCTTAGACGAAGACTAGTAAGAGAAGCTGCCGTCCGTTACTAGGGTAGCCCTTAGCAGGATATGCGCAAGCTCTGCGTTCCGCATTCCCCGGTCCTATTGCACTTAGGCCCTGCCCGACCGTACCCCCGCTAACCTCCACAAATACTTTGCAGACGCCCTTTTTCCCGGTCCGGTACCCCCTGCATAGGACCGGCTACGAACGGTAGATAGTGGTGCTGCTGATGTTGTAAAGCAAGGCAGGGTAATGGTGCAACTGATGTCGCATTAACTGTCTGCATAGGGCTCTAAAGGACAGCAGATTCCTCATTCAACCGTGGCCGCTACTCGTTCGGCGCACCCAGCGGTGCCCCTAAGGGCGCAGGATTCGGGGCTGACGTAAGGAGTCCTTCGCCGTAGAATAGCTTCATGTTAGGACGCTATGCCGAACTCAAAGCGCAGCTCCCGCCGGGTACGATCCTCTTCTACCAGGTTGGGACGTTCTTCGAGACGTTCGAGGAGGATGCGAAGACGATCTCTAAGGAGCTCTCGATCCGCTTGACGAGCCGTGAGGCGGCGGGCTACACCGGGGGCCGCGTACCGCTCGCCGGCGTCCCCGGTCACGCCCTGCAGGAGCACCTTGCGACGCTCCTCCGTAAAGGGCACTCCGTCGCGGTCGCCGAACAAAGGCAGCACCCGACAAAGCCCAAGCAGTTCACGCGAGAGATCTCGCGCACCCTCACCCCCGGCACCGTGATCGAGGACGACGTCCTCGTCGCCGGGGAGTCGAACTACCTCGCCGCCGTAGTGAGGAGGGATGGCCGGGCGGGCATCGCGGTCGTCGAGGCCTCGACCGGCGAGTTCACCGGGACCGAGGTCCCCGAGGAGGAGATCTCTGCCGAGCTCGAGCGCTGGTCGCCTAAAGAGATGGTCGTCCCCGAACGCACCGCCGCCGAGGACCTGCCCAAGATACGGGCCACCATAAGCCCCGCTCCGCGCTGGACCTTCGAGCCCTCCGCGGGCGAGCAGGCCTTGAGGAGGCACTTCGAGGTCTCGAGCCTCAAGGGCTTTGGCCTGGACGGGCGCGCTGCCTTGATCGGGGCAGCGGGGGCGCTCTTGCAGTACCTCTCCTCCCTGCGCGGCGGGAGCCCGCCGGAGCAGTTAGTCTCTTTCAGACCCTACTCGCCGGGATCGGGGATGGTGCTCGACAGCGCGACCCGGCGTAACCTGGGCCTCGACGAGCTTATAGCCTCCATCGACCGGACCCGAACGCCGATGGGCCAGCGGGGCCTGAGGCGCTGGATCGAGCGCCCCCTCCTCGAAGTGGACCGCATAAACCAACGCCTCGAAGCTGTGGACGTTCTGGTCTCAGACTACATGCTGCGCGAGGAGGCCCGCGAGCAACTCGGCAGCATCCCCGACATCGAGCGCATCGCCACGCGGATAGTCCGCCTCTCTGCCTCCCCGAACGACCTGCTCTCGCTAAAGAGCGCTCTGGAGGCCATAGGCCCGCTGAAAGAGGCGCTCGCATCCGCCGCACCCGAAGGGTCGCTGCTCTCGCGCACCCTCAGGGCGATGGAGGAGCCGCCAGGGGTAAGGGAGCTCATCGGGGCGGCCATGAGCGAGGAGTCTGGCGAGATCATCCGTGCCGGCTACTCCTCCGAACTCGACGAGGCTCGCGAGTTCCGCGATGGTGCTCACGAGTGGCTGACCCGATTTGAGGCCGACGAGCGCCTTAAGACCGGCCTCAAGACTTTAAAGGTCGGCTACCGGGACGGCGAGGGCTATTTTATCGAGGTCGCGGGTAAGGAGGCTCGCTCCGTGCCGAACCGCTACGAGCACCGCAAGGCTCTCAAGCACAATGCCCGCTACGTCACGGTAGAGTTAAAGGAGCATGAGTCGCAGATGCTCACCGCGCGCGACGAGGTCGAGCGGTTGGAGCGCCAGATACTTGGGGAGATCCGGGCCGCCGTCAAGGAGGCCGCCCCCCAGCTCCAGCGCGTGGCGCGCGCCGTGGCGGTCGTGGACGTGGTCGCCTCCTTCGCCACCGCGGCGAACGAGCTCCGCTACTGCCGCCCGGAGGTGACGGAGGAGCGAGGCTTGAGCGTCGTCGGCGGGCGGCATCCCGTGGTCGAGCACAACCAGGGGACGCCGTTCGTGCCCAACGATTCCGGGATAGATGGAAATTCGCGGCTCCAGATCATCACCGGCCCCAACATGGCCGGAAAGTCCGTCTACCTCCGGCAGGTCGCCCTCATAGCACTCCTCGCCCAGACCGGCTCCTACGTCCCCGCTGAAGGGGCTAGCCTGGGCGTCGTGGACCGCATCTTCACCCGGGTAGGGGCCGAGGACCGGCTAGCGAGCGGGGAGTCCACGTTCATGGTCGAGATGACCGAGGCAGCGAGCATCTTGAACAGCGCGACCGAGCGCAGCCTCGTGATCCTGGACGAGGTCGGGCGTGGCACCTCGACCTACGACGGAATGAGCCTCGCTTGGGCCATCGCCGAGTACCTGCACGACGACGTGCAGTCCCTGACGCTTTTCGCGACCCACTACCACGAGCTCACACGGCTCGCGGAGATTTTGCCCGGCTGCGAGAACTACAAGGCGACCGTCGAGGAGGTGGGCGGCGAGATCGTCTTTCTCCACCGCATCGAGCCCGGCGCCGAGTCCTCCTCCTACGGCGTCCACGTTGCCCGTCTCGCTGGGTTGCCCCGCCAGGTCACCGACCGTGCCGGCGAGATCCTGAGCCGCCTCGAATCCGAGGGCGTCAAGGACTTTGCTGGGTGAGAGGTCGTGAGGAAGCTCGGTATGCCTGGACGAGTGTCTGCGCCGGACGGCCTCCGAGAGGGCTTGCGCGTGCTGCCCGAGCCAGTCGAGGGAGAGCTTTGAGGCCCTTTCCGCATGTGATCGCCGAGTCGGAGGCTCCCTATAGCGATGGTATGGGGGTCCTGCCGCCGGAGGTGGCTCACCGGATCGCCGAGGCCTCCGGTTACGGCGTAGGCTCTCTATACGAGTAGTTCTCGAACAAAGAGTCACTTGTGGCCGCTTCAACCTACGCTACAGCCGAGGTCTTGCAAGAGTACAGTGGTCTGTGATTCTATAAGGAGTCGTATATGCTGTCACACAAGCGCGACTGACGGTAGGCACACCGATCTCGGATGCACGTACTGCGGTCGCTGCTGGGCTTCGGCCAGTAGTGCCGGCACCTGGCGCAGTCTGTCAGTCCGATTCGGGGGAGAGGGAAGTTCATGCAAAGCCAGCAAAAACACCCCAAGGTCTTCAGCGTCGAGCTGTTCCCGCCCAAGACGCCCGCGGGGGAGGAAAACCTCGCTGCGGCTCTCGGGCCGCTCGCAGCGCTGGGACCGGCGTTCTTTTCGGTGACCTTCGGCGCCGGCGGCACCACCCGCTCAGGTACCATCGAGACCGTGGCCAGGACAATGAGCGAGACCGGTATCGAGGTAGCCCCACACCTGTCCTGCATCGAGGGCACGCGCGAGAGCATTAGCGAGTTACTCGACCGGTATAAGGACGCCGGAGTGCGCCGCATCGTCGCGCTGCGAGGCGATCTGCCAAGCGGTATGGAGAGTCCGGGCGTCTTCAGCTGTGCTACCGAGCTGGTCGGCTTCATTCGCAAGCAGACTGGAGATTACTTCCATATCGAGGTGGGTTGCTACCCGGAGTTCCACCCCGAAGCAGAGTCGTCCGCTGCGGATCTAGCGTACTTTCGCGAGAAGGTGGAGGCGGGCGCCGATTCGGCCATGACCCAGTTTTTCTTCAACGCTGACGCCTATTTTTACTTCGTGGACCAGGCCGAGCGCATGGGCGTAGATATCCCCATCGTCCCCGGCATCATGCCGCTCTGGAACTACCCGAAGGTCGCCAGCTTCGCAGCCGGATGCGGCGCCGAGATCCCGCTGTGGCTGAAGAAGCGGATGGAGGCCTACGGCGACGACGCCGGGTCGCAACGACAGCTCGGCATCGAGTTCGTCACCGACCTGTGCCAGAGGTTGCTGGACGCCGGAGCGCCTGGTCTGCATTTCTACGCCCTGAACCGCGCCGAGCCAACGTCGACGATCTGGAGCAATCTCGGGCTGCCAGCCGCAGCTGCTGCTTGATGGCCGCCGCAGGTGTCGGGGCGAGTAGCCAGCGCTCAGTACACTGCGCCCCGGCTTCGTCAACTGAACGATAAGCAAGTTTTCTGCCGGGCCGGGCTCCTTCGAAGCTTCGGCCTCATATTATCATCGAGATGAATTGCACCGTTACGTTCTTGTTGGCGAGCGCTGGCTCGTGAAGACCAAGGGAGCTGAGACCGTGGAGGTGGCCCACAAGGACAGGCCGTGACGCTGTGGTGCGAGAACGCCACGGAGTTGCCGAGAACTTGTTCCGAGTATTCTGCTTATCTATGTTGATAACGAGAGAGCCGACGGGCGGACTCGAACCGCTGACCTGCTCATTACGAGTGAGCTGCTCAAGAGCCGAGAAAGCGACCCGCGCTGCTTCTCCTTGCTGTTGGTTTCAGAGCATTCTATCCGCCGCTACCCGCTCGAAGCGCACCTCTTGCGCGCCGTCGATTAGCAGGGCGCGGAACTTAAGTTCAGCTATTTTTGTACTTCGGGATGTATATCGACGGGGTTGCGGCGGAAAGGATGGAGGTCAACCGTCCGCCTTAGGGTACGCCCACAGGTCCGTGTTGACGTCGAAGGGGCGAACGTGCTCCCTGCCCAACCTGTCCTTGGCGCGGAGCGTGAGCCGGACGTTGCCCGAATACCCCTCGCCTCTGAGCGTGTTGGCGAGCCGGGTCAGCTCGAACCTGTAGCCCACGCTGTCCGCCGGCACTAGCTCCACGGCACCCCCGCGACGAGCGGCAGACCCGAGGACGTTGGCCGACTCCCCGGCGGCCAGCTCGAGCGGCACCACCCGATCCCCCGTGGGGTCCAGGACTAAGAGCCTGCTACGCAAGCCGCGGGGGCGCACGACGACGAGACGAATGCTGTCGAGGTAGATCGGTTGGACGCCCTTGTTGGCCAGGGTGAAGCGCACGAGCGGGGTACCTTGCGGGTACTCCAGATCGTACTCCCGGAGGAAGTCGCCCAGCAGCAGGTAGAGCCCCTCCTGTGAGCGGTCGTGTATCGCGGGCGGGTCGGGCTCGCCGGGGGAAGTGTCATCGAGCGGGGCGGTACGGTACTCGTAGCGCACCCTGATCTCGAGCCGGGGCCTCCTGTCCTTCCTCTGCAAGTAGAGGCTGAAGACGGACAACACCAGCGCTAACATGGAGGCCGCCGCATGGGCGACGTCGCTGGGGGGGGCGCTGCCTAACCCCTGGAGGCCAACCCAGCAAACCGGGAGCCACACGCTGGCGCGCCAGGAAGCCCCGTTGGTCACGAGCCCTTCTATCCCACCCTCCTGCCGGGCCGCCTCGCCCGCACGAACCCCCCCGAAGAGGACACGGCGCGCGGCTCGGGCACGCAGACACCGGCGGCGAGCACCTCCCGGAGGTCGAGCACCCGCTCGACGAGGAGTGAGAACCCGCGCCGAGGGTCTTGCTCGACCCTGCCCTCGAGTAAGAAGGCCCCGCTGTGGTGTAGTGTATGACCGTACCTTTTGTACGTCCCCTCGAAGAGGGTCGCCTGCAAGAGACCGTACTCGTCCTCTACGAGCAGGAAGTAGACTGGACGGCCGCTCTTGGTCGGCGGCCTCTGCAGCGACTCCAAAAGCCCCGCCGCCCGCGCCCGGACACCGTGGGGCAGTTCGAGGATATCCTTGCTCGGGGTGACCCTGAACTCCTCCAGTGCTTCGCGGTAGGGGTAGAGGGGGTGCCTAAAGACGTTGAGCGAGAGCGCCTCCCACTCCATCGTCTCCCGTTGGGTAGTCGTGATCGGCAGGAAGCCGGGGCCCCTAAGCTCGACCACGTCCTCTCGCTCTCGGCTGCGCGCCGGGTGGGGCAGGAGTAGCTCGTCCTGGCTTCGCCCTCCGCGCCGGGCGGGCGGGGGCTTCTTCGGGAGCAGGCGCACTTCTGTCAAGAGCGCAGCGCGCTCGCGGGCGTCCCCCCCTGGGCACAGCTGGTCGAGGAAGCCGCCCTTTACGAGGTTCTGCAGGGCGTCCCGGCCGACGGCGCTCCTGCGGTAGAGGTCGGCGAGAGACGCGAACGGCCCCTTCTCCCTCTCAGTGAGGACGGAGGAGAGCGCCTTCCGGGAGAGGCTTTTTGCGTACTTCAGGCCCACCCTGAGGGCGGTCCCGTTTCCTTCCACCGTGAAGCCATCGCCCGAGAGGTGGATGTCCGGCGGTAGTATTACGATCCCCTCCCGCCGCGCCTCGTTCAGGAGGGTGCGCGGGCTGTAGAAGCCCATCGGTTGGGAGTTTAGGAGCGCGCAGAAGAACTCGGTCGGGAAGTGGCGCTTCATGTAGGCCGAGGCGTAGGAGAGCTCGGCAAAGGAGGCGGCGTGGGCGGCCGAGAAGCCGTAGGCGGCGAAGCCCTCCGTCCAGGAGAAGACCTCCCGGGCCGTCTCCTCGGGCACGCCGCGCGCTACGGCGCGGCCCACGAACCCCTCCCTGATCCTGTTCATGGCACCGGGGCCGCGGTCCTTAGTCATCGCCCGCCTTATCTGGTCGCCCTCGGCGAGCGTGAAGCCGGCGACGACGTGCGCGACCGCGAGCACTTGCTCCTGGAAAACGAGGACCCCGTAGGTGGGCTTAAGCACTGGGTCGAGCTCCGGAAGCGGCACCGAGTAGGGTTCCTTGCCGTGGCGCCTGAGAACGTAGGGGGTGACGAGGTCTCCGCGGACCGGGCCGGGCCTGAAGAGGGATATCAGAGCGACGAGGTCGGAGAAGCGCCGGGGCTTAAGGCGTCTGCTGAGGTGCATCTGCCCCGGGCTCTCGAGCTGGAACATCCCGGCGTTACAACCGGTCCTTATGAGGGCGTAGGTCTCTTTATCGTCTTGGAGGAGGTCGTAGGGATCGACCTTCGAGCCTGTCCTCCTCGAAGCCAGGACACCGGCCTCGTGGAGCGCGGTGTGCATCCTCAAGCCCAACAGGTCCAGCTTAGGTATCCCCGCGTACTCCAGGTCGTCCTTGTCGTACTGAACGCGCAAGAGGCCGGGCGTCCCCGAAGGCTCCACAGGCACGAGTTCCGAGAGGTGGTGGTGCCCATTGCCGAACACGAGGCCGCCAAGGTGGGTGCCGGCTCGGAGGTACCGTCCGGCGAGCCTCGCCGAGAGCTCGAGCAGGAGCCCGTGCCTCTCCGTGTCCTGGAGGGGGTGGCCACGCATGGCCGGCTCCTCTAGCGCCTCACGCCAGCCGGTGAGGGGATTGTAGGTGCGGCCGCGGTCGGTGAAGCGTGTGGGCACGTGGCGGGACAGCTGGTCGATCTCTGGTGGGGGGTGTCCGAGGGCCTTCGCGGCTACCCTCACGGCCCCGCGCAGGGACATGGTCTGGGCTGTGGCCGCTATGGCCACCCCGTGCTTCTCGTACCGCTGGGCGAGCTCGTCCCTGACCTCGTCTCTTCGTAAGGAGCAGAGGTCCAGGTCGATGTCCGGGGCATCGGTGCGGAACTCGTGCATAAATCGCTCGAAGAGCAGCCGGTTGGAGAAGGGATCGGGCTGGGTGAGGCCCAGGCAGTACGAGACCAGGGAGTTGGCGGCGCTCCCGCGGCCCGTCACCGGTATCCCCCTCCCCCGCGCTATCTCCGCCGCCTCGCGGGCCACCAGGAAGTAGGGTGCGAACCCGAGTTTCTCGATGCACCTCAGCTCTCGTCGCAGCCTGACTCGGACCCTCCCCTCGGCGTGGCCGTACCTCTCCTTCGCTCCCCTCAACGCGAGGCGGACCAGCTTCCCTTCGGCTGTCTCTCCGGTGCGCAGCCCGGCGGACGGCAGGTAGATCTTCCCCGTAAGGTCCACTGCTCCCGCACAGCGCTCGGCGATCGACGCCGTGTTACGCAAGGCCTCGGGGTAGTCCCCGAAGAGCTTGTCCACCTTCTCGGGAGGCTTGAGGTAGAGCTGGTCGGTGGGCCGGTGCTCGGGGCCCGGAAGCGCCGTCAAGCTCGTCGCGGCGACGAGAACCTCGTGCAGCCGGTGGTCGGCAGGTCTCAGGTAGGCGACCTCGTTGGTGGCGAGCGTAGGGATCCCGCGCGCGCGGGCGAACGAGGCGACCCTCCTCAACCGCCTCCGGCTTCCCGCCGTCAGGTCGTCGGTGAGCTCTGCGTAGAGGTTCTCACCGAACGCCCCCCGCAGCGCCCGCAGCGCCTCCGCGGCCTTGGCGCTTTGTCCGGAGAGGAGGAGACGCGGGAGGTAGCCGAAGGGGACGGCGCCGGTGAGGCAGACGAGGCCCTCGGCGTGTTGGAGCAGAGCAGAGAGGGGACAGAGGGGCACGCGCCGGTCCTCCGAGCCGCACCGGTAGCGGGTCAGGAGCAGGCAGAGGGAGCGGTATCCTTCCATGCCCTCCGCGAGCAGGACCAGGTGACCGCCTCCCTCCATCGAGACCTCCGCTCCTACGATGGGGGAGACCCCGAACTCCCTGGCCACTTCAAGGAATTTGGGGACGCCGTAGAGGCCGTCCCGGTCCGTGAGAGCCAGCGTGCCCATCCCCATCCGGGCTGTTGCCCCGACCAGCCCGTCGGGCGTGACTACCCCGAACCCGTAGGAGAAGCCGCTCCTTACGTGCAGGTGGGCGAACCCCTCGGCGCCCACGATCAGTCCACCACGCCCACGAGGTACCACCCCCCGGACCGCTCCCGGGTCAAGTTCACCACGGTGCCGCCGGAGAGGAGGACCCTGAAGACCAACCTGTCCGTGGCCCGCTCTTCGTTCCACCACTCTCCGACCTCTCTCCACCTGTCCAGGATCTCGATCACCCGCCTCTTCCCCCAGGAGCACCTCCTTTCGCCCCGGGCCTCTCGAGGCCTCACAAGCTCTGTCCGCCCCTGGAAACGCCTCAGCTCAACAGGCTCGTGGAGCACGTGTGCGGCCTCTCCACCGTGCTCCTCTAGTTCCGACGCCCTCGTGAGCCAGGGGGCTTCGAGCAGGTGCTCGACCACCGCCCTCTTGGATTCGGCGGTGGGGAAGAGGGGCTCCTGGAAGCCCCTCGGCCTCGAAGGGTACGCGTGGATCTCCGCTACGCTCGCTCCCGGCAACGCTCCCCCTATCCGTCTCGGAGGAGCCGCGCCCTGGGTCCGGGGGTCGAGAAACCCCGCCCCACCCGGTATACTTCTCGGGTAAGGGCGAGCGTCTCCGTCCCCGCGAAACCCTCCTAAAGACCGCTCCGGGTTGGCGCTAGGTTCGGTCTTCGGGAGGCCCGGGGCGGGGCGCTCCTCCTTATTTTCCGTTCTTTCTTCTCCACTCTACATCCGCCCTTACCCCCGCGTCAAGCAATTGCTTGATTTTAGAGGGCTAAGGCGGTAGAGTTCCTTTGGAGGTGTTGTCAAGGTGGTCGAAGGCCTACATCCCAGGAGGGCGAGGATCCTCGAGGTTTTGGCCCGTGCGGCGCGGGGTGGGGGGGAGGCGCCGACGGAGAGGGAGATCGGACGGGCGGTAGACTTGAGGAGCGGCATGACCGTACACCACCACCTCGTGGGGCTGGAGAAGGACGGGTACATAGAGCGCGGCGAGGCACCGAGCCGCAAGCGCCGTCCGGTGAGGCTCACCGAGAAGGGCTGGGCGGCCACGGGGCATGCGCCTCTCCTGGGTAGGACGGCGGCAGGGCGAGGGCTCGAGGCCGTGGCGTACGGGGACGAGGCCTACTCCCTGACCGCCGAGCTCCTGTCGTCCCGCTCCGGTAGGCGGCGGTACCTTTTGCGGGTCGTGGGGCAGAGCATGACCGAAGCTAGGATCGAGGATGGGGATCTACTGGTGGTCGAGGAGGACGAAGACCCCCCCGATGGAGCGGTGGTCGTCGCCTTGCTGAGGGGTGAGGAGGCGACCGTGAAGCGTCTGCGCCGGGAGGGCGAGACGGTGAGGCTCAGATCCCAAAACGGGGGTTACGAGGACATAGTCGTTCCCGCCGGAGACGTGAAGATACAGGGTCGGGTAGTCTACGTCGTTCACCCTCCCGGGCCCCCCAAATCCTGATGGTGGTGAAGGATTACCTTGGGCAAGCGTGGAGGCGTGCGCCCCGATCTGACAACCCTCCCGCGTTGCTTATCCATGCCTGCTGACCGACGAGGCGCGAGAGGTGCGCTTCGAGCGGACGACGAGGGCAGCTACCCCATAACGACTCTACCGACGTACTGTGTCCCTTCGTCGGCCCCCGGATGCGATTACCGACGGAGACGGCCGCGAAAGAAGAGCAGGGCGAACGCGGCAAGCAAGGCAGCGGCGGCGGGACCGGGTCTGGCGAACGCGGGAGCCCTCGCGGGCGAGGACAACCATTTCCCCTAAGCTCGTTCGCCAGACCCGGGCCCCGCGGACGCCCTGGTCGCGGCGCCCTCTCCCCCTGTGCCCCCATTCTGTTCTTCTCCTGAGCGCAGGTACTTGAGCATTCCGCCGGCCAGAAGGACCCTGCGCTCGCGCCGGAGGAGTCGGGCTTCGAGCTTTATCTCTTCGCCCGACTCGCTCTTTGCGGCGAGCTCGGTTTCTCCGGATTCGACCGCCTCACGGGCGCCTTCGATCTTCCACGTGTCGCCCTGCCGCGCCTTGTCGTAATCGTCCTCGTCGGCGAAGGTGAGGGGCAGGATACCCTGGCCGATTAAGTTCTGGCGGTGGATGCGGGCGAAGCTTTTCGCGATGACGGTGTGAATGCCAAGGTGCAAAGGCGAGAGAGCCGCGTGCTCGCGGCTCGAGCCCTGCCCGTAATTGTGGCCGCCGACGATAAACCCGCCGCCCCACTCAAGGGCTCGGTCGTGGAACTCGGGGTCTTGGCGGCGGAACATGTACTTAGCGCACTCGGGGATGTTCGACCAGAGGCTCATCCCCAAAGCGCCGTCCGGAGCCATGTCGCCGGTCGAGACGTCATCCTCAATCACGATCAGGACGCGGCCCTCCAAAGTCTCGGCCAGCGGTTCACCCTCGGGCGGGGGTACGATATTCGGGCCGCGCACGACCTCGACGCTCTGCGCCTCATCGGGTGGTGGAGGGGCCAGGATCTGGCGGTCGTCCATCCCCGGGTCGGCCGACACGGGGGTTATCTCCGGTGGCTCTCCCAAGGTACGCGGGTCTGAGATCTCGCCCTTCAGCGCTGTGGCGGCGGCAGTCGCAGGCGAGCAGAGGTAGACCTCATCACCCGCCGTCCCGCTCCTGCCCGGGAAGTTTCGGTTGAAGGTCCTGACCGAAGGCTCACCTGCGGACGGCGCCTGGCCGACGCCGATGCAGGGGCCACACACCGGTTCGAGCATCCGGGCCCCGGCGGCGACGAGGTCGCGATAGACCCCACCCTTGGAGATGGTGTCGAGGATCTGGCGCGAGCCCGGCGTGACCGTCATCTCTATGGAGGGGTGAACGATGGCGTCCTTCAAGACGGCCCCGACGGTAGCCAGGTCCTCGTAGGAGGAGTTCACGGAGGAGCCCACGCACACTTGGACGGTCCTCGTCCCCGCCACCTCGCTCACCGGCGCGACGTTGCCTGGAGAGTGTGGTTTGGCGATCAGGGGCTCTAGCTCCGAGAGGTCCACGATCTCGGTCTCGTCGTAAGGAGCGCCCTCGTCGGCAGAGATCTCCACGAAGTGGTCCTCGCGGCCCTGGGTTTCGAGCCACTCACGGACCCGCTCATCGGAAGGAAAAATCGCGGCGGTCGCGCCGAGCTCGGTGATCATGTTGCAGATCGTGCCCCTCTCGGTCACCGAAAGGGCCGTAACGCCCTCCCCCATGAACTCGAAGACCCTCCCCGACCCGCCACGCACCCCGTAGCGTTGCAAGAGCTCTAAGATTATATCCTTCGACTGCACCCAGTCGGGCAGCTCCCCACGCAGCTCGAGGCCGACGACCTTGGGGCACTCCAGGGTGAAGCCGTATCCGGCCATGGCAACGGCCACGTCGAGCCCTCCGGCGCCTATGGCAAACATCCCGGCGGCGCCCCCCATCGTGGAGTGCGAATCGGCTCCGACCAGGACCTCGCCGGGTTTGGCGAACCGTTCCAGGTGGACGTAGTGCGAGATGCCGTTGCCGGGTCGCGAGTAGTGGATGCCGTAGCGCGCTGAAAACGTCTGCAGGAAGCGGTGCTCGTCCATGTTCTTGTTGTCTATCTGAAGTACGTTGTGGTCCACGTACATGACTGCTAGGGGCACGTCGACGCGGTCCACCTCCAACTCCTCGAACTGCAGGGCGGTCATGGACCCGGTCGCGTCCTCTATGAGGATCTGGTCGACGGCGAGGTCTATCTCCTCGCCGGGGGCGAGATCACCTGCCAACAAACGACCGGAGAGCAGTTTTCGAACGAGGTTTTGCGGCTCGGCCATGCCCTTTCCCCTTTCTACGCGAACGGGGACATTATAGAGATCGCCGTACAAACAGGCTGCGCCCCGTATACACTCCGGCCTGTGGGCCCGACACTCGACCCCGAAACGCACCGCCTCTACCTATCCACAGTGCTGACCACGCAGGCTGCGCGGAGCATCGGCAGGGTACGCATCGCAGCCGACAGTGACGCGAGTCACCTCCTGGCGCTGGCCCGGAACCTTGGCGCGGAGCGCGTCGAGCGTACCCACCGCCTCTCCTTCGAGCCGTGCTACCCGGGCATTACGGCCGGCGTACAACGTGTCAGCGGCGGCCTCCGTCTCCTGCTCGCCTGCCGCGCCTCCTACCACGGCGGTGAGCCCCTCGGCGTGGTCTTCACGAGCCTCATCCCTGGGCGGTCTCCCCGTGTGTCGGTCGCGCCGGTCGGAACGCCCATCCCCGAAGGGTGGCTGCCGCCGGACCATCCGGCCGCCGACTAGGAACGAGCCTTTAATATCCACCTATAGATCGGGGATCGCTGCTGCCATTTCGTGCGCATTCCGGTGCTCGAAGTATCCGCCGAAAGTCTTGCGAATGAAGGCCGGGCCGAATAGGATGAGAAATGTTCGTCGGTCGTACGCTACGGAGCGAGGTAGGAGGCGCGATGCGGCTGCACTCCGCCCCGAGGTCGGGGAATAGCTACAAGGTTCGGCTGCTCCTGGGCCTTCTGGGCACTAGGTACGAGATAATCAACTACGATACCAAGGGCGGCGAGACACACGCCCCGCAGTTCTTGGAGA
>DATDKT010000267.1:0-5385 GCA_036519775.1 Rubrobacteraceae bacterium
GTCGGCGGTAACTGTGTGCGGCTCGTCGCCGTTGTTGGTCCAAGTTATCGTGCTTCCCGGCTCGACGGCGGACTGAGGCGGGTCGAAGAAGTTGTCCCCTATGTTCACCGACCATGCATTCTGTATGGGCACTGACTCCACGCCCGCATCCTGCGCCACGGCGGGGGGCACGAACATGAGCAGGGCGATAACCGATAACACGACCAAGAGTAGCAGACGCTTCATGGCCTTCCTCCTTTAAGGTTACAGGACCTCTTCGCTAGTCCTACCTCCTCGATGCCAACGCAAGCCCTAGTCCGAACACTCCCAGTGGGAACCCAAATCTCGCCAGAAGAAGACCCAGTTCCAGAAGTCGAAGTCCCAGAAGCCGAAGGGCACGAAGACGAACACGACGCAGACGTCCTCATCATTTTCGTTACGGTCCCCCCAGTCGTGACGGTCTCCCCTGTCACAGGTCCAGAAGTGCCCGTCCTCGTCCCAACAGTCCCTGTCCCGGTCGTGGGCGAGTGCCGGGGAGACGGCCATGGATACCACCATAAGGACGGAGAGGGCCAGGAGCATGACTCTACGCATAAACTACCTCCTTTGTAGTCGCGTGCTTTCCCTTTCAGCTAGTTACATGAAATACAAGAAGGTCGAGCGGCGCATCCTCCAAAAGGATGATGGTCTCCGACCGATAGTATGATTTGTGGATGTTACGATTATTACCACAAGATGTAGTAGTTTGACAAAATCGATGCATGTCTCATGTTTTGAGCGGTGTGACTATAAGACGTTGGGTTCCTAAGAGACACTTGTGCAGTCAGATGTAGGTAGAAGTAGGGGCAAGGGATGGGTTGCCTCTATTCACTGAACTGCCGAGAAGGGATATTCTCGGAAGTGTGTATACAGCGCGGCGAATCGCTATGCGTTAAGACTGGGGCAAATGGCCGGTGCACGCCCTAAAGAGGCGTGGTGGGCGACACAACATGTAGCAGAGTTGGATAGATATCCAGAGCTAGCCTAGGCTACAGGGTAAGGGTGTCTTACCGGTTGACCTCCACCGGCTACCAGTGACTCACTGCGGACCGAAGAAAACCTGTAGATCCTAGATGCCGCACCGTGAGGGTACCGTGGTCTAGGTCAGCGTCATCGCCACCTTGGGGATGCCCTCGCCGAGTAGGGCACGGAAGCGCAGCTTAGGGGATTGTGTAGCTTTGGGGACACATACCTAGCTGCCCCTACCACAAAACCAGGAGTCCAGCGGAATCGCGCCCTCTCAACCGTCTCCGACGGTTGAGAGGTTCTGTTGGCTCCTTGTACAGCGTCATTAATTGCCTGTAGAATCTTCGCGCTTTGGCGCTTGGGAAAGAGAACAGCGGGGTGGGCTATCTGGGCTTCTCGAAAACGCTCCTGAGCCGCCGGGATTGGGTCTATTTGCTGAGTCTCCTGATCCCCTTGACCGTCTACAATCTCGCGCTCAAGGCATACAGCGTCGCTTCGCTGCCTGGCAGCAATGGAGCTGACTCGATCCTTGGTCTGATGTGGTCGGACCTGTTCTCTAACCTCGGTTACGCGCTGCTCTGGATCGGGCTTTTCGCTGCAGTGCGCGGGAGAGGCGTGCTTCGGCGGGTCGTGGTCATTCTCTTCCACGCCACAACGATATTCGTGTTGGTCGTAGCCACGTGCGCCCACCAGTATTTCCGGCAGAACGGCACCACCCTCGACTACGGCACCATCGCCGAGTGGATCCCCAAGTTCGAGGAGCTCGGGCCGATCTTCGCCTACGACGTCCCGACCTCGGCCTGGATGCTACTCGCAGCTGCCCTCCTCTACGCGACCCTGGGGCCTCTGATCCTGACGCACGCCATCGGATGGTGGCGGGGGTGGCCGGAGAGGTCTGCTACCGAAGCATCCGGGATCTTCTTCTCGGCAGTTTTTGGGCTCTGGTTTCTGGCGTTCAGCTTCGGCTCGCTCTCGCTGCTGACCGGCACGACCACGGTGGCTAGAGACCCGGTCGTCAATATGGTCCTGACGGGGATGGAGGCGGCTGCTGCCGAGGATTACGGCTCGTACGCCGGCGAGCATCCCGCCGCGCACGCTGAACTCGCACAGACGCCGGATACCGAGAAGCGGAACGTCGTCCTGATCCACCTGGAGTCCACCCGCGCACAATCCGTAACCCCCTATAACGAGGACCTCAAGACCATGCCCTTCCTGGACGAGCTGGCAGAGAGCAGCCTGCTCATGGAGAGGGCTTACACGACCGTCCCTCGCTCCTCCAAAGCGAGCGTCGGGGTCAACTGCGGGATCGAGCCGCCACTGTACCCGGGCCCGGAGTTCGAACCGGGCGGCATCCCCGTCCCGTGTCTCGCCAGCCTGCTCAAGGGCCAGTACTACCAGACGGTCTTCTTCGCCTCGACGTCAAATACCATGGACAACTTCGACGCCGTCGCAAGGGGCTTCGGCTATGAGGAGATCTACTCGTCCGAGGTCATGGACACGGAGGGCTTCCAGGTGACAAACACCTTTGGCTACGAGGAAGACATACTGCTCGAGCCAAGCGAGGAGTGGCTCAAAAAGCACGGCGACGAGCCGTTTATGGCCGAATACTTCACGGGTACGGGCCACTACGGCTACGAGTGTGTCCCCAACCGCTACGGCTACGAGAGCTTCTCGGAGGACGAGGAGATCGACCGCTACCACAACTGCCTGCGGATGCTGGACCACTTCCTGGAGAACCTCTTCGACCAGTACAAGAAGCTCGGGCTGTACGAGGACACGGTCTTCGTCCTCTTCGGCGACCATGGGGAGGGCTTCGGCGAGCATGGACGCTACCTGCACGGCGACACCATCTACGAGGAGGGGCTGAGAATACCGATGCTCATCCACGATCCCAAGCGGTTCCAGAGCGGCGAGCGGGTCAAAGAGCTCTCGAGCCAGATCGATATCCTGCCCACCGTGCTCGACGTGCTGGGTTACGAGGTAAGGAACGGGCAGTACCCGGGCTACTCGCTGCTGCGTCAGCTACCTGAAGATAGAACCCTGAACTTCAGTTGCATCACCAACCGCAAGTGCCTGGCGAGCCTCAAGGGGGACGAGAAGTACATCCACCACTATAACAACGAGCCCGACGAGTTCTTCGACCTCTCCGAAGACCCTTCGGAGGAGCAAAACCTGGCGAGCGAACGGAGCAAAGAAGAGCTGGACGAGCGGCGCCAAAACCTCCTCAGGTGGCGCGCGGGCGTCGACGCCATGTACGGCGGCGAGTAGACGGTTTCGCTACTCCTCGAAGAAAGGCTCGCCCTCCAACGCGTACTCGCGGGCAACCTCCTCGTTCAGCTCCACCCCCAAGCCCGGCGTCTCGGGAACCCTGATCCAACCATCCTGTATTACCGGGCCGTCGAAGCCGGTGACCATGTCCTCCCAGAACGGGACGCTCATGCCGTGCCACTCGAGGGCGAGGAAGTTGGGGATGGCGGTGGCGACGTGGGTGGAGGCGATGGTCCCGATAGGGCTCGCGATGCAGTGAGGCGCCACGGCGACGTAGTGGGTGTCGGCCATGTCGCAGATCTTGCGCGCCTCTAACAGGCCACCGACCTTCTGCAGGTCAGGGGCGATGATGTCCAGGGCGCCCTTCTCCAGAGCTTCCCTGAAGCCGAAGCGCATGTAGTAGTTCTCGCCGCTGGAGATCGGGGTCTTGGTGCTCTGGGTGACCCGGCGCATGGCCTCAATGTTCTCTGGCGGTACGGGGTCTTCGAGCCACATGAGGCCGTAAGGCTCCAGCTCGTACGCCAGCCTCCGGGCGTCGGAGACGTTGTAGCGCCAGTGCAGGTCGAAGCAGATGTCCACCGTGTCCCCGACCGCCTCGCGTACCGCCTCGACGAGCGAGACCATGAACTTCACCTCGGCGTTAGTGAGGGTGCCGGAGAAGGTGTCCAACGTGTACGGGTTCGGGACGTCGAGGTCGAACTTGATGGCGGAAAAGCCCATCTCGTCGACGACCTCCCGGGCCTTCTGGGCGTACATCTCAGGGGTGAAGACCTCGTCGGCTTCGGCCTCTCCGTAGGCCCGGCCGTGTACGGGTTGGTTGATCTCGGAGGCGGTGGCGGTCGCACCCTCGTCATCGGGCATCCACTTGGGGGCGCGGGCGACCATGATGGAGCTCAGGGACTCCAGGGCCTCGCCGGCGTGGCAGTCGGCGTAGACGCGGACCTTGTCGCGGTACTTGCCGCCCAGAAGGGCATGGATCGGGACGCCGTAGTGTCTGCCGACGACGTCCCAGAGAGCGGCCTCGATGCCGGAGATCGCGTTGTGGATGATACCGCCCATAGACCCGGCCCCCGAGGCAGCCCAGCGCATCTTACTCCACAGCTTGTCCACGTTGCGCGGGTCTTCGCCGACGAGCAACGGCTTCAGGTCCCGGATGATAGTGGTCAGCCCCGGCGCCAGGAAGCTCTCCCCGAGGCCGGTTATGCCCTCGTCGGTGTAGATGCGGGTATAGGTCCAGTCGTAGTTCGCCTCGACCACGGCAGTCCGAACATCCGTTATCTTCAAGGCAGCACTCCTTCCCTCCGGTCCCCGGGCGCGCTTTCGCGGCCCCTGCCACAGCGCTATTATACGGGCCGCCAGTATCATGGGTAACGGGGATGGAGGAGACATGGCATCAGGAGAAGGTACATGAGGCGCCTGGAGGGCAAGCGCGCGATCGTCACCGGGGCGGGCGCGGGGATCGGGCGGGCAGTTGCCTTGCGCATGTCCGAGGAAGGCGCGCGAGTCGTGATCTCCGACGTGGACGAGGAGGCCGCGAACGAGGTCGCCTCGGAGCTCGAAGGCGACTCGCTGGTCCAGCGGGCCGACGTCACCAAAGAGAACGAGGTCGAGGCCCTCGTGCGGCGCGTAGTTGAAGAATGGGGCGGTCTCGACGTTATGGTCAACAACGCGGGCGTCGGCATCGCCGCGAGCACACCGGAGACGTCGGAAGAGGACTGGGACGTGGTGCTCGATGTGTGCCTCAAAGGGACGTTCTTCGGGATGAAGTACGCCATACCCCTGATGAGAGACTCCGAAGGTGGTTCCGTCATTAACATGTCCTCCATCGCCGCTTTGGTGGGCCTGAACGACCGGGCAGCCTACTCGGCCGCGAAGGGCGGCATCCTCTCGCTCACGCGGGCGGCGGCCATAGACCACATAGAGGAAGGGATACGGGTCAACTGTATAGCCCCGGGCACGGTGGACACGCCCTGGGTCGCCCGCATCACCGCCGGCTACGACGACCCCGAAGAGGCGCGCGAGACGATGAAGGCCCGCCAGCCCCACGGCCGGCTCGTAACCCCAGAGGAGATAGCCGCGATGGCCGCCTATCTCGCCTCCGACGAGGCGGGCTCCACCGTCGGGGCGTGCATG
>DATDKT010000268.1:0-5413 GCA_036519775.1 Rubrobacteraceae bacterium
GACCTCCTCTAGGGAGCAGCGGGACCTGGTGGAGGGCTACGGGTGTGGGGCGAACAGCTACATTCGCAAGCCGGTAGACTTTGGGCAGTTTGTGGAGGCGGTACGCCAGCTTGGTCTCTACTGGCTCATCCTCAACGAGACGCCTCTAGCCGGGGTTTAGGAGTAACTTGAAGCCCAGCCGTCGGGTTGAGCATGGGCGAGGTACGAAGGCTTCGAGGACCTGAAAGCAGACACAATCTTATATTTGTCCTCTATACAGTAGATCTCGCGCTGAGGGCCGGTATGATCTCCTCGCCGTACGCGTCGAGCGTCTCCTTCTGGGCGTCGTGCATGAGGTAGATGTTGAACTGGTCCACGCCCAATTCCTTGAGCACTTCAAGCTTCGCAATGTGGTCCTCGGCGGTTCCCAGAACGCAGAATCGGTCCACGATGTCGTCCGGAACGAAGTCGGTTGAGGGGTTGCCCGCCTTACCGTGATAGCTGTAGTCGTAGTAGCCTTCGCGCGCTTTTATGTAGTCAGTGAGAGCAGCCGGTACCTCTCCCCCCTCCCCGTAGCGGGCAACGAGGTCGGCGACGTGGTTTCCGACCATGCCCCCGAACCACCGGCACTGGTCGCGCTGGTGGGCCAGGTCGTCGCCGACGTAGGCCGGTGAGGCGACGCAGATCTTTACGTCTCTTGGATCCCGGCCCGCCGCGGTAGCCGCGTCGTGGACGTGCTTCATGGTCCACTCTAGAAGCACGGGATCGGCGAGCTGGAGGATGAAGCCGTCGGCCTTACGCCCGACAAGAGAGAGAGCCTTCGGTCCGTAGCCCGCCATCCACACGTCGAG
Source organism: Rubrobacteraceae bacterium (assembly GCA_036519775.1). Classification (GTDB taxonomy): domain Bacteria; phylum Actinomycetota; class Rubrobacteria; order Rubrobacterales; family Rubrobacteraceae; genus Rubrobacter_F. The sequence continues at coordinate 831 of DATDKT010000268.1, forward strand.
TTTCCCATTCTTGATCCAGGGGATGCGCACGCCGACGCCCGCGAGGTCTATCTCCCGCCCCTCGGCCAGCTCCTTTATCGTGTGCATGGCTTCCTCCACCTGCGCCAGCATAGTGGGCTTCCTGCCGAGAACACGCACCGCCGAGTCGCCCCGGCCTATGCCGCAGATGGTGCGGTTGCCGAACATATCGTTCAGGGTCGCGAAAAGCGAGGCCGTCACCGAGGGGTCGCGCGAGGCGGGGTTGGTGACGAAGGGTCCGACCATGATCCTTTCGGTTGCCGAGAGCATCTGCGAGTATACGACGTAGGGCTCCTGCCACAGAATGTGCGAGTCGAAGGTCCACGCGTGGGTGAACCCTAGCCGTTCGGCTCTTTGTGTTAACTCAACGACACGCCAGGCCGGGGGATCCGTCTGGAAGGTGACTCCGAAGTCCATGCACTCTCCTGTCCGACTACTCAGGGACGGCTTCCCGATCTTCGGCCACCTCGGGGGCGCGGCTGGGAATGAGGCTCAACAGCAGGTACGCCGCCCCCGCGACGAAGAAGGTGAAGAAAAGACCGTAGTTGTAGAGGCCCTCGATGAAGGTCGGGTTCTGGAAGACGCCCTCGAAACCCGGGGTCGTAGCGGCTTTTAAGAAGCCAGGTAGGACAGGGATCACGCCGATGAAGACCGCTACTATCGCCCGCCAGTTCCAGCCGCTTGAGTAGGAGTAACGCCCATCTGTCTTGTAGAGGTCGGCGAGGTCGAGCCTTCTGCGGCGCAGGATCCAGTAGTCCGCGATCATGACCGCCCCGATCGCCCCAAGCAGGCTCCCGTAACCGACGAGCCAGGTAAAGATGTAGGCGCCGACGTTTTCGAAGAGCACCCAGGGGAACGAGACGATGCCCAATATAGCGGTGATGATACCGCCGGTACGGAACGAGATGTACTTAGGCGCCAGGTTGGAGAAGTCGAACGAGGGGGAGACGACGTTAGCGGCCATGTTGGTCGAGATCTGGGCTATCACGATGATGACCATGGCGAGGACCAGGACGGCGGGAAGGTCGCTAGCGACCTGCGTGACCACCTGCACCGGGTCCCAGATGGCCTCGCCGAAAACGACGACGGTGGCCGCCGTGACCGCGATCCCGATAAAGCTGAAGGCCGTCATCGTCAGGGGAAGCCCTACAGCCTGCCCGACGATCTGCGATTGCTGACTCTTCGCGTAGCGGGTGAAGTCGGGGATGTTGAGGGAGAGCGTGATCCAGTACCCGACGTTCGCCGCCAGTGCGGAGGGGAAGATCGCCCAGAACGAGGCCTGCCCCTGCTGCAGCTCGGCCGAGGTCGAGAACACGTTTCCTACACCTCCGCCCGCAACGAAGCCCCAGATCAGCAGGGCCATACCGCCGGCGATCAGGAGCGGCGCAGAGTAGGACTCGAAGATTTTCACGCCCTCGATACCGGTCAGGATAATCACGACCTGCACCGCCCAGAAGATAAAGAAGGTTATGAACGCGTGTCCTGGCACACTCGCCCAGCCGCTCCAGGCGACGGTCAGGAGCGCGTCGAGGGCGAGGCCCCCGATCCAGGTCTGGATGCCGAACCAGCCGCAGGCGACCAGCGCTCGCGCTATCGCCGCGAAGTTCGCACCACGCACCCCGAACGAGGCGCGAACGAAGACCGGGAAGGGAACACCGTACTTGGTCCCCGCGTGGGCGTTCAGGAGCATGGGGACCAAGACGATGACGTTGCCCAGAGAGATGGTCAGGAGCGCCTGCCACCAGTTCATCCCGGCGGCCATAAGCCCCGAGGCAAGAGTGTAGGTCGTGATGACTATGGCCATACCGATCCAGAGCGCCGCGATATTGTACGTCGTCCAGGTTCGTTCCTCAGGCTCGGTGGGCGCAAGGTCCTCGTTGTACAGAGGCGAGGCGCTGACCTGAGCTTTTATCGCGCCGAGCCGCGCCGCATCGCTCACTGCCATGTCCCTGAACTCTTCTTGCGCCACCCCGTCCTCCCCTTTCTCTCGTCGCCCTCTACGACCGGTTGACCGCCCAATCCATCGTTCGCACCGCGAGTCGGTGCAGCGCCTGCACCGAAAGTTCCAGATCCTCCTCCGGTGTGTCCTCCTCCTTGGTGTGGCTCAGGCCCTTGAGGCTCTTTACGAAGAGCATAACCGTAGGCATGAGCCGCGCCATCTCCGCCGCATCGTGTAGGGGACCGCTCGGCAACCGGTGCGACCTCCCTGCCACCTCGTTTACAGCCTCCTCGGCTAGCCCAATAAGCTCCTCGTCGAAATATATCGGCTCTATCTGCCAGAGCCGCTCCCACTCGACCGCGACGTTCTCCTCCTCCGCTACTCTCTGGCTCACCTCCTTCGCCGTCTCCAGCATGTCGGCGAGCACGCCGGCGTCGAGGGCGCGCTGGTCCAGCGACACTTCGCACCATCCGTTGAACGCCGTGACGATCCCGGGAGTAACGTTGACGAAGCCGACCGTACCGCGCACGTCGTCCCGGCGAGCGGCATCGTCCCGAAATTCGCTGGCCGAGCGAGCCGCCGCGATAAAGGCGTCCCTGCGCACGTCCATCGGCGTCGAGCCGGAGTGGGCGTGCTGCCCCGTAAAGCGCACCGCGTGCCGCTCGACCCCGAACGTCCCGAGCACCACTCCCAGCGGCAGGTCCATCCGCTCCAGCACCGGACCCTGCTCGATGTGCAGCTCCAGGTAAGCGACGGCGTTTCGGAGCTGCTCGTTCGCCTCGTTCACCCGGTCGAGCTCGACCCCGTGTTCGGCCAACGCGTCCGACAGTGCGACTCCGTCTTTGTCCTTGAGGTTGCGAACGTCGTCGGGCTTCAGCGACCCGGCCGCCGCCCCCGAGCCGAAGAGGCTACGACCGAAGCGGGCGCCCTCTTCGTCGGCCCAATCCACGAGTTGAAGCGTTGCCGGGCGCTTCTGCGACGCGAGAGAGCGGAAGACTTCAAGAGCGCCTATCGAGTTCAGGGCGCCGTCGAGCCAGCCGCCGTTTGGGACGGAGTCTATGTGCCCGCCGAGGATGACGGCCTCTTCGGTGTCACCGGGAGCGGTCGCCCAGAGGTTGCCGGCCTCGTCCGTCTCGACCTCGCAGTCGATCCCGTCGAGCCTCTCCTTTAGCCAGTCGCGCGCCTTGACCCACTCGACGGTCCAAGCTACCCGCCGGGCACCGTCTGGACCGCCGGTCAGCCCGTCGAGCTCCTTTAGCTCCTCGACGGCGCGACGGGAGTCTACCTGCTCGACTGATTCCATTAGCCCACCTTCTCCCTCGTCGCGACCTCGGCGAGGGCTTCTTCGAGGATAGCAGCCGCCTCTTCGGCGGCCTCCCGCGTGACGATCATGGGCGGCGAGATGCGGATTGAGTTCGCCTTTATGCCGCCCTTTCCGACTAGCAGGCCACGCTCTCGGCAGGCTTCGAGCAAGCGGGCCGCCGCCTCGGGGTCGGGCTCCTCTTTCGGACCTATAAGCTCTATGCCGAGCATCAGGCCACGCCCGCGCACCTCACCGATGACCGGGTGCTTCTGTGCCATCTCCCGCAGCCGCTCCTTGAGGTAGCCGCCCACCTCCGCGGCGTTTTTTTGCAGGTCGTTGTCGAGGATGTAGTTCAGGTTTGCGAGCGCGCCGGCGGTCGAGACGTGGTTGCCGCCGAAGGTGGAGAGGTGGAGGTTCGGGGAGATGGCGTCGATTATCTCCGCGCGGCCCATCACCGCGCCTATCGAAAGGCCGTTCCCCAAGCCCTTGGCCATCACTACCAGATCCGGCTCCACACCGTGCGCCTCGATGCCCCAGAAGTGGTCGCCGGTTCGTCCGAAGGCGGTCTGGACCTCGTCGGAGATCAGGAGTATCCCTGTCTCGTCTAAGATCTCCTTTACCCGCTTGAAGTAGCCTGGCGGAGCCTCGATAAAGCCGCCGACGCCCTGTATCGGCTCCGCGATAAAGGCGGCCACGTGACCCGTGGTCTCCGCCTCGATTAGGCCCCGCAAATCGTCCGCGCAGAGTAAATTGCACCTCGGCTCGTTCCTGCAGAATGGGCAGCGGTAGTGGTAGGGGCTTGCTAGATACCTAACGTCGAGGGCGGTTCTCGAGGTGGGGCTCCAGGTACTCTGGCCAGTTATCCCCATCGTGGCGAACGAGCGTCCGTGGTAGGAGGAGCGCAACGCGATGACCTCGCTGGACCCACGGTATCTCGTGGCGAAGAGCAGCGCCGCCTCGTTCGCCTCGGTCCCGCTAACCGTAAAAAATACCTTTTTGTCGCCGGAGATCGGGGCGAGGTCTATGAGCTTCTCCGCCAGTTTGATCTGGTTCTCGATCAGGTACAGCGTCGAGGAGTGCAGGATCTTGCCGGCCTGCCCCTGCACCGCCTCGACGATCTCCGGTACAGCGTGACCGCTGATCGTGGTAACTATCCCGCCGAAGAAGTCCAGGTACTCGTTCCCCTCGGAGTCCCAGACTTTGTACCCCTCGCCGCGCACCAGCTCTATGGGCCGCTCGTAGTAGAGCGGCATCCACTGGGGAAGAACCGCCTCGTGCCTCGTCCTGAGCTCATCGTGGTTCATACCTTCGCCCCCAGTGCGG
>DATDKT010000269.1:0-3995 GCA_036519775.1 Rubrobacteraceae bacterium
AAGTACAATGGGATAGATGGTTCGCTGCTTTCACCTCAGGCGACCTTCGCTACTTCGACTACGACGTAAACGACCAGGGCGTTGTCAGGCACTTCGGCACCAGCGATAGCGACTATTCCACCGATGTGATAAGCACGCAGACTAACGCGTTCATCAGCAACAGTGTGGCGGCAGATAAAACCTTCTTCGCCTACGTAGCGCCCATCGCTCCCCACGAGCCGTCCACACCGACCCCGCGCGACGCGCACGCCTACGACGGCGTGATTGGCCCGCGCCTTTCCTCCTTCAACGAGGCCGACGTCTCCGACAAACCCTCCTGGATAAGGCAGCAGTCGAAACTCACATCCTCCCAGATCTCCGCGATAAACAAACGCCACGAAAATAGGGTCGAGTCCTTGCAGGCCGTGGACGACCTGGTCAAGGGAGTCGTCCAAGCACGTCAACGTCCACAAGCCCGGCCCCGGGGAGTCGCCGCCGGTGACGTGCGCCAAACTCAACGAAGCGCTCTAGCGTAAGTCGGTACTACAGCGGTGATCAAAAGAGTTGAACCATTGCACGGTAGCCGCAGTGCTCGAAGAACCCGCGGGCTTCTTGGGCGCTGAGCGCCGAGATCGCCGCCCCGAGGGCCTCTAGCAGGGCTTCGCGGCTACGCGCCTCAGCTTTGCGCATCAGGCCCTTGATCTTGCTGAAGGCCTCCTCTATGGGGTTGAGCTCCGGCGAGTAGGGCGGCAGGTACAAAAGCTCGCAGCCCCGCCCTTCGATGAGCTCCCTTACCTTCTCCCCTTTGTGGGCAGATAGGTTGTCCATCACCACAACCTGACCTTTACGCAGAGTGGGCGCAAGGACCCGCTCCACGTACGTCTCGAAGACCGCGGCTGTGGTCGCGCCTTCCACGGCGAGCGAGGACCCCATCCCCTGAACGCTCATGCTTGCGAGCAGCGTGGTGTTCTTGCCGCGGTTACGGGGCACCGAGCAGTAGGCCCTCTCTCCCTTTCTAGACCACCCATACACGGGAGAAAGCGAGATGTTCGTTCCCATCTCATCTACGAACACCACAGAGCGAGCATCGAGCGATTGGGCTACCGTCACCTTCCAAGCGGCTCTTAGCCACTCGTCTCGTTCCAGCGCCCCCACAGTCCTTTTTTTCGAGAGAAGCCCATCCTTTTTAGGAGCCTCCTCAAGGTGACTTCGCTGAGGCTCTTGCCGGCGAAGCTCTCCAGGAAGTGGCGCCTTTCTTTGACGGTAGCGGCGGGTCTTGTGCTTATGTCCTCCTCAAGGAGCTTCCTCGTAGCGTCGTCTGCTATGGGGGGTCTTCCACCTCCCTTCCTGGGCGTGAGAGATTCTCCTCTGTCGGCGAGTCTGGTGTAACGCTTGACCGAGGAGAGGCTGATACCGAAGAGTCGGGCAGCCTCGGACTTGGAGGTACCGCGCTGGTGTACGGTCTGGACTACCTTCTGGCGTAGATCTTCTGAATAGGCTTTCATTGCCCCATGATCGAGCATAGATCCTGCTAGGTCAATAGTTGTGATCGTTGCTGTAGGCGGGAGAGAGGAGGAGGGCATATGCCCCGCTACGTGGTCCTAGAGCGTGTTATGAACTCGACTGAAAAAGCGCATCAGGATGCGGATTCCTCGGTTAACTCGGCTCTCCGTCGGTTGCCCGTTTTCAGCATTAGCAAGCCACTCCCGAGCAAGTTCATAACAGCCTCTAATGAAGAGAGCTATACAGCCTGTTGAAATACGCCTTTGCTCCACCAAAAGAAGGCTACCGTCCACTCACATGAGACCTGCAACGACTCACCGGATCCGGTGGACGCAAGCCCGCCGCCTGTGCCAACTTCCGCGGAGCCCAGTTCCGAGGCGCTACCAACCTCTTTATGTTCTGTCCGGTGGCGATTAGCAGCGCCTCGATGTTTACCTTCTCCAACCTCCTGAGCCTGAACCTCCTCATACCGTGCCAGTCCTTAGCTTCACCGAATAACGGCTCCACCCATACCCGGCGTTTGCGTAGTGCCTTCTCGTAAGCGAAGGTGCCACGATAGCTCTTGACCCGATCTACGTAGCGCTCGTCACGGTGGCGCAGCACTTGACGGCCTGTCTTGTTGTCGGTGCATCGGGCTCTCATCGAGCAGGAGGTGCAGGTACCCGGCTCGGTCTTGTAGAGGATCTGGTTTCTGGCAGCTCTGAAGGTCTTGGGTCTCAAGATCTCGCCTGCCGGACACCGGTAGAGGTCCTGATGGGGGTCATAGGCGAACTCCTCCTTGCTGAAATAGGGGCCTGCCTTGCCTGCTCCGGTCAAAGGCACGTAGGCTCTGATGCCAGCACGCTCCACGGCGGCAATGTTCTCGACAGTACCGTAGGCAGTGTCGCCGGTAACTTGCCGAGGAGCAATCTTCCAACGGAAGCTACTACGCCAGAGTAAGTCGAGCATCGGTTGGTTCTCTGTAACCTCGAAGGGAGTCACGAGTACGTTGAGGATGATCCTCGCCTTTCCTCCGTCTACGACGTAGTGGGTGTAGTAGCCAAGGTGTGAGCCCTTGATGTCCCTGCGTTTCATCGGAGAGGAATCGGGATCGGTGTTCGAGGCCAGGAAGTCTGCCTTGCGCCGATACCATACGCCCTTTTGCTCGCGTCTCTGGTGGCCGTTTCGGGAGATCCAGTCGTCTCTTGCGGCATTTTCCTCGGTGAGTACGTTGTCGCCAACAAAGGGAAGTTCGTAAAGCTCGGCCATCGGCGACTCCCCTCGCTCGGAGGCCGTGCTCACGTTGTGCTCTTGCTCGGCGTTAGGATGCTCTTCTACGGTAGTAAAGACTTCGTCCAGGTGCTCCTCCACGTAGAACCTCGGAGCGATCGAGTCCAGAGAGGCGTTGGCGTCGACTTTGGTGGCATCGAAGTACAACTCTTCGCCCCAGACCAGGCCCGCCTCGACGCACATCTGTACGATCCGCTCGAAGAACTCTCGGAACACCGACAGGCCGAAGCGATCCCGGATACGGGTGAGGCTGGAGTGGTCGGGCAGTGGCTCGTGGAGATCGTAGCCAACGTACCACCTAATCGAGAGGCGGTCAGAGACGATGCGCATCAGTTCTCTCTCGCTACGGATGCCTTCATGGAACATGACCAGTTGCAAACGGAAAAACACTTCAGGGTCGACGCTCGGACGGCCCGAAGCGGCGTAGAGATCCTCAACCAGTTCTCTCACGAAGGAGAGATCGAGCTTCTCTTGAAGACGGCGGTAGAAATTGTCCTCTGGCACGAGATCTTCGAGCGAGATGTCGTTGGGGAGTGGTTGGAAGGTGCGCTCCTTCGTACCCATCATGGTTAGCGGCGCCTCCTCCTATGGGGGGAGGCTAAATGTTAGCGACGCCCAGACTGCTACTCCAGCGATCGACCGATCCTATGGGACTTTTTCAACGGGCTGTCGAGCTCCAGGCACTTGGGTGAATAAAAGCAAGAAAAAGGGCCGAGGCTACTTGAACCCGGCCCTTAGCTCTGTGCTCTTCCAGCTCTATCCCGGCTTCGCCTAGCGCTCCACCGTAACGCTTGATATACCCACCTCCTACCTTTGGTCTTCTTTGTCGAGGTACGTTACGTGTATGTGGTGGAAGTGGCCTGGATCCGAGCCTGCCGGCCCCGGAGGCGAAGGCGTCCGCTGCGGGTGCTGAAAGCGGCTCCATCTTTCGCCCTGCCAGATGATCCACCAGATGTCCGGGGGGTCAGGGTCACTGAACAGCACGTGATACACTCGGTCCCCGAGCTCCTTGGGTAGCGGATCCCCGCGACCGCCGAAGCCCCACACGTCAAACGACGTTTTATCGCGCCAGCGCCAGAAGTCGTCGGGGCCCCCAGGGGGATGGTGATGATAGGTGTTGATCCAGATGTGGCCCCTGAAGGAGTCCCTGTTCACGATCCTGTGGGCGAGTTGCTCTATGTCCTCGCGCCAGTCGTAGTTGGTTGGGTGGGCACGGACGTAAGGGAAGGAAGGACTGCCGTCCT
>DATDKT010000270.1:0-5884 GCA_036519775.1 Rubrobacteraceae bacterium
GGCGCAAAAAGGATTAAATATTGTTAACGGGGCTTGCGCCCTCACAGGGGGGCTCCTTATAATAAGGATATCCTTCTAGCGGTCCTATCAGGGGGCCGCTAAGGGCCGGAAAAGGGTCTCACCCTCATAGAAAACCGGCCCTTTTTCTTCGCCTGGATTCGCCCGGTCGCGTTTTCCTTGCCTTTTCATCCGACCTCTTCGGCGATGGTAAAGAGCTCGTCCATGTGGCGCCTGACGGAGGTTGCGAGGTCGTCGTTTGCCGTGACGATGCGGACGCGGTGGAGAGGGGCATAGTAGCGGGTCATGTCGTCTTCTGTGAGGCCGGAGACGCCTTGCCAGGTGACCGGGTTACGCTCGCCGGGAAGGGGGGAGCGCCGGATGAGCCGAAGGCCAACTTCGGGGTGCTCGCGTTGGGGGGGGAGATCTATGAGGATGTCGAAGGGGCCGGCGGTGCCTTTGCGGTAGCGGGTCAGGTAGTGTGCCCAGGCCTCCTCGACTCGACGGCGCCAGGAGGCGTCGTCGCGGAGGCGTATGAGGGAGACGTAGTTCGAGTAGCGTTCGTCAAACTCAAGGGCGCGGCTGTAGGGACGGCGCTCGAGGAGCCGTCTCACGAGAATATCGGAAGAGCTGTCAGGGCCCACAGACTTGGCGACGAGGGCCAGGGAGCCCGCGTCGTCCTGGCAGGCGAGATCTTCGGAGGTGAGCCTTTCGCCCTGGATGGCGTCTTGGACGGCCCGGAGGAACATTACGGCGGGGGCGCGCAAAGCGTGGTGGCCGTAGACGTTGTAGCGCATCAGGTAGCGGGAGAAGACCAGCGACTGCAGGTGGCCGACGCCTGTCTCGTCCACGGCCAAAACGGCCCGGTTATCCTGGCCGACGATGCGCAAAGAGTTAACCAGAGCCTTGACGTCTACGATGCCGTAGGGGACTTTGGCGCCGTGGGCGTCCCGGATGAGATGGTCGAGTGTATCAACGTCCAGGGAGCCCGAGAGCAGATCCCGCGCCAGGTGCTCCGTTGGCGTCAGGTTGCGTAAGGGAACGCCTCCTCCGGGCGCGTCTCTCTCCGGCCCGTCGGCATCGCCGTCGGGCTCGCCCCCGGCGATGAGGCGAAAGACATTGTGCGGGTTGAGGTCCCAGCCGGTGAGCAGGACATCGGCGACCTCGGTCTCCTCGATCTGGCGCCGGGTGAGTTCGTCACGCGAGAGCATCCCGGGCAGCCTCATGCCCTCGACGGCCGAAGCGTACGGGTAGCGCCCGGCGTCGTGGAGGAGGGCCGCGGCCAGGGAGGCTCGGACGTCTCGATCTTCGAGGTAGGCGCCGGAGTCCAGGATGCGCTTCAAGGTAAGGCGCGTGAGGTGGTAGACACCAATCGAGTGGTCGAACCGGTTGTGCTTGGCGGCGGGGAAGGCGAAGGGAGTGAAGCCCAGAGCGTTCATTCCCTTCAAGCGCGACATTACGGCGGTCTCCAACAACGTCCGGACCGCCTTGTCTACCGGGACCTCCCCCCATACCTCGTCCCGAATCCTCCGCGTGGAGCCTCCGAAGAACTCTCCTACCGTACTGCTCACCACCGTCCCCGCCCTGCGCGGTTCACCCGCCTCGCGGTCTACACTTCTCCCCCGAGGCGTATTCTACCCTAGAGAGGCTTTATACTTGTAGTGACGATAGCCGGCTGCGACGCTCCAGGAGAGGAGAAAGCGCATCTTCGCCGAAGAGATCGAGGCAATAAACGGCGAGTCCGTAACGTTGCGACCCCCGCGCGAGGAGGACGTCGAGAAGGTCTACGAGTGGGACCGGGACCCCGAGCTCGCTGCCTGGAACGGGCGACCGCCGATCAAGATCTCCCTCTCCGCCGCCCGCCGCGACTACCTGGCTCGCTGGGAGGACCCGTCCGTAAAGACCTTTATCATCGAGGCCAGAGAGGGCGAAGCCGAGGACGAATCCGACGAGGTCATCGGCCTCATCACCCTCTACGATTTCAGGCACGAGGGGTGCGAGCTCGGCATAAAGATAGGCCCCAAAGATCTGCGCGGCCGCGGCTACGCCAGCGAGGCCGTGGAGCTCTTGGTCTCCTACTGCTTCGAGACGCTGAACCTCAAGGTCGTGCGCGGCTCCACCCTCGCTCACAACCAGCGTATGCAGCGCGTCTTCGAGAAGCACGGCTTCACAGAGGTCGGCGATGGCGCCATCATCAGCCGCTTCGACAACAAACGCTACACCGAGATCTTCTACGAGCGCCGGTGGGACGGCTAGTGACTCGATGACGCCGCATCAGGAAGCCCGATAGTGACGCGACGCCGAATACAATAGCAGTCGTGAGAACGCAATTAGAGTTGAACATCCGAACCCAGGGCGCTATGCGCGGCATCCTAACGCTCGGAAGCTTTGATCCGGCTTTCGAAGCCGCCGCCGGTGTTGATGGGGAGATGGTCGTTCTGGACCTGCGGCCGGTGGAGTTCGTGGAACCGGCGGGACTTTGCGGGCTGGCGGCGCTGTTGGAGTTTTTGACGCCACGTGCGAGTATAGTCGGCGTCAGGCTCGCGGACTACAACGTGCCGGCGTACCTGGAGCGGATGAACTTCTTTCGCATCTTCGGGCACCGGATCGAGACGAACGTGGACCTGGCCTCACTGGAAGAACGGCGGCGAGGGAACCCAGGGACGCTGCAGGAGCTGGTCAACTTTCACTCTGAAGAGGAGATCCCTGGCATAATTAACCGCATTTCGGAGATTCTAGAGAATAAGGAGTACCGCTTGCGCGAGCGGGCTGGCATCTGCGCAACCCTCTCCGAGATCTGCTCGAACGCTGTCGAGCACGGCCACTCCCCGTTCGGGGCCTACGCCGCCGTTCAGGCCTACCAGCACATCGTGAGCGGCCCCAGGAGTAGGAGCGAGCGCCGGGGCGAGGAGGTGCTCGTCGCCATCGCTGACGGCGGGGTCGGCGTCCGCGAGACGCTCTCGCGCAATCCCGACTACGCGAAGTTCACCACGACCGACAACGACGCCCTGCGCCACGCCTTGAAAATGGGCGTCTCCGGCACCGGGGAGGTGGGGCGCGGAGGCGGCCTCGCAGTAGTCGGCCAGATCGCTGCGAAGGCGGGAGGCTCCCTCTCCCTCCGCTCCGCCTCCGGCCGCGTAACCTACTACGGTGACCGCACGAACTCCCGCAACGTCCCCGGCTTCCCCGGCACCTTCGTCCGCGTCTCCCTGCCTCGCAAGGCCGATGCTTGAAACCCGAAAAAAGTGAACCCCAAAAAGGATCGCGAATACTGTTGATTTCAGGCAGCATGGCGAGTATAATTCTGTCAAATGATTTCACTGAAGACAGTGAGGGTAGAGCCGGTGGCTGAAGAGGCCGAACCCCTGGAACGTGCGGTCTACGAGGTGGCCTCGGGTGATGCCGGGGGGGCCAGAGGCAAGTTGATGGTGACGCGGGGGACGGGCCGGCGGGTGCGGGAAGCGCTTGTAGAGGCTCTCGAGGGGTTGCCGTCGGGGGGCGTTTTGTACGTGGATACGCGTGGCGTGGAGTTGATGGACTACTCGTTCGCGGACGAGGCGTTGGGGATACTGGCTTCGCGGGTCGCGGCGGGGGAGTATGGGGATCGGCGCGTGTTGCTGGTCGAGGAGGAGCGGGAGCTGTTGGAGAACGTCGAGGCCTCTTTGAGGCAGCGAGGGCTGGCCATGGTCCGGGTGGACGAGCCCGGCGCCGCCCCCGAGATCGTGGGCGAGGTGCCTGAGCATCTGGTGGAGACGCTGCATGCCATCTACGGTGCCGGCTCCATAACGAATGCAGACCTCGCCGCCAGGCTCGGCCTCAACCACACGGCTATGAACAACCGTGCCACCCGCCTCTTCAAGCTCGGCCTCATCCACCGCCGCAAGAACACCGCCGCCCCCGGTGGCCGTCAATATTCTTACGAGGGGATTGCCTGATGAAGTTCTTTTTTGTCTTTAATCTCACTCATTTCAGTGAAGATAGCGACATCGGTGCAAAGGCGCCGAAGGAGGTATAGCGAAATGCGTGAAGAGTACATGATCGAGCGCGGGGGTCGCGGGTTCGTGCTTTATGCTGGTTTGCTTGACGAGGCGCACGCGCGGGGTTTGAGGAGCATAGAGACGGAGCTCTTGCAGGTGCCTAGTGCCGGGAACGGCGAGGTCGCTATAGCGAGGGCCGTAGTGAGGACGGAGGACGGCAAGTTCAGCGGTATCGGGGACGCGAGTCCCGGGAACGTCTCGGGTGCGATCGTACCGCACCTCATCCGCATGGCTGAGACGCGGGCGAAGGCCAGAGCGCTTAGGGACGCGATCAACGTCGGCGTCACGGCGCTTGAGGAGTTGGGCGATGAGGAGGTTCTGCCTTCGCAGGAGGAGACCTCGGCCCCGCGTATGCCCGGGGCGCAGCCCGGCGAGAACAACAAGGGCGAGTTGCCGGCCACGCGCAAGCAGCTCAACTACCTAGAGGCCTTGATCTCGGACACCGTCGAGGACGGGTTGCCGAAGTTCGAGGAGATGGTGGGCAAGCCGATCTCCGAGCTTAGCCGGGGTGAGGCGAGCGAATGGATCGGACGCCTCTCCGGGAAGGCGGCCTAGGATGGGCCGCCTCTGGATAGCGGCTCTGGGCGAAGAGGCGCTCTACGAGGTGGACCTCCCCGGATGCTGCCGACGCTCCTCCAGGAGCTTCGACGCTTCCTTCGAGTGCCCGGAGTGCGGGGCGACCTGGCAGGCACACCAGCCCGTCGAGCCCGAAGAGTGCGCCTTCACCGAGCGTGCGAGCGATGGGGAGCGAAAGGGGGCAGCGTAGTGGCGCGCAAGAATACCTTGAGGCCGGATACGACGCTCGCTCTGGTGGGTGAGCCGGAGACCGAGGCGTACGTTCGGGGGCTGCCTGCGTGTTGCCTCCGCTCGTTCAAAGAGGCCGTCGTCGAGGGAGACGAACGGCGACTCCCGGAGCTCAGGTGCTCGTGTGGGCGAAGCTGGCACGTAACGAGCAGCCTGGACGAGCGGGTCTTGGAACGGTTCGTAACGTACGGTGAGCCGCGCGTAAGGGGTGGGTCTCACCCGGCGGCATAGATGTAAAGAAAGGGGACGGGATGGAGCAGGACACTCTCACACAGTACCTGGGGAAGATCCGGGGCGGACGGTTGCTCGACGCCGCCGAGGAGCGCGAGCTCAGCGGGCGCGCCCGAGAGGGCGATAAGGAGGCCCGGGCACGACTTATCGAGTCGAACCTGAGGCTGGTGATCTCTATCGCCAAGAAGTACCGCGGGAGGGGGGTACTGTTCGAGGACCTCATCCAGGAGGGAAACGCGGGTCTCATAAAGGCCGTCGAGCGATTCGACCCGTCTCTAGGCAACCGCTTCTCGACGTATGCTACGTGGTGGATCCGCCAGGCCGTAACCCGCGCCGTCGCGGACCACGCCCGCACCGTCCGCTTGCCGGCCCACGTCGTGGACGCCGTCTTCCGCCTCCGACGGGCCGAGAACGCTCTAAGCATCGAGTTCGGTCGCGACGCCACCGAAGAAGAGCTCGCCATCCGGCTCGGGACGAAGCTCGAGGAGGTCCGCCGCTTGCGCGAGGTTAGCCAGCCCATCGGGAGCGTGAACGCGAGGATCGGGACCGCCGCCGAGGAGGGCGCCGAGATGGGAGACCTCGTGCCCGACGAGCGCATTGGTGACGATTACGTCCGGGTCGAGATCGGGCAGTGGGAGGGGACGCTGCGCGAGGCCGTGAGGTCGCTCCCCGAACGCGAGGCTCGCATCCTGAACATGCGCCACGGCCTCGACGGCTCTAAGAGCCGCACCCTGCGCGAGGTCTCCGAGGCCCTGGGTATCTCGCAGGAGCGTGCGCGACAGGTCGAGATAAAGGCCTTGAGGACTATCCGCACC
>DATDKT010000271.1:0-5238 GCA_036519775.1 Rubrobacteraceae bacterium
GACAACGCCCTTTGAGTAGCGAGGCGTTACGAGCAGAGGTTTGTTGGAAGACCTCTCCGTAGGGTAGAACTGGGGAAGAGAACTGTGACCCGTACGATAACCGTGACGCTATAAAAGGAGGGTGTATGAAAGCCGTGATCATGGCCGGGGGTAAGGGGACGAGGCTCCGGCCGCTGACGAGCAACCAGCCGAAGCCCATGATCTCGATAGTCAACAAGCCGTGCATGGAGCACATCGTGGATCTGCTCAAGCGCCACGGCTTCGAGGACGTCGTAGTGACCCTAGAGTACATGCCGGAGGTCATCCAAGGCTACTTCGGCAACGGGTCCGAGTGGGGAATGAACATCGAGTACTCCGTCGAAGAGGAGCCCCTGGGCACGGCCGGCTCGGTGAAGGACGTCGAGGATCGGTTGAAGGAGCGGTTCGTCATCGTCTCGGGCGACGCTTTGACGGACGTAGACCTGACGGAGGCCCTCTCCTTCCACGAGGAGCGCGGGGCCGAGGCCACCCTGGTCCTCAAGAAGGTCGACGATCCTTCGGAGTTCGGCATAGTGACCGTCGCGGAGGACGGGCGCGTTACCGACTTCATGGAGAAGCCCGATGAAGAGGAGGTCTTCTCATATACAGCCAACACCGGCATCTACGTCCTGGAGCCCTCGGTCCTTAAGGACATCCCGGAGGGGCAGGAGTACGACTGGTCCAAGGAGCAGTTCCCGAAGATGCTCGAGGAGGGGCGCTCCCTGTACGGGTACGTGATGGAGGGCTACTGGGAGGATATCGGGAACATCGAGCAGTACATGGGCGCGCAAAGGGCCGTGCTGGACGGCGAGGTAGAAGGGATCGAGCCCGCGGGGGAGCGGCTCGAAGGAGGCGTGTACGTCGGGCGCGACGTGCGGGTGGACGAAGACCAGCTGGAGGGGCCCGTGGTCCTGGGGGACAACGTTCGGGTCTCTTCCGGCGCCCGCGTCGGTCCCTACTCGGTTCTGGCGTCGAACATCTCGGTGGGAGAGGGGGCTTCTATCTCGCGGAGCACCGTGGGTGGGGAGTCTTCGATCGGCGAGGAGGCCGAGCTGGACGGCGCTCTGGTCATGCGGGCGTGCAACGTGGGCCCTCGGGCCCGCGTCCTGGAGGGTAGCGCCCTGGGGGATGGGACCAGCGTGGGAGAGGGAGCCACCGTCGCACCAGGCGCCAGCGTGCCTCCCGGTGAGTCCATCGACGACGGGGCCGAGGTTACCGAGGACGCTTCTTAGACTCGAGGCATGACTACGTTATCTCCTCCCAGTGGTGCGCTGGGTCTCGCCGGGTACAATCATACGTCTCGTAATAGTATTCTCGAACTTCGAAAAGGAGCACGGAAATGACAGACCAGAGCACTCGGTCAGACGCGGCAGCCGCTGGTACCTTCGACCTTGGTGGGGACCTTCGCGTCAACCGATTGGGTTTCGGCGCGATGCGCATCACCGGGAAGGGAATTTGGGGCGAGCCCGAGAACCCGGAGGAGGCCCGCGCCGTGCTCAAGCGGGCGGTCGAACTTGGCATCAACCTCATCGACACCGCCGACTCCTACGGTCCCGAGGTCTCGGAGCGGTTGATCGGCGAGACCCTCCATCCCTACCCCGACGATCTGGTTATAGCCACCAAGGGTGGTCTGCTGCGAGACGGGCCCGGGCAGTGGCGGCCCGACGGCAGGCCCGAGCACCTGCGCCAGGCGTGCGAGGGGAGTCTGAGGAGACTCAAGGTAGATCGCATAGACCTCTACCAGCTCCACCGCATAGACTCACGCGTCCCCGCCGAGGAGTCGTTCGGCGCTCTAGCCGAGCTCAGGGAGGAGGGCAAGATCCGAGACGTCGGCCTCTCGGAGGTCGGCGTCGAGGAGATTCAGCGCGCGCAGGAGATCGTGCCGGTAGTCTCGGTGCAGAACCGTTACAACCTCACCGATCGGGGCTCGGAGGACGTGCTCGACTTCTGCGAGCGTGAGGGCATAGGTTTTATCCCCTGGTTTCCCCTGGCGACCGGGGACCTCGCGCGCCCTGGCGGTCCTCTAGACGAGATCGCCGCCCGCCATGACGCCTCTCCCGGGCAGGTGGCGCTCGCGTGGCTCTTGTGGCGCTCCCCGGTAATGCTTCCTATCCCTGGTACCTCGTCTGTCAAGCACCTGGAGGAGAACGTCGCCGCAGCCTCCCTGGATCTCGACGAGGAAGAACTCGCCGCGCTCCGGTAAGGGAAGGGATCTTAGATGCAGAGAAAGGCGAGGACTTTCTCGTCGGGTGACCGGGTCGTTGTCGAGATAAGCTTCGCCTGCGAGGACGACGCGGAGATAGAGTCCATCGAGGCGATCTTTGTTCGAGAAGGCTCGAGCGAGGAGATCCCGCTCCTCGGAGACGCTAGGAAAGGATCCTCCCCGGAAGACGAACGAGCCGTCTACACTGCGCGGCTCGAAGCGGAGATAGACCCTGGCGTTGCCCGCGGAGAATACCGCTGCGCTCGGCTCTCTGCCCGAGACCGGTTCGACGACGACTGGGACTTCACGGACGCGGCGGGGCTGGACCTCGTCGTTCGCGTGCAAAAGGCCCCGAACCGGCTCGAAGTCACGGCGAGCGACTTCCTCTGAGAGAGGAGCGGCGTTGAGGGCCGCGGTGATCGGGGCGGGCATCGTCGGGGCTTCGGTCGCCTTCCGGCTCGCCGGGAGCGGGGCGGCCCGGGTGTGGATCGTGGACAGGTCCGGACCGGGGAGCGGGACGACCTCCGCGAGCTTCGCTTGGGTGAACGCCAACGATAAAACGCCCCGCGACTACTTCGAGCTGAACCACGCCGGACTCGAGGAGCACCTTCAGCTGCGCGACGAGCTACCGGACGAAGAGCCCTGGCTACA
The DNA here is from genome assembly GCA_036519775.1 of Rubrobacteraceae bacterium. Classification (GTDB taxonomy): domain Bacteria; phylum Actinomycetota; class Rubrobacteria; order Rubrobacterales; family Rubrobacteraceae; genus Rubrobacter_F. The sequence continues at coordinate 2,873 of DATDKT010000271.1, forward strand.
CTCGGGCGGTAACCTAGAGTGGGCTGGAGACGAGGAGGCCCTGGAAGTACTGGTCAACCGGGTCGAGCGGTTGCGCTCGTGGGGATACGCTGCGGAGTGGCGGGAAGCCCGGCATGTCAACGAGGTCTTGGAGCCGAACGTCGCCTTTCCGAGCCCGGACACCCCCGTAGCCTTCTTCCCCGAAGAGGCCTGGGTAGATGCTCCACAGCTCGCGCACGCTTTCGTCGGACTCGCCCGTCAGAAGGGAGCCGAGACGCGCTTCGGAGTCGCCGTCAAAGAGATCGAGACAGTGGGCGGGCGCGTATCGGCGCTCCTTCTCCGGGGCGGCGAGCGCCTACCGGTCGACGCCGTGGTCAACGCCGCGGGGCCGGAGGCGAACAAAGTGGCCGCGTTGCTCGGACACACGCTGCCGCTCAGGGCGAAGGAGGGACTGCTCGTACGCCTTTCAGTGGAAGAGAACGTCATCGGCCGGCTCGTGCATACCCCGCAGGTCAACCTGCGCCCCGATGGTACGGAGTGCATCGTGGTGCATCACAGTTCAGTTGATCAGAAGCTAGAAGACGGCGGTGTATCGGAGGACTCCCTCTGTCACGACTTGCTGGAACGCGCCCGGCGGGTGGTCCCAGCGCTCGAAGGCGCGAAGGTCGAGGACGTGCGGGTCGGTGTTCGCCCAATGCCTGAAGATGGCTTGCCCTGCGTGGGAGCAGTTCCGGAGCTCCCCGGCTACTACGAGACCGTAACTCATAGTGGCGTGACGCTTGGCCCGCTTCTAGGCCGCCTGCTAACACGGGAGATACTCGACGGCGAGGTGGCCGGCTTGATCTCCCCTTTCCGCCCGGACCGGTTTGCCCGCAATCGGGTCTCTCCCTAGCCTTGGGTTGCCCTCGCGCGCGCCCAGACATCGCCTGTGGGGAACTCGTACTCGTCGAGCGACTCCGGCTTCATCTCAATGCTGTAACCCGGCATCTTTGGCGGCATGTAGCGCCCGTTCTTGACGATTATGGGATCTACGAAGTGTTCGTGGAGGTGGTCCACGTACTCTAGGATACGGTTCTCCAGAGACGCGCTCACGCCGATGTAATCGAAGATCGAGAGGTGCTGGACATACTCGCACAAGCCCACGCCCCCCGCGTGTGGGCAGACCGGGACGCCGAACTTCTTCGCCATCAAGAGAACGGAGAGGACCTCGTTGACACCGCCCAGGCGGCAGGCGTCTAACTGGCAGAAACTGATGGCGTTCGCCTGTAAGAACTGTTTGAAGAGGATGCGATTCTGGCAGTGCTCGCCCGTGGCGACGCCGATAGGGGAGACGGCCTCCGCTATGCGGGCGTGCCCCAAAACGTCGTCGGGGCTCGTTGGTTCCTCGATCCACCACGGGTCGAACTCTTTGAAGCGCTGCATGTTATCTATGGATTCGCCCACGTCCCAGACCTGGTTCGCGTCCATCATCAGCTTGCGGTCCGACCCGATCTCCTCCCGCATGATGGCCGCTCGCCTGGTGTCGTCTTCCAGGCTCACGCCGACCTTCATCTTCAGGTGCGTCCAGCCCGCCTCGACTGCCTCGCGACACAACCGCCTCAGCTTCTCGTCGTCGTAGCCGAGCCAGGCGGTCGAGGTCGTATAGGCGGGGAAACCGTTGCGCAGCATCTCCTCTTCCCGCTCGGCCTTCGTCGGCTCGTTCTGGTGCAGTATCTCCAAAGCCTCCTCGGGGGTTATGGCATCGGTGATATAGCGGAAGTCCACGCACTGCACGATCTCCTCCGGGCTCATATCTACGAGGAGCTTCCAGAGTGGCTTCCCCTCGGTCTTGGCGTAGAGGTCCCAGACGGCGTTGACGACCGCCGCGGTCGCCAGATGAATGACACCCTTCTCCGGTCCTACCCACCGGAGCTGGCTATTGCCGGTTATGCGACGCCAGAAGGCGCCCATGTCTTGTGTGAACGACTCCAGGGTCTCCCCGACGACGAGCGGAGCCAGAGCTTCGATCGCGGCGACGCACAGCTCGTTGCCCCGCCCGATAGTGAACGTGAGGCCGTGACCTTTAGGATCCGCGTCGGTATTGAGGATCACGTAGGCCGCCGAGTAGTCGGGGTCCTGGTTCATGGCGTCGGAGCCGGAGAGGTCTTCCGAGGTGGGGAAGCGGATGTCGCGGGCTATGACGTCGGTAATGGTTACGGGCAAGATGGACCTCCTCTTTAACGGGCGGTCATGCCGCCGTCCACGACCATGCACGCCCCGACGGTGGAGCCCGCCTCGTCGGAGGCGAGATAGGCGGCCATCGCGGCTATCTCCTCTGGGGTTACGAGCCGGCCGTGGGGCTGGCGGGCCTTCATCGTCTCGCGCGCCTCTTCGGGGTCGTCGTAGCC
>DATDKT010000272.1:0-14462 GCA_036519775.1 Rubrobacteraceae bacterium
CAGTCGACGAGCACCTCGTCACCGTCCCGGATCTCGCCGGCCAGCAGCGCCCGGGCGAGCTGGTCGCCGATCGCGGACTGCACCAGCCGGCGCAGCGGGCGGGCGCCGTACACCGGGTCGAAGCCGTTGAGCGCCAGCCAGTCCCGCGCCGCGTCGGTGACCGTCAGGGTCAGCCGGCGGGCCGCCAGCCGCCGCGCCAGCACACCGACCTGGATGTCGACGATCCCGGCGAGCTCGTCGGAGCCCAGCGCCCGGAACGTGACCACGTCGTCGAGCCGGTTGAGGAACTCCGGCTTGAAGTGGCTCCGGACGACCTCCATCACCGCCTGCCGGCGGGTCTCCTCCGGCACCGACTGGTCGGCGATGAGCTGGGAGCCCAGGTTGGAGGTGAGCACCAGGATCACGTTGCGGAAGTCGACGGTGCGGCCCTGGCCGTCGGTCAGCCGGCCGTCGTCGAGCACCTGCAGCAGCACGTCGAAGACGTCGGGGTGCGCCTTCTCCACCTCGTCGAACAGCACGACCGTGTACGGACGCCGGCGCACCGCCTCGGTGAGCTGACCGCCCGCCTCGTAGCCGACGTACCCGGGCGGGGCACCGACCAGCCGGGCCACCGAGTGCTTCTCGGAGTACTCGCTCATGTCGATGCGGACCATCGCCCGCTCGTCGTCGAAGAGGAACTCCGCCAGCGCCTTGGCCAGCTCGGTCTTGCCGACGCCGGTGGGCCCGAGGAACAGGAACGAGCCGGTCGGCCGGTCGGGGTCGGCGACGCCGGAGCGGGCCCGGCGGACGGCGTCGGAGACGGCACGGACGGCGTCGGGCTGGCCGACGACCCGCTTGCCGAGCTCGTCCTCCATCCGCAGCAGCTTCTGCGTCTCGCCCTCGAGCAGCCGGCCGGCGGGGATGCCGGTCCAGGACTGCACGACCTCGGCGATGTCGTCCGGGCCGACCTCCTCCTTGAGCATCGACTCGCGCTCGGCGGCCGACGCCTCGGCCGTGGCGAGGTCGCGCTCGAGCTCGGGGAGCCGGCCGTACCGCAGCTCGGCCACGCGGGCGAGGTCGCCGTCCCGCTCGGCCCGCTCGGCCTCCAGGCGGAGCCGCTCGAGCTCCTCCTTGACCTGCTGGATGCGACCGATCGCGCCCTTGTCCTGCTGCCAGCGGGCGGTCAGCTCGTCGAGCTCCTCCCGCCGGTCGGCGAGGTCGGTGCGCAGCGCGGCCAGCCGGGCAGCCGTCGCCTCGTCGTCCTCCTTGGCCAGCGCCATCTCCTCGATCTCCAGCCGGCGGACGACCCGCTCGACCTCGTCGACCTCGACCGGGCGGCTGTCGATCTCCATCCGGAGCCGGCTGGCCGCCTCGTCGACGAGGTCGATGGCCTTGTCCGGCAGGAAGCGCGCGGTGACGTAGCGGTCGGACAGCGTGGCCGCGGCGACGATCGCGGCGTCGGTGATCCGGACGCCGTGGTGCACCTCGTAGCGCTCCTTGAGCCCGCGCAGGATGCCGATCGTGTCCTCGACCGAGGGCTCGCCGACGAAGACCTGCTGGAAGCGGCGCTCGAGGGCCGGGTCCTTCTCGATGTGCTCGCGGAACTCGTCGAGGGTGGTCGCCCCGACCATCCGCAGCTCCCCGCGGGCGAGCATCGGCTTGATCATGTTGCCGGCGTCCATCGCGGAGTCACCGCTGGCACCGGCACCGACGATGGTGTGCAGTTCGTCGATGAACGTGACGATCTCCCCGGCGGCGCCCTTGATCTCCTCCAGCACCGCCTTGAGCCGCTCCTCGAACTCGCCGCGGTACTTCGCGCCGGCCACCATCGCCGCGAGGTCGAGGCTGATGAGCCGCTTCTCGCGCAGGGACTCGGGCACGTCGCCATCGACGAGGCGCTGGGCCAGCCCCTCGACGACGGCGGTCTTGCCGACGCCGGGCTCGCCGATGAGGACGGGGTTGTTCTTGGTGCGCCTGGAGAGGATGCGGATAACGCGCGATATCTCCTCGGCGCGGCCCATAACCGGGTCAAGCTCGCCATTGTGGGCCGCCTCGGTGAGGTCGCGGGTGACCTGGTCGAGCGTCGGCGTGCTGCTCTGCTGCTGGCCCTGAGGACCGCCCGGACCACCGAAACCGCTGCTACCGCCACCGAAGCCGCCGCCACCTGGGCCACCGATGCCGCCACCGCCAACGCCGGCGCCGGGGCCCATCGGGGCACCGCCGCGCTGCTGGAGGAGCCGTAGGATCTCACGCCTCAAAGCCTCCGCGTCGTTCGCCCCGTGGCGGGAGAGTATCTGGTAGGCGTTGCCGTCGCCCTCGCCGAGCAGGCCGAGGAGCAGGTGCTCGCTCCCGACCTGAGACGAGCCCATCTGCCGAGCCGCCGCGAACGAGAGCTGGAGCGCCCGCTTGGCGCTCGGGGTGAAGGTGTAGACTCGATCCCCTGGGTCGCCACGGGTCTCGCGGAAGTTGGCGCGCATCCCACCTACGTCGGCGCCGGCGCGCCTCAGGGCCTCCGTCGCCACGCTGTCCCCGGTCACGACGCCGGCGAGCAGGTGATCCGTCCCGACAGCGTCCGTGGGCGTGGTCCCCGCCGAGGCCTCCCGCGCGCGCATAACCGCCTGTCGGGCATCCTCGCTCAAAGCCTGGAAGAAGTTGCTCGGCCCTCCTTGCTGCTGCTGCACGAGGTTCAACATCTGGAACGGATCGGCGCCGCCGAGGTCGCCTCCCCCGATCATACCGAGCTGCCTCGCGCACTGGGTGCAAAGGTAAGCCCTCTTCCGCTGCCCCCCTTGCTGCTGGTAGACCTGCACACTCGCGGGCCGTACCCCACAATTCTCACATATCATCTACTAAACGACCTCCTCAAACATAAAAAAACTGCTTCTGTCCCTCTTTCCCGAACCCGGAAGAAGCTAACCAACCAAATCTGAGTCCGGTACGCTAATATTTTATTACCTTTTAGCGGCAGATCAAGGTGAGGGGCGGTGGGTTTTTGCAGGTAGGGTAAGATTGTATCTCTGGCGAACACGAGGAGGTTTTACGAGATGGAAGAGCGTGGTTTGGTCGGGCTCGAGGCGCGCACGCGGGACGGGGAGGAGGTTGTAGGCAAGATCTCTGAGGTCCTCACCGACGAGAGTACGGGGGAGGTAACCCACGTGATCGTGGAGATGGGCGATAGCCACTTCGCGGAGATACCCGTCGAGGACCTCGACCTCGACCCGGAGGCCGACTTCGCCACCTTCCACGCCGACCCCTCGGATGAGGAACCCGGTGACCACGTAGGCGACGCCGAAGAGCCACAAGTCTACGCTCCGGCCGCGGAGATAGGCCCGGAAGACCGGCGGCACGAAGGCCAGCTTGTCGGCGAGCCCGAGAGCGACGAGGAGGCGCAGGCCGAAACGGACCTCGTGCGCGAGGACTGGGAGGATGAGACCTACACCCCGACCGACTCCGGCTACCCGCGCAACGATGCTTACATAGACCCCGATTCTGGCCAGGAGCGGGAGCGCTACCCGGCCGAGGGCGAAGACCTGAGCGGCGACGTTGAGCGTCTGATGGACGGTACGGGCTTGAGGCTCCGCGAGGTGCGCGAGGGCGTGATCGTGCTAGAGGGAGCCATAGCCGACCAGGAGGATCTCCAGGAAGTCTTGGCCGACATCTCAGAGGTAGACGGGGTTCTGGACGTGGACACGACCGATGTGGACGTAGGGTAATCCTAGCCGACACTTTTCTGCGAAGCGATTATCGTCATGCTTGACCGCTCAGATCGAGATTGCTGTATGAGCGAAGAGAAGAACTCAGCGACCGTAGCACTCGGCAAGCTCAGGCGAAAGGCTGGTAAGGCCCCCGCCGAAAAGCTCACGAGAGAGCAGAGTTCCGAGCTAGCCCGCGAAGCTGCTAAGGGGCGGTGGGTGAAGAAGCGGCGGGAAGAAGGGGAATCTTAGTGAAATATTGGCAAGTCTGACGGAGCGTGCTAACGAGCTATGACTGATTCTTCGATGATCCCTTATTTTCTATTGGGTGGAACGGTTAACGCTATAATATTAGTAGCTATCGTATTTTTACTATCCCGCTTCACTACATACAACCGGGGCATTCATTTGCTCCCGAAAGCTGGGCGATCGCGTGTGTCAGTTTTGATCTGGTGGTTGCTGCCTATATCGTCATCGTCTATGTACTTGGATTAGTCGGGGAGCGCAGACAAGCGCTCCGAAGCAATGCCCCTTAGCCGAAGCGCCTTTAGTGGCCCACCCCGCCGTTTGTAACTTTGGCTCAGATTTTGTAATTCTGGTTCAAAGCCAACTTTTGGTGCAACGTCTAGACAGGCTCTAAACCGAACCAAAGCTTCTTCGCTTTGTAATCCGCTTCCAATCTCTGTGCGGACGCGATTATTTGTGCAAAGCCTGCAAGGTCCCTTCCGACTACCCAAGAACTAGTAATTGTGCTAACGCTTCACGTCTTCAGCTCACATCTCCTTGGCCTAGACCTTTCTATTAAACGGATGCCGTACGACGGTCCGGATCTTGAGTCCGCCCCGGACCTGCTGGGTGAGGTCCACGGTCATCTCCGCGGGTTCGCAGGCGACGACAAGGTCCTCGAGAAGGGTCGCGGCCAAATCCTCGGCAAACATGCCCTTGTCTCTAAAGCCCCACAGGTAGAGCTTCATCGCTTTGGATTCCAGGAGCCGTGTGCCTGGGCGGTAGCTGAGCTTGAGTTCGTAAAAGTCCGGCTGTTCCGTTACCGGGCAGATCGCCGTCAGCTCGTTCGTCGAGAACTCAACGACCGCGTCGGCGCCGGCGTGGTTCCACGGCACCGTATCCAACTGCTCCGCCCCTATGGGTCCGCGCGTCTCGCGCCCCAGCATCCGTTCGTCTTCCTGATGCACCACAAGCTCCTTCTAAGCCTCGCTATCTGGCAAATGTTAACCTACGGACCCCGGTGGGCCCGTGGTCACCACCCGCGATGAGCCCGAAGATCCTATTCCCGTTAATATGGTGGGCGCCCGGCGCACGGGCTGGAACGCCTACGAAGGTTTGAAGGAGGTGACGGGATGAAAGTATCGTTGCTGGGTCCGGTGGGGTCCGGCAAGGGAACCCAAGCCCAGTTGGTCTCGGGGAGGCTCAACTATACACGTATCTCGACCGGGGATCTGGTCCGAGACCAGATAGATGCCGGCACCGAGTTGGGGCGCGAACTAAAGAGCTACAGCGACCGGGGAGATCCGGTCCCGGACGAAACGGTCATGGAGCTGGTGCGACCCCACCTCCAGCCCGCGGGGGCCTGGCTCCTCGACAACTGCCCACGTACTATAGACCAGGCCCGTATGCTCGACGCGGTGCTAAAAGAGCGCGGCGGCGCCTTGGATCTGGTGATAATGCTCGAAGGGCTCAGCGACGAGGAGCTGATCGAGCGGATCACCAGCGGCAGGCGGCACAGCCTTGCTACCGGCAGGGTGTATCACCTCGACTACGATCCTCCCCCGGACCCACATAAAGGTGAGGATCCGGGACCGTTCGTGGAGCGCGACGACGACACGGAGGAGGCCATCCGGCGACAGCTAGAGGCCTACCGTGAAGAGGCCGAGGCGATCAAGGAACACTACGAAGAGCAGGGGGTACTCATCACCGTAGACGCCGGCCAGGACGTCTCCAAGATCACGGAGGATATCCTCGAGGCTCTGGGCCATCCGAAGAAGGCGTCGTAGGCCACAGGGGGCAGGAGTTGCACGTCTACAGCGATCCCGCCTCCGAGCGCCACGTGAACAGCATGGCCGGCGTGGAGTCCCCAGAGAGGTTTCCGGCGGCGCTTGCCGGGGTCGAAGAGGCCAAAAGGGCCGGCGTGCCGGTGGAGCATCGGCCCTGCCAGCCCGCCCCGACGGACGCCCTCGAGGCGGCCCACGCGCCCCGCTACCTGCAGAGCCTAGAGGAGCTCTCCGCGCGGGGCGGGGGCTACGTGGACTTCGACACGGCTTTGAGCCCGAACTCTTGGGAGGCCACGATGCTCGCGGCCGGGGCCGCCGTCGGGGCGGCCGAGAGCGCCCTCGAAGGCACGGTGGCCTTCGCCGTCGCCCGCCCGCCGGGCCACCACGCCGGGCGGGACTACGGGATGGGCTTCTGCCTCATCAACAACGCTGCCGTGGCCGCAGAGTACGCCCGCTCGCGGGGGCTCGACAGGGTGGCCATCCTCGACTGGGACGTTCACCACGGGAACGGCACCCAGGACATCTTCTACGGCAGCGGGGAGGTACTCTACCTCTCCGCCCACCAGAGCCCCTTCTACCCCGGCACCGGCGACGCCCGCGAGGTTGGCGAAGGTCGCGGGGAGGGCTTCACGGCGAACGTACCGCTGCCCGGAAGATCCGGGGAGGACCTCTACGCCGAGGCGTTCGCCGGCTTTTTTATCCCTATCCTGCGCGAATTTCGTCCGGCTTTGATCCTAGTCTCCGCAGGCTACGATGCCCACGCCGACGACCTCCTGGGAGGTATGCGCCTCACGGCGGACTCCTTCGGGCGCTTCGCGTGCGCGCTAGCCGCCGTGGCACGCGAGGTCGTGGCGGCGCCCCCGGCGTTCCTGCTGGAAGGAGGCTACAACCTGAACGCCCTTACCGATAGCGTCACCGCCACTATAAAAGGCGTCGAAGAGGGAGCGTCCCCCGCCTGGGAGTACTCGGGCGACGCGAGGCCCGTCGAGGCGGCCCGGAAGGCGCTGAGCCCTTTCTGGGAGAGCCTCCGGTAGAATAAGGTCGTGGGAAACCCCAACGATACAACAGGCCTCCCCGACCGGCGAAGGCTGCTGTCGCGGTTGCGTCACCCCCGCTCCGACGACGCGACCCTGCCGGCCGAAGCGGACAAGTACCTGCGCTTCAACCCGGACGATGCTGAGGTAAGGGAAGCCCGCGAGAGGCTACCCGAGCTCGACCAGAGCGAGTAACCTGGAGAAGAGAGTGACGACCGGCAATGAGAAGAGCGCAACGAGCAAGAACGAGCAGCGAGACTACCTCTTCGAGCAAGTCCGGGTACCGCGGGGATGCCTGGGCTACGTCACCGCCGACACCGAGACGAGACTCGCTGCAATAGTAGACCCCGAGCTGGAGATGGTCGAGCCCATGATCGACCTCGTCTTCAAGCACGGCCTAAGAGTGGCATACGTGATCGACAGTCACACCCATGCCGACCACGTCTCCGGAGCGCGGGATCTTAAGTCCAAGACGATTGCGAAGCTCGTCATGCACGAGGAGGCTCCCTCCGGTGCCATAGATATTCGGATCAAGGACGGGGACCGGCTACACCTGGGCTCGCTGCCCCTCAAGTTTTTGCACTCCCCTGGACACGCCAAGGATCTCGTCTCCATCCTCCTGCCGGGCAGGATACTCACCGCTGACGCCCTCCTTATCGGCTCCTGCGGCCGGACGGACCTCCTCAACGGCAGCGCCATCCGGCAGTACCACACCCTCTATCACACCTACAAGAGCCTCCCCGACGAGCTGGAGGTATGGCCCGGCCACGACTACAAGGGCCGAAGCTCCTCCACTCTGGGCGACGAGAAGCGGAACAATCCGAAGATGCTCTTCGACTCCGAGGAGGAGTTCGTCGAGTTCATGGATCTAGAGAACCCGAAGAGGCTCGACCCGGTCGAGCACCTCGCGGAGTCGCTCAAAGCGAACATGAAGTAAGGTAGGAAACGATAGCCAGGGTAGGCCTGCTCAGCACCACGGCCTGCTGGTGGTGCCGGCGGGCGAACCTGTACCAACAATCCGGCGAGACGCTAAGGAGAACTAGAGTTGGCGGATGAAGTGTACATCCCCGAGTGCGTCATGCACGACTTCGGCACCCCCGCAGCCCCTCGCACCGACGGGTAGCCGGGGCTTGTCCGCTGGAGGTACGGCAAGGGCTTCCGGCCTTTGCTGTCCGCAGTGACTCGACCCTCTGGAAGAGTTAGCGCATCCTCACCTTAGGAAACTCATTCATAGCCTCCCAAGGCGATTCGAGGAAAAGCCCCTGTTCTCGGGGATACCAAACACGAGGGTCGATAGCCTACGACAATTTCGGGTCCGATGTCGACTCAACTTCCCAAGGGTATAGTTGCCCCCTAGTACCCCCTACCGGCCTAAGAGGGCAACCCCGTCTCCATGACTCACATGATACAAAAATGGTTCAAAGCGCCGCGAAGAATGACGGGTAGGGGTAGAGTTGTGGAAGGCCCCAGGTTGGTTTGGAGGACGTTCAGGCCGCGTTGAAGGAGACAGAGGGGGAGCCTTGAGAGTTCCTCGGATCTTATTTAAGTACGCTTAGGCACGAAGGCGCTGGGCCGGTCGGATGAGTGGAATCGATAGTCCATTGGGTAACCTCTGACTCTGTGGCGCGGATGAACGGGAGCAAACGCTACGATGACAAGAAGATCGTCGGCAGCGAGGACCATCCTCGGGTGGATACTCCTAGGCATCAGTTCGGTGCTGACGGGGCTGTTGGCGCAGGGCATGGGCGTGCCCGCGGGGTGGTTGGTCGGGCCGATGCTCGTCGCGGTCGCGTCGGCTCTGGCGTGGCCGGAGAGTCCAACGGTGCCACGTTGGGGGCGGGTGGCCTCACTGGCCGTCGTAGGTGGCGTGCTCGCAGCTACGTTCAGGCCCTCGGTCTTCCCCCTGATCGCCGCTAACTGGCTCCCTGTGCTCCTCGCAGTGGGTAGCACTCTGCTCTTGAGCTTGGCGGCCGGATTCTTGCTTGCATGGGTGGCTCACCTTGATCGCAAGACCGCCGCTTTGGGAACGCTGCCGGGCGCCGCGTCGGGAATGCTGGCCATGAGTGGCCCCCTAGGCGCCGATCCGCGCTTGGTGGCTGTGATGCAGTACACGCGAGTGATAGTGGTAGTCTTCTCGGCCGCGCTGGTCGCCCGCTTCGGGCTGGTGCCGGGGACGGCGTTCCATCCGATCCCTGCCCAGGGCTTGCAGTCGACCCCCTCCCAAGGAACGGTTCTCGTCCACGACGCTTGGCTAGTCTACGCCCTGACGGCGCTCGCCGCGATGCTGGGAGCCTGGATGGGTACGCGCCTTCGGCTGCCGGCCGGGGCGCTCATGGGACCGCTGCTCTTCGGAATAGCCTTGGAGGTGCTGGGCGTCATGCGCCTCGCCTGGCCACCGGGCGTGCCGCAGACTGCCTTTCTCGTACTCGGCCTCTGGGTGGGGTTGCACTTCGACCGAGCCTCCGTCAAGAGTGTGGGACGCCTGTTTCCCTTCGTGCTCGCGTCCGCTGCGGGGCTCACAGGCGCGTGCGCGGGTCTGGGCTGGGCGCTCACCGCTATCACACCCATCGACGGACTTACTGCCTACCTCGCCACTACTCCGGGAGGGATAGACTCGGTCGCGGTCGTGGCATTGGGGAGCGGTGCCGACGCGCCGCTGGTGTTGGCGGTGCAGATGCTGCGTCTCTTCGCGGTGATACTCGCCGGCTCGCTCCTCGGGCGATGGTGGTCCTCGTAGCCCCCTCCTCGACATCCCGGGGTCGACATACTGCTCATGGGTTCGAAGAGGCCAGGACCTACGTACTCGCTCCGGAGTAGATGTAAAAGCCAGACCATTAGCTTCTCGATGTTGTCCTCGTCGCACGCATCTATATAAACGCGATGGTGTCCTCTGAGCTACGAAGAACCATACTCGCGTCTATGATAGTTCGCCTGCTGGAGGTCTCCACCTCGACATGAGAAAGGCCATAAAAGCTGGGACGTGCTCCGAGTTCACGGTAAGAACTATCTCCACCCCACTTCGGCGAGACATATGAGCGCCAGTGTGCGGTTGGCCCCCCCTCCTCGAACTCGTCGGCAGGACTAAGATACCTGGCACAGAGAGGAAGTCTCAACCTTTTATGTAGGGTTACACTTCAAGAAGGGCAAAAAGTTCACCCAAGTTGACCTTGCACCGGGCGAGGAAAGGTGGTTTCTATAGGAGAGGGTGGGCCCTATGGCTGCTCCCCCTGGGTCGTAAGGAGGGGGTAATCCCAGGGGCTCATGTGGCCCACCCGCATTGATTCTATCCTGCCAGCAGGAGGGGAAGTAACGATTTTGGCAACGTTTTCGGAACCGCAGTGGGAGCACTCAGTAGAGGCTTCGGGTTGTATTGTGCTTGGGTGTCAAGAATGCGCGGAGGCTATCGTACTCCTCGGCCTCAAGGAAGACTGGCACGAGGAGGGGAAGGACACCTTCTCGTGTGAGTGCGGGGAGAGCCTCACCATCGCCAGCAACAGTGTCGACGAGAGAGCCTTCTCCGTCAGGCAGCTTCTAAGGCGCCCCGGCCACGCGCTCAACGGTGTCCGCCGCAATCCAAACGGCGCTTAAGACGCCCCAATCTAGCCCCTAACAATGACGCCCGGCGACGGGCGGTTACCCTCTTGAATCCACCCGTCGCCGGGCGATTTAGTGCGGGCGTGTAGGTCCCCTCTCCCACGCGGTGTGTCCACCCCTGCCGGAAGGCCAAACGCCCGCGAATAGGCAACCTCGCTCCCCTGATAACCGAAATCCTCGAAAACACCTTTAGGGGAGAAGCTGATTCGGCGCCCGGCGGCGAATGAGAGACGGCGCATCACTTCCTGGGTTGTGACCTCAAGTTTACCCACGTCGTCGTTACCCGGCAGCACCCAGAAGCGAAGCGTAGCAGTTGGAGAAGTCGACAAAACGTCGAGCGAGACGCATCGGCCACCCGCGACATTGCCCGCAAGACCGGACAGACAGGTGCGCCGGTGATGAAGATAGGGAGCAAGTGGATCGTCGGCTTCGACAAACCCGCCATCGAGTGCGAGCTGGCCCGTAGCTGACCGCCAGCTACCCTACTGCCCCAGCTGCGCTACTCTGCCAGCGCGCACCCGTCCTTTCTGGGATCGCTCCCGCAGGCCCGCGCACCGTTCTTCAAGACGCAAATGAGTTGGGCACCTCCGGTAGGTATCGCGTAGTCCTCCCCTACCTCAACCCAGTGCCCCAGCGCGCGTAGCTTTTCCACCTCGGTCTCCGGAACGCGGCCCTCGACCAGGAGCCGCTCGCCCTCGTAGCGGTGGCGGGGGTGGTCCACGGCCTCCTGGGGGCTCATGTCGAAGTCTATGAGGTTGGCGAGCAGCTGAGTATGGCCCTGGGGTTGCATCGAGCCGCCCATCACGCCGAAGACAGCCCAGAGTGCTCCGTCCCTGGTAGCGAGGCCGGGGATTATGGTGTGTAGCGGGCGCTTGCCGGGAGCGAGGGCGTTCGGGTGGCCCTCATCCAGGCGGAACGAGTGTCCCCGGTTCTGGAGGCAAACGCCGGTGCCCGGGGCTACGATACCGCTGCCGAACCACTTGTATAGGCTGTTGATAAACGAGCAGGCGTTCCCCTCGGCGTCCACAGCACAGAGGTAGGTGGTGTCGTTCCCGAGGGCGGGCTCTGGGGCGGACCCGGCGGTGCGGGTAGACGAGATGTTTTCTCTGAGGCGCGCGGCGTAGTCCTTCGAGATCAGCTCCATGATCGGGATCTTCTCAAACTCGGGATCTCCGACCTTCTCGTGCAGGTCGCGGAAGGCGAGCTTCTTCGCCTCGGCTTCGAGGTGGATGCGCTCCGCACCAAGAGCGTCCAACGACGCGAGGTCGAAGCCTTCGAGGAGGTTCAGCATCTGGAGGGCCGCAATGCCCTGGCCGGGCGGCGGTATCTCGTACACCCGGATGCCCCGGTAGTCGGTGTGGATCGGCTCTACCCAAAGGGTTTCGTGGTTTGCGAGGTCCTCCTCGTCTAGGTACCCGCCGACCTCTTGTACGGAACGAACGATGCTTCCTGAGATCTCACCGGTATAAAAGGCGTCGGCCCCGCCCCCAGCGACGGCGGCGAGCGTCCGCGCAAGGTCCTCCTGGTAGAAGAGCTCGCCGGGCGTCGGAGCTCGGCCCTCCGGCAGAAAGGTCACCCGGGCAGCCTCATCCCCGAGCAGAAGAGCTTCACTAACCTCCCAGTACCGGGCTACGAGCTCGGAGACGGGGTAGCCCTCCTCGGCGAGCTCCCAGGCGGGCTCCAGAAGGCGCGCGAGCGGCAGGTTGCCCAGAGTGTTCGCGGCGTCCTCCCAGAGCCGGACCGCGCCCGGAACCGTGATGGTGAGACCACCGCGCTCGGGAATGGTCCTTATGCCCCTGCTCCGCAGCTCTTCGATGGTGGCCGAGCGCGGGGCGCGGCCAGATCCATCCATGCCCCGCACGTAGCCCGTCTCGGACTCATAGAAGAGTAAAAAGGCGTCACCGCCCATCCCGGTCATCATGGGAGCGAGGACGGCCAGGGAGGCTGCCATCGCGACGCAAGCGTCGGCGGAGTTGCCACCGTTTTCCAGCGTCCTGATGCCCGTAAGTGCGGCAAGCGGATGCTCGCAGGCGACGGCGCCTTTGGATCCAAAGACCGTCGAGCGTCCTCCGGAGCCGGGACGTCGCGCTGGATATCTTCTCATGCCCCTCCCCCACGTCGGTCCTGAAACCTCTTTCACAGTTTATAGGTTTCTCGCGCGGGTATAGTGACCCCACTATCTACAAAGGAGGTTCGTTATGGGTACAGGCAAGCAGATCTACGTGGCGGGCACCGCGGTCTCCATCTTGCTCTCGCTTTTTCTTTTCTTGAGCGGCAAGCGGGAGACGGGGATCTTCGTCGGCCTCTGGGCCCCCACGGTCCTCAACCTGGGCCAGTCCCTCGTAGACGAGGAGGAGTAGCTACACCCTCCCGAACTCGCGGAGTAACTCCGCAAGCCTTATACGCCTGAACTATCGGGAGGCCATGCGGGCAGACCTTGAAGTGCTCGCCAGCATGGAAGAATTTTCGCCGGGGGTTGAGTCCGACGCAAGACCCCCGGTGAACTCTATCTCCATACAGTCTAACCTGGGGCACAACTAGCCTGGCTACCGCTCGGTAGCCGAAGGGAGATGTTGAGGGTCGGGATCCTCGATGGGGCTCCGGCCCTTTCTGTTTGGGATGCTCCTCTGCAGGAGAGATATCCTCGAGCCGCCGCGACCACGTTGGGGTAGAAGAATAGGGAAAAGAATACCGATGCAGGGACCACGAAACGCTGAGGCCTTACAAGGGCTGGACGACTACGAGCAGATGGCGAATACCTCGGCCGAAAACGCGAAGGCTTATTGGCGGTTGTGGGGTCCGCAGGGCGAGCCGATGATTCGCGTTGTAGATGCCTGGGTGGAGCAGCAACGCGCATATCTGCAGTGGCTGCGACGAAATTATGCAGAGGGGAATCGTCCCTAATCCCCATCTAATTTTCTTAGGCCTTCTCACACCCATCTCCCATGATTCGGACGTTCAGGCCCTCATGTACATGGCCGTGCTGTGGAACACCCCCGTGGCCTGCAACAGGGCTTCGGCGGACTTCATGATCCCTCTGCCCTGATGGACGAAGAGTACCAACGGCTACTTACGGAGGAGATGGACACCTACGGAAGTCGGTGACCGCTTCCTCCTCAGACGCGTTGTAGAAAAGTACAAAAACGGGACCCTCCTTTACCCCGAGGTCAATCTGGCTGGCGGAACGTTTACCTTTGGGCATCTACCTCTCGGTACCCTTGGGAGATAAGATAGAATGGTGCCCCGCCTCAGCGGCGCTCGGTAAGCACAGCCAGGGCTAGGGGGCGGAACTTATCGGGGCCGACGAGACCGGAAGGCGCACGATACGACCCTCACCCTAGCGGCACACGACGTCGTGTTAACGCGTTCGTGCAGATTCGTTGCTTACGGCGGTGAAACGTAGCCGAGAGAAGGAGGGTATCTAAACTCGATCTCGCCTCATCGCCCTGTACACAAGCCCCCAGACGGCGCCGAAGACAAAGTGATCGAGGATCGGCACAAGGACCTTCGGGGACCGCTGCTTCCACGGCGGCCGGTGGACTCCGGTTAGCGGCAGCCAGCTGGACCACCCTGCTCCCCAGGCCAAAACCCCTAAAGCTGAACCCACAGCCGCCTCCTCGGTCGCTGCGCCGCGTTCTCGACGAAGAAGGCCCAAAGCCGTCCCGGTCCCGACGCCGTAAGCGAGGTGCGCGACCCCGGTAAGGACACGCCGGGCCTCGGGCGACCAGTCGTCTACTAGACCAAGCTCCTCCAGCCTCTCGACAACCTGCTCCGGGGCGCTCGTCTCCACCACCCCGATCGCAGCCAGGCCCTTGCGGAACCCGGTCAGCGCCAGCGTGCCACCTAGTCCGCCTAAAGCCCCATAAAAAGCGCGCCGTGTCAACCCCATGGTTCCACACTTACCCCTGGTCCGGGCGAGTTAATCTCTCCGCAGAACCTCGCAGGCGGCGCGAGCTGGACGTCCTCCGCAAAAATCTCTTCTCTGGAGAGACCTTCAAGCTCAACCCAGGGTGCGAAGAGGCAGCGCCGAGGAGGGCCAGGGTCCTACTTTGTAGGCTCCGCTCCTCTCTGGGTTTGTGATCGCCATCGTAGGGGCAAACCTTTTGTGGGATTCTAAAGCGTAGGGCGACCGGAAAAGGGAGACTCGTCGATGA
>DATDKT010000273.1:0-4971 GCA_036519775.1 Rubrobacteraceae bacterium
GCAAGGACCGGATCGTGAGGGTGCTCGTCGCCGGGGCGAACGGTCAGGTCGGCCAGCACATCGTCCGCTTCCTGGCCGAGGGAGGACACGAGGTGCGGGCCATGATCCGGAACGAGGATCAGGCCCCGCACCTCCGGGAACTCGGTGGGGAGCCTATCGTGGCCGACCTCGAAGGGGAGGTCGCCCCCACCGTCGAGGGCTGCGACGCCGTGATCTTCTCAGCCGGCGGCGGTCCCGGCAGTGGCGCCGAGAAGAAAGAGACCATCGACCGCCAGGGAGCCGTAAAGCTGGTCGAGGCCGCGAAAGAGCACGGCGCGAGGCGCTACGTCATGGTCAGCGCGATGGGCGCCTCCGACCCGGAAGCCGGCTCTGAGGCGATGCAACCCTACCTCTTCGCCAAGGCGCGGGCCGACCAGGCGCTAGAGGAGAGCGGGCTCGACTACACCATCGTCCGACCCGGTAGCCTCACCGACGAGCCTGGGACCGGCACGGTAGAGGCAGCTGAGTCTTTGGGCAGGCGCGGCGAGATTCCACGCGAAGATACGGCCCGCGTCATCGCCGCAACGCTGGAGATGAAGAATACCTTCGGCAAGACGTTCGAAGTCCTCTCCGGCGACACGCCTATCGAAGAGGCTGTAGGGCGTCTTTAGCGCAGAGAATGGGCCCGGTCGTGGTGACCGGGCCCTCTTTCTTTTTAGCCTATCCCCGTAGCTGCTAGGCTAGGCCCTCAGCCTCGTACTCCCTGAGAAAGCCCTCGAAGAGGCGCCTGTGGCCCTGCTCGTCGTGCAGGATGGTGATGACCATGTCCTGCGTGACCGGGTCGGCCTCCTCGGTCGTCTCCACGATCTGCTGGTAGAGCTCTATCGCCTTGGTCTCGGCGTCGATCACGCCCTTGATGACGTGTACCACGTCCACCTGGTGCTCAGGCGGCTGCAACGAGGTTTGCTCGGCCTTGAAGTCCACCGAGCCAGGGACGACGTCGTAGAGCTCCTTAATGCGCGCCGCGAACTGCTGAGCGTGCCCCAGCTCCTCCTGGATGTCCTCCTCCAACGCTTCCTTGATCTCCTGGGCTCTCACCCCGTCGGGGTTGGTGGAGTTAGTGACGTAGTTGATAACCGTCTCCAGCTCCGCGAAGTACGCTTGCTTGAGCAGCTCGACTATCTCCTCGCGCTTGCTCGCCATCTCCTCGGAGAGGATGCCCTCTTTGCTCCTTCCGGTCTCCATAAGTAGAACCTCCTGGTTGATCCGTACGTAGTTTTTAGCCGTACCCGCGCGCAACGGCCGTGAAACACACCACGAGAAGGCCGCATTCGCAAGAGCCGTTCGAGTAGCGTCCCTTACGCTTTCAAAGATTCGATCTCGCTGAGAGCTTTGGGCTTGTAACGCCGGACGAAGGCCCGGTACTCCCTTACCTCGCGGTCGGCGCGCTCTTGCGACCATCCGAGATGCCGAACCGCGACCTGGGCCGCGGCCTCGTCCACGTCGAGGGCGACCCTGGGTCCAAGCCCCACCATCGTACGCCTGAGGAGTACGTCGGAGAGGGTCTGGGCCATCTCGTGGCGGAAGGCGTAGAGGACCTCGGCCCCGAGGAGGCCGCTCTCGACGGTAGCCGAAGGAGAGAGCGGCACCCGCAAGGAGTGGTCGTCCCCGGCCTCGTCCAGCACTTCCGGGGCGCGGACACCGTAGACCTTGAGTAGTCTCTCGGCCAGCTCGTCGGTGAGACCGCTAGTGGCCTTGAACCTGGCGGCGAAGCTCTTAAAATCGCCCGTGGTGCCCCCGGGGAGCGGTACCTCGTCGGTGCGGCTCTTCGGGGCCCTGCGACCGAGCTTTTTGTAGACCTCGTCCACCATCTCTCGAGCGAGGGTGGGATAGGTGGAGAGCTTGCCGCCGATGGTGGAGATAAGACCGTCTATCTTGGGGTCCTTCTCTGCATGGTCGTAGAGCAGGTGACGGCGGGTGACGCCGCCCTCGGCGCCCTCCGGCTGGTATGGCAACGGCCTCACGCCAGAGTAGGTGAAGAGGACGTCGTCACGGGTCAGGTTCGCCTCCGGGATGACCCGGTTAGTCTCTTCGACCATGTAATTTATCTCTTCCTCGCTGGCCTCCACGTAGTCGAGGTCGTCCTCGTAGCGGATGTCGGTCGTCCCGATTAAGTACCGCCCGTTCCACGGCACGATAAAGTACGGTCGGCCATCTTCTTGCGCCTCGACGTAAAGGGCCGTCTGGGGAGCGCCGGGGAACGGATCCACGATCAGGTGACTCCCCTTGGTGCCCCCGATCATACGCTCCTCGTTCCGGTTCATGCTGGCGAGCACCTCGTCCACCCAGGGACCGGCCATGTTGAGGGTCACGGGAGCGTGGACTGAGTATCGCCCACCGCCCAGCAGGTCCTCGAACTCCACGCCAGTAGCCCTGCCATCCTCGACCAGGATGCGATCCACCTTGGTATAGGTGAGCACGATGGCGCCGTGCTCGTGCGCGGAGATGGCGTTCTCTACGGAGATGCGCTCGGCGTACTCTACCTGGCCGTCGTAGTAGAACGCCGCCCCCTTGAGCCCCTCGGGGTTCAGGCCCGGGTAGCGCTTCAAGGTTTGCTCCCGGTCGTAGATGTGGTGGCGGTCCAGGCTCTTGTCGTAAGAGAGAGCGTCGTAGGCGATCATACCAGCCTGTATTATCAGCTTCCCCCGAGACATGTAGTCGTAGACGGGGACCAGGAAGCCGAGCGGCTTGACCAGGTGCGGGGCCATGCGGAGGAGCTCCTCTCGATCTTTCAGCGACTCTCGCACCAAGATGAACTCGTAGTACTGCAGGTACCTCAAACCCCCGTGGATGAGGCGGGTGGACCACTGCGTCGTCCCGTTGGAGATGTCCCCCTTATCCAGTAGCAGGACCTTTAATCCCCGCATCGCGGCGTCCCGGGCCACCCCCGCGCCGTTGATGCCGGCCCCGATGATGATAACGTCGAACGGATAATCGCTTATTTCGCGTGGTATCCGGCTCCCGTTGCGCTCCATGTCTCTACTCCTCTTCGTGTAGCTTAGGCTCGGTGCGGGCCTCCTGGGCTGCCTCGATGCACTCCCCGACGTCCGCACCCGTCGAGGCCATGACGGCGGCAGCGAACGCTCCCTCGACGAACGGCGCGTCCACCAGCCGCACCTTTTCTACCACGTCAGGTTCTAGCGTCTCGAGGACGGTCTCGGCCGAGAGCACCGCACTCCCGATGTCCATAAAGACCAACACCTCGCCAGCCTCGAGCTCCTCTATCGCCTTCTGTATACGCTCCGGGTCCGTCCCCAAAGATCCATCCGAATCTCCGCCGACGGCCGTTACCTCAACCTCTCCGGCCATGTGCCGGACGAGTTCCGCGGTACCTTTCGCGATCTCCGGGCTGTGAGAGACGAGCACTAACCCGACCACTTTAAGTCTCCAAAGCGCGAGCCGCAGCGTCGAGCAGCAGGTACGTCGAACGCGCCCCCGGGTCCATGTGTCCGGCGGCCCGCTCGCCGAGGTAGCTCGCTCGGCCCCTCCTCGCCGTGAGCGGGACCGTCGCCTCAGCACCCTCCCCCGCTGCCTCCGCCGCCGCCCGGAACACCTCACCCGCGCCCTTGCCGGAAGATGCAGCCTCCTTCGCGGCCGCTACGGCCGGCGCGAGGGCATCGATCATCGTCTTGTCTCCCTCTTCGGCCTTGCCACGCTGCTTGACTCCGCCGAGCGCCGCCTCCATAGCCTCCGCCACGTCCTCCGACGAGAGGTCCTCCTTGCCCGAAAGGGAGGTTGAGGCCCTCAAGAAAGCGGTGCCGTAGAGGGGACCGGCGGCGCCCCCCACCTTGCCGACGAGCGCCGTCGAGACTGCCTTTAGAACGTCGGCAGGGGTCTGTGACTCCGTCCCCTCTAGGCGTTCGAGCGCGGCCTGAAAGCCTCGCTGCATGTTGTTGCCATGGTCGCCGTCGCCTATGGCCGAGTCGAGCTGGGTCAGGTGCTTGCGGTTCTCCTCCATCGCGGCAGCCATCTCCTTTACGACGGCGAGCGTGTCCTCCGTAGCGCTCAAGCTTCTCCCTCCGACTCGACGAGGCTCTCTTGCACCAGGTGCTTCTGTACCTTACCCAGGGCATTGCGCGGCAACTCCTCGACGAAGAAGACCTCTCTGGGCTTCTTAAATCCTGCGAGATCGTCCTGGCAGAAGTCCTTTACCTCTTCTTCGGTCAGCTCGGGGTCGTCGCGCACGACGGCGGCGGTGACCTTCTCCCCGTACTCCTCGTCGGGCAGCCCCACCACGGCGACCTCAGCGACAGCGGGATGCCCTTCGAGCACCTCCTCTACCTCGCGGGGGTACACATTGTAGCCGCCACTGATGATCAACTCCTTTGTCCGTCCGCTTATGGTGAAGTACCCATCCTCGCTCACCGAGCCGAGATCCTCGGTGCGAAACCACCCGTCCTCACCCAAGACCTCCTCGGTGGCGTCGGGCCGGTTCCAGTACCCCTTAAAGACGTGCGGGCCGCGGACCTCGATCTCCCCCACCTCGCCGGCGGGCAAGGGATCGCGGGTCTCGATGTCCACCACCCGCGCCTCCTGCCCCGGAAACGGCTTCCCGACCGTACCGGGCCGGCGCTCGCCGTCGTAGGGGTTGGTCAGGTTCATGCCGGTCTCGGTCATCCCGTACCGCTCCAGGATACGCTCCCCGAAGAGCTCCTCGAACTCCTCGAACGCTTGGGGGCTTAAGGCAGCGCTTCCCGCCACGTACAGGCGCAAGGGGCGCGGTCGGTCGCCTCGGGATTTCGCCTCCCGGAGCAACCGTGTGTACATGGTTGGCACGCCGAAGAACATAGTGAACGAGCCCTCGAGCAGAGCGTCGTACACCCTGGCGGCGTCGAAGCTGCGGTGCAGTTCCGCGCTCGCACCCGTGAAGAGCGTGCCGTGCGCCCCGACCGTCAACCCGTGCGTGTGGAAGAGCGGCAGGGTCAGGAGCAG
>DATDKT010000274.1:0-22578 GCA_036519775.1 Rubrobacteraceae bacterium
AACGCCTCCTTCCTAGCAAGTTGGGGACCGATCGTTCTGTATTTCACCCTTTACGTGATGGGAGCCGCCCTGCTGCTGGCAATGCACCTTATGGTACTGTAACCTGGCTTAGAGCACGCAGAGCCAAGCGAAGAGAGCCGGGGTCTAACAGCCCCGGCTCTTTTCATGCCCACATGCTCTGAGTTTCCGAGAATCAACCTTCTCGGCAGCTCGGTGAATAGAGGCAGTTTCTTTAGCTCAGCAGGAGGCCTCAACTTTCCCAGAATTTATCTTCAGACATTATCTCTTCTACTGTCTTCCGTACTTCCTCGTGTTCACTTGGCAAGTGCTCACCTGTCAGCTTTGAGAGTTCGTCTCGAAGATATTCAAGGTATTGCATTCTCGTCTGAAGAAACGCTATAGCTTCACTCGGCTCGACCTGCCCATAGCTTCTCTGGATCCAGTATACGATGAGGTACTCATGTGCCAGATAGTTGCGGTGCTCTGCAGCTTTCCGCAGCTCCTTCAGAAGATACTCAGGTACGCCTCGATGTTTTTCTAGTGCCGTTATAAGAGGTCCCACCGGCCGTTCCAGTTTTTTCTCTACTGCCTTCCAAGCCTCTTCGAGCGAGGCATTTTTAGGAGTGTCCGTATAGAGAATAGCTAGCTGTTTTATGGCCCACTCGAAATTTTGTACTGTGAGCATCGTTGCCCCGTAGTGTGCGAATACTTGCCATTGTTCTTTATTGAAGTGCGGTTCTTCTGTCATCGGCCTCTCGCTTGTGGAGGTTACAATTTCCGAGAAGACCTCTTCTCAGCATATAGTGAAGAAGGCTTTGAGCGTCGAGCCTTAATAACGGTTTAGACCCTCGTCAACTCCAGCTTGGCACCTTCCCTACTCAGCAGAGTACGAAACCGTAGCTCAGGCTGTTTTGTACTTTGAGAATAAAACCTGCGGTTTACGTCATGGCAACCAGGTTAGGAGATACCGGAGCCTCGCAACAACACCCAGACCAGGACGCCGAGCAAGACCGAGCCGAAGAGCAGCGTGGCCAGGATGGGAAAGAGCCTGCCCCAGAGTTCCTTGCCACGTTCGGGGTTTTCGGCGGGCTCCGGCGTGAGAAGCGACCGGCTAGACATTATCCGCGTCTCGTCTTCCGGGGCCTGCGGGAGCAGCGGCGCGGCCGTCTCCCCAGCCGCCTTTGCGGGGGCCGCGGTAGATGGGGGAAGCTTGGAGCGCACCCGCTCGAGGTCTTTCGCGAGGGCGGAGGCGCTCGGGTAGCGGTCCTCGGGGTGCTTGGCGAGGAGCTTCAGGGTCAGGGCATCCAGGGACTCCGGGACCTCCGGGTTCGCCTGCCTCGGGGAGCGTGGGTGTTCGTTTACGTGCTTCATGGTGAGGGCGACCGGGTCTTCTGCCCTGTAAGGTAGATCACCGGTCAGCGCCTCGTAGAGGACCACCCCCAGAGAGTACAGGTCGCTCTGGGGGCCCACGGGTGCGCCCATCGCCTGCTCGGGGGAGATGTAGCCCGCGGTGCCCATGACGGGGCTCGACGGAGAGGTCGTGGTGGTCGCGTTCGCGGCCCGGGCGATCCCGAAGTCCGCCACCTTAACGTAGCCCGCCTCGGTCAGGAGGATATTGTGCGGCTTTACGTCCCGGTGGATCACACCGCGCTCGTGGGCGAAACTCAAAGCGTCGGCTACCTGCAAGATCATCCCGGCGGCGGTGTCCGCGCTGAGGGGCTCGCCGTCGCGCACCCGGTCCTTGAGGTTCCCCCCGGGGACGTGCTCCATGGCCATGTAGTACGTCCCGTCCTCCGAGCGTCCCCAATAGTAGACCGGGACCACGCTGGGGTGGTTCAGAGCGGCGGCGCTCCTCGCCTCGCGCCTGAAAAGCCTGACGAACTCCTCGTCGTTGACGTACTGGCTGCGCAGTATCTTGAGTGCCACGTCCCGGTCCAAAACCTCGTCGTGGGCCAGATACACCTCCGCCATGCCCCCGCTGCCCAGAAGGCCGACGATGGCGTAGCGGTTGTCTATGAGGGTCCGAGGCACGGAAGAGATGTACCCGTTTGCGCTGTCATCCTACCCTAAGCGCGGGTACTAGTTCAGACCGATACCCTAAACGCGGATTTCGTGGACCGCGCCGAGAGGGGAGACGTGCTGGGAACCGAGATGCTCGTAGCCTTCGCGCGCGAGGTGCTTCAGGGCAAAGTCTGGGCCGCGCAAGACCCTTCGCGCCGGCCAAGTAAGAGACGGAAGAACCTGTTGGATATAGAGCGTTTGATCGAGACGCATCCTGTGTTGCGGGAGTTGGTGCCGCCTGAGATTCTCCAGCAGCTCGAGCCTTAGCCTCCGTACTCCATCGGGGTGTCGAGGTCGGTGAGGATGTCGGCGGGACGTTCGAGGTTTGCGGCGATGACCTCGCCGAGGTAGACGGTGTGGTCGCCGGCCTCCATCGAGCCCACGACCCGGCACTCCAGGTGGGCGAAGGTTTCGTCGAAGAGCGGGGCGCCGGTGGCTTCACCTGGCGTGTAGGGGGAGCCGCCGACCGTGTCGTTCTCGTGCTCTAAGGTCTGGGTGAACTTGCGGGCGAGCTCTTCCTGGGAGGTGTCGAGGAAGTTCAGGGAGAAGACGCCGCCGCTCTCTACGAGGTCGTGGGTGTGCTGGGTCTTGTTGACGGCCAGGATCACCTGCTGCGGCTCGAAGGAGACCTGGGAGACCCAGCAGGTCGTGAAGCCGTTCGCCTCGCCGTCCGCACCAACCACCCCTGTGATGTAGAACCCGTAAGGTATGGTTTTGAGGATCTCGCTCCGTACCTGATCTTCCACCGAAAACTCCTTCTGCCGAACTCGACGAGCACCGAGTTTAGCGGAAAAGCCCGCACGCCGCCGGTGGCAAAACTCTGACCGCTACAGCCTCCCGGATCGGACGATGCCGATGAGCAGCAGGAGACCGAGGAGGGCGGCGATGAAGAAGCCCACGAGCGCGAAGATGCTCACCCCCAGGAGGCGCACGCCACTCTCGCCGAAGATGCCCAGGAGCGACGACCCTAGTATAAGGGCGGCTATGAGGAGGGCAAAGACGAGCCGGTTGGCGAGGATGTCTACTTTGGAGATCAACTCGTCCAGCCCCCGGTGCCTGAAGACCACCTCGATCTCGCCATCCCTCAGCTCGTTCAGGAGGTTGTGGATTTGGCGCGGGTACTCGGTGTAGGTGTCGCCCTGCGCAAGCCTCCTCGCGGCCCGCGCCGCCACGTAGCGCGGGTCCCGAAATCGCGAAACCAGCTCTCCGGCAGCCCCCGCCACGGACTCGGTCGCGTTCCAATCGCCGCACCCCCCGATCCTTCCCAAAGCCTCGGCTTCGA
Source organism: Rubrobacteraceae bacterium (assembly GCA_036519775.1). Lineage (GTDB taxonomy): Bacteria > Actinomycetota > Rubrobacteria > Rubrobacterales > Rubrobacteraceae > Rubrobacter_F. Next base: position 3,344 of record DATDKT010000274.1, read on the forward strand.
CCAGGGACCGGAGCATCTGGGCGATCTCTCCAGGTAGCACGACGCCTCCCCGCCGGACGGCTTCGAGGCTGCGAACCCGGGTCTCTGCCAGGGAATGCTCCCTCCACAGCGGACCGCCTAAAGAACCCAGGGTGTCGCGCAATTCGCGCTCCAGCACGCGGGTGTCGCGGGGGACCTGGCACCCGGTGAGTGGCAGGGCTCGCGCCACGCCATCTACGTCCCCACGCCTCACCGCGGCCAGAACCTCGGCTACTCCCCTGAGCCTCTCCTCGTCGAGAGCGAACGCCTCCGTAGGATCTGCTAACCAGATCTTCCCATCCCCCAGCACGAACCGCTCCGGTGCGAGGTCGGCGAAGAAGACCCCCTCCAGAACCGCCAGCCGCACCAGCGCCCCTGACGCCTCCCGGTACCCCTTCGCCCCGAGTTGCCTCGCTTCGAAGGGCGCCTCGAAAGTCGTGCAGCTCCCGGTCGAGTAGCCGCGGTAGGCATCGGGGACTCGCAAAGAGAAATCCTCCAGCTCCCTCAAGCGCCTGGCGGTCCGGGCTGCGGAGAACATGTCTCTGCGATGGGTGACGTGTGCGGCGAACTCCCCGACCGCCGCCACAGGGTCCAGCGGCAGCGCCTCTCCGTTTCGGCGACCCGCCCTCCGGCGCACCACGTCCGCGACGGGCCGCATCGCCAGGAGGTCCCGACGCACCCCCGGCCGGTTCACCACCACGAGCGCCGGACGTCCCCCCGGCAGCACCGCCCGGTGCGCCTGTGTGAGCACCCCGACCCGCGCCGGCGCTTCCCCGAACTCCAGGAACAGCCGCTCCAGGGTATTGCCGAGCTCCCTCTCCACCAGCGCCCGCACCTCCGCGAAGGGTACCGGCGATACCGGTGCCGCTGCTCGCGTGAGCTCAGCCACCACGTCCGGCGGTAGAACGTCGCCGCGGGCCGAGAGCACGTGCCCCAGCTCCACGAACGTTTGTCCCAGATCCTCCAGGGCCCGCCGGAGCCGCGTCCCGACCCTGCCCACGTCCCGCCTGCGGCGTCCCAATAGGAACCTGCGGCCAAAGAGATAGCCAAACCCGTAGCGTGCCCCGACCCGGGCGATCCCGGCCGCCCGCCTGGCCGGCCCCTCTGGCAACCCCCGCGTGACGTTCTCCATCTCCACGAAAAGAGCATAGCAGCTATCGGCACGCGGCCTTCAGCACGGAAGTAGAGACGCCAGCTGTTAGAATGAGCGTCCAGTGGCAAGCAAGATCCGACCACTGAAAATCGGCGGCTAGAAAGGAGCGCCCATGCACTACGTTCACACCTGCTACCGGGTTCTGGACCTCGACAGGAGCCTCGACTTTTACACCAACAAGCTCGGCCTCGAGCTCGCCCGCAAGAGCCCCGTCGGCGACGACGCCACCAATGCTTTTCTTGCCGTTCCCGGCGACTCCGAGCCGCGGTTAGAGCTCACCCTCAATCACGACCGCGAAGAGCCCTACCCCTTGGGCGAGGGCTACAGTCACGTGGCCTTCGCCGTCGAGGACCTGGACGCTTTGGCCGGGGAGCTCGAAGAGGCCGGTGGCGTCGACTTCGAGAGCAAGCCGCACGCCATGAGCAGCGGCACCCGCATATTCTTTGTCCGTGACCCTGATGGTTACCGTATAGAGTTCATCGAGCGCAAGTAAAAGTTACCGAAGGCGAGCTCCTCGACCGGCTCGCCGACTCGCTCGCCCGGGGTGAGACTTACCAGTGGAGCTACATAGACTTGATAGTAGTCAAAAATACCGACGCGAGTTTCGGTCCGACCCCCGAAAAGAGGGGTTCTGGTGGTAAAGAATGGCAACTTTTCTACGCAGCCCAACACAGCTTGCTTCAAAGGAGCGGTAATAATCCGAGGAAGACGGTGATTTCGAAAGCACCGGCAACCTATGCCTGGACGGATTCGCTAACGCTGAGGGCGAGATTAAGATAAGGGCAGCGTCAACACCGGTGCCACCCCCGACGTGTCTAATAGTTCCGGCTTCTGTGGTATGAGACCGCATAGCTGGCGTGAGTTATACGAGTAGGGTTTCTTTTTCTATGCCGACTTCCTCAGCTCTGTCGTTACGTTTGAGTTGAAGTGTGGTAAGCGGCTTTAGAAATTGCGTTTAGCGTACCGTGATTGGCTCGTGTAGTTGTGGCAGATACCCTATATGGGGGCACGGCCGGCACGGCCTGTTGCGCTTTGCTTCGGTTTAGAAGTACGTTCAGGCGCTAGAGGTGCGTTCTCCAGCGAACTCTACCTTCCCTCGATGCCCTCGGCGTCTATTAGGCCCTCCCTTATGGCGTAGAGGACCGCCTGGGTGCGGTCGTAGACATGGAGCTTTTTGTAGATGTTTGAGACGTGATTTCTTACGGTCTTCTCTGAGATGGACAGGCCGCGGGCTATCTGCTTGTTGCTCTGGCCTCTGGCCAGGGCGGTTATGATCTCGAGCTCTCGTTCGGTGAGGGTGGGGGCGGAGGGCTCCTCTTCGGCCTCCTCGAAGGCCAGGAGCATCTTGCGGGCGATCTCGGGGGACATGATGGTGTCCCCAGCGTAGACGGTCTCTATAGCGCGGGAGAGGTCCTCTGGGGTGCAGTCCTTGAGGAGATAGCCGGTGGCGCCGGCCTTTATGCCCCTGAAGACGTGCACGTCGTCGGAGTTGACGGTGAGGATGAGGACCTTAGCGTCGGGGAGGAGCTCCCGGAGCCTGCCCGTCGCCGTGACCCCGTCCATGACGGGCATGTTTATGTCCATGAGGACCACGTCCGGTCTGAGCTCCTGGCACATCGCCACGCCGCTCTCCCCGTCGTGCGCCGTGCCGATGACCTCCATCTCCGGCTGCGCCCCCACGATCCGCCCCAGCCCGTCGGTGAAGAGGGGCTGATCGTCCACTATGGCAACCCGGATCACTGCCTCGTACCCCCGCTGCTCTTCCGCTCCACCTTCCCGCTACCGCTAAACTTTACCATCATCGGCGTCTCCCAGCCAAAGACGCCCAGCCAATGACCACCGCACGAGCCGCCCCTAACTTTTCTTAACCTTCCTTAACACAATCGCTCTTCTGGCGGGAAGCGTCCGAGTGTAGACTACTTTGTTAGACGAAACACAAAGTGGGGTGCTGTATGCTCAAGGAAGAAACGGCGGTCTTCGTGTGGCGGTGCCCGGACTGCTCGGGGGTGTACGACGGTGAGATCCTACTCTTCTTGCACACCGATGGGGATTACAGGTACTGCACGTGCGGAGGCCGGCTCGTCGAGGGTGTGGCTGCCAGGGTAAATCGGCATTATCGGCTGGTCGTCCCGGGGTTCCTCAGGGACACTTCGTTGCACCGGCAACTGGAGGAACTGGTGGCGGACGAGGATATTGAGGTCGCCTCTGGGCGAGGAGAGGATAGCCACATCCGCCTCTTCAGTTGCCTCGACTGAAAGCTGACCGAAAGCTAATAGAACTTTAGTTCTATACGGTAGCCGTCGGGGTCCCTGACGTAGAGGGCGGGACCCTCTCCGCGGGCCCCAGTTATGCTCTCGAACTGTTCCTCGACTTCGATGCCTATTCTTTGCAGACGCTTTGCCACATCGTCTGGTTTCGCATCCTCTACCACGAGCGCCAGGTGGTCGTAGCCCCCGGTAGGTCCGCGCTTGAACTCGGGGTCTGGGGTCAGGTGCAGGATGAAGTCTTGCGTGACCCGCAGGGAGACGAGGGGGCGCTCGCCGCGTCGGTACTCTTCGAGGCCGAACGGTTCCAACCCCAGAGCGTCCCGGTAGAAGCTTAGCGAGGCTTCGAGGTCTCTTACCCGCCAGTTGGTGTGATCCGGCGTGGCTATCCGCAACCCCTGCTCCTACCTGCCACGGAGACCGTCCGCCAGACCGTCGAGCGGCCTGGATCCTTTGGGGGTGTCAATCTGTGCCGCTTCGGTCGCGCCCTCGCCGAAGACCAGACCTCCCTCTTTGGGAGTCGGCGCCTGGGGGCGGGAGACGCCGGCCTCGGCCAGGCGTTTGTCCTGCTGGTAGCGGCGGATGGCGGCTTTGAGGGTGCCGAGGCCCAGGGTGGCGCACTTGGGGCGGCTCGCCACGATCTGGCGCCCGAGCTGCTCGATCATCTCGTTGTAGTCCATCGCCAGGACCTCGTCCATCGTGAGATCCCCCTCGACGACCTGCTCTAGCAGCATGCTCGACGACGCCATGCTGATGGTGCAGCCTTCACCCTCGTAGGAGACGCCGGCTATGTGCTCGTGGTCCTCCGCACCCTTGAGATAGACCATCACCACGTCGCCGCAGCCCGGGTTGCCACCGGGCATCTCCACGTCCGCCTCCTCTAAAGCCCCCCGGTGGCGCGGCCTCTGGTAGTGGTCTAAAAGTATCTGTATCTGTAGCTGCCGGTCCAATGCCTCGCCTCTTCTGAATGAAATCGCTAACTGCTTGCTAACTGCTACGAGAGCGATTCTACCGTACGAGCTAGCTTTCGCGGCAGATCTGAGGGTAAGGGATCGACGTCCGGCGGTCCGTCCCTTACCGCTTCGTCTCCTTTCGCGGCTCCGCTGCTTCCACCGAGTACCACGCTCCTTCATCGAAGATCCATCGCTGCCGCGCGGGTGATAGGATCGAGAGTCGAGCTTCGTCGTCCGACGACGGTGCGACCGGTATGCGCTCCACGCGAACGGAGAGCCTGCCTCCCTCGGCTTCGAGGTCGAGGAGCGTGATCTCGTACGGCGGTTCGTAGAGCGCCGCGCACGAGACCTGGAGCGCCTTCTCCTCCGTGCAGGCGTAACGCCTGTGTATGTGCCCGTTGACCACGACGGTCGGCGCCTCCCTTTCGAGCAGCGGCCGCTGGACCTCGTCGAGGTTCTCCAGGTCGTTGTCGCCGTAGTAGAGGCCCTCCCTCTCGGCCCTCTCGCGGAAAGAGATCATGGGATAGTGACTCAGCAACACCACGGGCTCATCCCTCCACCCGGAGACGTCTGGCTTCTCGTTCAGGAAGGCAGTGTAACCGTAGTTCTCGCTACTGACGCAAAGACCGGCGACCCGCAGCCCACCGGCGCCGAACACCTCACCGGAGGGCGTGGCGAGCCGGACGTTCTCTGCCCCGAGCCGTCGCACCGCCCTCGCCAAAGCGTCCACCCGCTCGACGCAGTCGTGGTTGCCCGACACGGTCCACACCGCCCGCCCGAAAGCACTCCTCGCCGCCAGCCTCAACCCCGCCCCGAGCGACTCCGCGTCGCCGGACCACGAAAGGTCCCCGAGCAGCGCCAACCCGTCGGCACCCTCCCGGACGCACCTCTTGAGCGCCCTCCGGTAGCGCACCATAGCGTTGTACATCGCGAACTCGGTGGGTACGGATGGAAAACCGAGCACGGAGGCGAGACGTGTGCCGGCGGGACTGAGATGCGGGTCCGCCAGAATGCCCATTCTCAAGCCGTACTCACCTCTCAAAGCTACTCTGAACTCTACTCTGTACTCGCACGCCTCTACATACGCAGCGCACCGCCCGGAGGTTTTATGGTACGCTCGCCTCCTCCAACTTGCTACAACTTGATACAATAGCGGTATGAAGGTAGGTATAGTCGGGCTGCCCAACGTCGGCAAGTCCACGGTGTTCAACAGTCTCACGCGAGCGGGGGCCGAGGCCCAGAACTACCCGTTTACCACGATAGATCCGAACCTCGGGGTCGCGGCGGTGCCGGACGAGCGGTTGGGGGCGCTAGCGGAGGTCATGCGGAGCAAGCGGGTCGTGCCGGCGACGATGGGCTTCGTGGACATCGCGGGGCTCGTGCGGGGGGCGAGCAGAGGGGAGGGGCTGGGGAACCAGTTCCTCGGCAACATCCGTGAGTGCGAGGCGGTCGCGCACGTCGTCCGGTGCTTCGAGGACGAGAACGTGGTACACCTCCACGGCGGCGTGGAACCCGTGGGTGACGTGGAGACCATAAACACCGAGCTGCTGCTCGCGGACCTCTCGACCGTCGAGCGGCGCCTGGAGCGCGTGAGCCGTGCCGCCAAGAGCGGGGAGGCGAAGCTTAAGACCGAGACCGTGGAGCTGGAGAAGCTTGCGTGTCACCTCTCCGAGGGTGCTCCGGCACGGACGTACCCGCCTTCGGAGTCGCTGGCGGAGGTTCTTGGGACCTTGATCACGGCGAAGCCCACCCTCTACGTAGCGAACGTGGATGAGGAGTCCGCCGCTTTCGGCAACCGCTACAGCGCCGAGGTAGAGAAGCTCGCCGCCCGCGAGGGTGCCGAGTCCGTCAGGCTCTCGGCGAAGCTGGAGGCCGAGGTCGCGGAGCTGCCCGAGGAAGAGGCGCGAGAGTACCTGGTGATGCTCGGCGTCGAATCCACCGGCTTCGAGGGGTTCGTCCGGGCAGCGTACCGGCTCCTGGGGCTCATCACGTTCTTCACCGCCAGCGAGAAGGAGAGCCGAGCATGGACCGTACGCAAAGGCTCGACGGCGCGCAGGGCCGCGGGGCGTATACACTCGGATATGGAGCGCGGCTTTATCGCCGCGGAGGTCAGCGACTGGGAAGACCTCGTCGCCGCCGGCTCCTGGGCCAAGGCCCGAGAGGAGGCGAAGGCACGCCTCGAAGGCCGCGACTACGTCGTCGAGGACGGAGATACCATGCTAGTGCGCTTCAACGTTTGACCGCCATAACCCTCATCGTTAAATCGAGGTCAACTTGACTGGGCTCCCCTTCGCCCGCCCGAGAAAACCGCTCTGCGAGAGCCGTTTGGCGCTCGTCACCACCGGTGGGGTGCACCTGCCGGAGCAGGACCGCTTCGACATAGACGACCCGCTGGGGGACTGCTCTTACCGCGAGATCCCCGGTGATACCTACGCTCTCACCTGGACCCACGCCTACTATGTCCCCGACCATGGCACCGACCTCGACTCAGTCTTCCCCTTGTGGACGCTTCGGAGGCTCGTGGCCGAAGGGGCTGTGGGGGAGCTAAATCACCGCCATTTCTCCTTCATGGGGGCCATACACGACACCGGCCCGCTCGCCGAGCGTACCGCCCCCGGAGTGGCGGGCAGGCTCGCCGAAGACAGCGTAGACATAGTGCTGCTTACGCCCTCGTGACCCTTGTGCCACTGGTCCGTGGGGCTGGTAAGCAGGGCTATCGAAGAGGAAGGAGTGTCGACGGTCACGCTCGCCATGCAGAGGGATGTCGCGGCGCCGCGGGTCGCCTTCGTGCCGTTCCCGTACAACTTCCCCGTGGGGGAGCCCGAGGAGAGAGATAAGCATCGGGAGGTAGTGCTCGCCGTGCTCGGGTTGCTGCATGAGCTACGCGAGCCCGGAGAGGTGGATCTGCCGTTTAGTTGGCAGCGGTGAGGAAGTTAGCCTCCCGGAGAGGGGGCGGCGGTATCGAAGACGGGGCGGCGGTATAATTAAGGGTATACAAGATCCTCCGTGCAAAGGTGATGAGAAGTGGCGTTTTTGTTAGTGTTGTTTGTGGCGTTTATGTTCGTTGTTCTCCTGTTTTTGCTCCCGATTCTGTATTCTTTGCAGGCAGTTGGGAGTTTGTTCGTGTATCCGCGGCAGCTCAAGAGCATGTTCGGGAACAAGATCCTGCGTCGCAACCATGCCCTGGAGCACGCGACCATCGGGGTGATGATGGAGAGGGAGCCGGGCCGCAAATTCAACGGCTTCTCGACCGACGACGGCTTCTTCGTGCAGGGCGTGCGCTCCACGGAGGAGGTGGATAACGCCGCCCGCGAGGCCTTGAGGCGCTTGAGGGCCGGGGAGAAAAAGCTTGCCATCCATCGCAACTGCGGCACCACGATAGTTGCGGCGAACCTGCTCGCCGCCGTCTTCTTCCTCGGGGCCGTGGGGGTCGGGTTCTACCTCGGCGGGAACCTGTTGTATCTCCTGATCCTGGGCGGCGTGATCCTCTCCTTCGCGCTGCGCGTGCCTTTGAGCCTCTTCTTGCAACGCTTCGTCACGACCGACGCGGACCTCTCTAACGCCGAGGTCGGTTGGGTCGAGCCCGCGAGGCCGCAAGATATAAGAGGCGGCATCCTGGGCGTGCTGCTCGCGGCCTCCAGTGCGCGGGTGCGCGTCTTCCACACCGACCCGGACGCTGTCGAGATACTGCGCGACGATGGGGCAGTGGTCAAGTAAGGTAGGTTGCTACGCGAGGCGGGTTGCTACGCGAGGCGTAGCTCGCTCAAATCCTCTCCACGTGGAGGTTACCCTCGCCGCCGACGCTGATCGGGAGCGGGTCGTCTAACTCGCCGACGAAGGAGCCGTCGGGCGCGAAGTTGCGCCAGGCCAGGAAGCACGGGTGACCATCCGGTCCTTCTACCAGCTTGCCGCTGTAGAGCGACCCCGACGGGTCACCGACGAGGAACTCGTGGGTGGAGAAGCGGAAGGGGCCCAAAGGGTCTTCCGCGACCAGGTAGTGCGTCCCGCCCACGGGGTCCATGCCCGTCCCTTCGCGCCGCGCGGCGGAGTGAGCCTCCGCCCAGGTCGAGAACAAAAGGTAGTAACGGTCCCCTATCTCCGTGAGTTGGGGTACCTCTAGGGCGTAGAAATCACCCGGCTCCGTGAGCGGCGGCAGGGCCTCCCAGCTTACGAGGTCGTCCGAGCGCGCGTGGGCTACCACGCCGCGGCCATCGGCGGGGCCTTCGGCGACGCTGGCCGTTATGAGGGCGTGGAAGTCTCCCGTTTTAGGGTGCCGGAAGACCCACGGGTCGCGCCACACCCGCTCGGGTCCCAGAGTACCGAGGTCGCGCCGGCTGTAGTAGCGTGGGTCGGTCTCGATGAGCGGGTTGTCCGGGTACTTGCGCCAGTTCTCCAGGTCGGTCGAGGTCGCGAGGCCCACACGTTGCTCGATCAAATCGTCTTCGCTGGTGTGTACGCCGGTGTAAAACATGTACCAGAGGCCGTCGTACCGGATCACGCATCCGGTCCAGACGGCGTGGTCGTCCCAGGCGCCCGGCGGACCGGGGCGTAGAGCGTCCGGCAGAGGGCACCACTCCCGCAGGTCTCGGGAGACGGCGTGTCCTATGGAAGCGTTGAAGTGCCTGAGCTCCGGGTCGCCCAGAGAGCGAGGTGCCTGCAGGTAGAAGACGTGGTAGTCCTCGCCATCGCGGGCCAGCCAGAAATCCCAGATCCACCTGTTCGGCAAACGCAGCGGCACGGCGCATCTCCTTTACTTTAAGAATGTCGCTGAATCGTGAGCGAATTCCGGCCCCGGCTCACATTGGCCGGCCTTCCCTCACTTCGGCGCGCTGCGCGAGGGCTCCTATCTCCCGCACCACCCAATCTAGCTCCTCGACGACGGGGTTCGCGCCGGCTCCGGTGTAGGCGTCGACGAGGGCCCGATAGTACCAGAGCGTACCCTCCTTTCCGCCGGTGAAACGGTTCCACAGCTCGTCACCCAGGGAGCGAAGGTCCGCGAGGATGGAGCGGGCATTGTGCAGCTTGTCCGCCGCGGAGACGAGCCGCACGGAGGCCGGAGCCGTGGCGACGTGAGACACGTAGGCCTCCTTGCGTGGTCGCCACTCGGGCTTGGGATCCTCGTATGTGTCCGTACAGCCGGCGACAATCTCCGCTACCTCATCTCCGAATCGTTCCCGGATGTCTTGTAACCTCTCTTTGCCGCCCCGGTCCTCCGGGGCATCGTGCAAGAGGGCGGCGACCGTTTCGTCCTCCGTGCCGCCGTTCTCGCCGACGATGGATGCCACGGCGAGGAGGTGAGTGACGTAGGGGGTATCGGTGCCTTTGCGAGTCTGGTCGCGGTGCAGCCGAGCCGCGTATAATAGCGCCTCTTCGAACTTCTCTCCGTAGGACAAGGGAGCCTCAACCGTCCTCTGCGAGCAGTTGGGGGGCGACGATCCAACCCTCGTCCCTCTTCGTAAAGCCCAGGTCGTAGATGCTCACCTGCTCCATTCTACACTCGGACGAAACCGCGGGACTCGAGAAGACCGCCGGGTGGTAAGCTTATCCTCGTGCTGCATAACCATCCAATCGTGTGGCATATCTAATCGTGTAGCAAGTTGTATAAGGGACCGGCCCTATAGGGGCGCGAAGCAGCGCTTAGCCCTGGTCCTAACGCATAACGATACACTAGGCAGTATAGGAGCTTCCGAGAATAACCGCTCTCGGCAGCCCGGTGAATAGGGCTAGAAAGAGCCGCGATCCTGTCGGCCGGGTGTGCGGTCTGGGGGTGGGTACACTGCGGAGGGCCGGTAGACTCGGGTACGAGCATCGGTAGCGAGAGGTAGGAGGCGGCGCGTGAGACGCGATGTCATGTGGTGGGCGTGGGACGGTCCGGGTTTGGGGCATTTGTGTCTGATGGTAGGCGAGGATGGCATCGTCGCCGATGGCATGGTCATTGGCGTAACGGAAGGACGCCCGTTTCGCCTCGCTTACGAGGTGCGCTGCGACGTCGGCTGGCAGGTGCGGGCTATGCGCATAGGTGTCCCGGGCGAGTCGCCGGGGGTCCACGTGCTCTCCAACGGCGAGGGCAACTGGACGACGCCCGACGGGCGGTCCGTGCCACACCTGGAGGGTTGCACGGACGTCGACATCTCCGTCACCCCGTTCACGAACACTCTCCCGATCCGGAGACTCGGTCTCGCGCCTGTGGAATCCGCCGAGGTGTCAGTCGCCTACATCGAGGGTACCGAGTTGCAGGCTTGGCCAGAACCACAGCGGTACACCTGCCTTGAGAAGGGTGACCGGGGCGGGCTCTACAGGTTCCTGAGCCTCGATGGTGGGTTCACCGCCGACCTGCTGGTGGACGGCGACGGCCTGGTGCTGGACTACCCGGGGTTGTTCAGGAGGGTTCTACCCTAGCCGCCACTCCGAGAAGGCTGGTCTTCTCGGCACATCGGTGAAGAAGGCTTTGAGCGTCGAACCTTAATAACCGTTTAGAACCTCGTCAACTCCAACTCGGTGGCTTCCCCGGTCAGCAGAGCCAACAAAGCAGGGGCGATCACGTTCGGGAATACTGAGGAAAGAGGACCGGGCTAAACCCTCGCGGCAGTTCGGTGAATAGGGGCAACAGAAGCACCCTAGCTCTAGGCGCTAGCCTCTACCTAAGTAGCTTGCTCTCGTCCTCTATTAGCTCTCTCAACAGCCCTCCACCTCTTCGGTGTACTGTTGCTCAGCCGCCGTGAGGTCATCCTCATCCTGATCCTCCAGCCAACCCTCGAACTCCTCCTCATCGGGATCATCATCTTCGGCTATGTACATAGCGAAGAAGAACCACATCCAGACGTTGCTTGAGTGATAGCGTGAGCTGTAGGGGTGGCCCTTATAGCTCGACTGGGCCCTGGAGGGGGGCTTGGAGACGTTGGCCGCAGCACTAGCCTTCGGTGCCGACTCACCAACCCTAGGCGTTGAGTTGTTTGCCTTCGAGCCCCCTCCGCCGCTTCTACTGCCCCCGCCACCACCACGGCCTCCGCCTCCCCCGCCCCCACGCTGAATCAGCGCCAGCGGAACCAGGCTCTCTTCTCCTGCTGGGGTAGAGGAGGCCTCCTCATCACCCTTTCCTGTGGGGGTACACGCCTGCTCCCCGCCACAGCTTATGATCGTGGCTGCCAGGAAGAGGGTGCCCATCGTCCATACTGCCACCTTCATTGCCCTAACTCTCATTCAGCTCCTTTACTTGCTGATGCGCTTTAGAAAGTGGCGGCACACGATCTCGCCTAGCTCTCACTAGTCTTTGTTGAAGCTCTACATCCACTCCTCCACCTTCCCCTCAAAAGACATGCGCCAGGGCGAACCCACTATACCTCTCCGGTGACAGCCACACGCGAGGCCAGAGCCCGTCGAGGACCCCAACCCTCTATTACGCAGCATGCCCTGCAAAGTTCCGGAAAAGGTTACTCTCGGCAGCTCGATGAATAAGGGCAACTGCTCCCTAACTCTCTAGCGTAAGGTCTTTATGCTGGTTAGCCCGGCAAATGAAATAAGTGATACAGTATTGTATACAGGCAAACTGCCGCAAACGCGGAAGGAAGATACCTTGGCACCGAAGAAACAGAGTCCCTTGGATAAGATCATCGACAAGGCTCAGGAGAAGCGCAGGGGCGGAAAAGCCCCGGCTTTTTAGACAAAGCCATAGACAAGGCTCAGAAATCAGGCTTGACGGAGAAGCTTGGGCAGAGGGGCAGGGGTAAGCTCTTCGGCCGTCGATCAAGTACCAACCGGTAAGCAGCACCAAAGAGATGCCGGGAGGTAGCAGCCCCGGCCCTTGCGAGACAGGTTTACACGCCCGCCGATATCAACGTAAACTTGGCTCCGTTTTTGCTGCCGATTGGGGAGCGGCGGACAAACGAAACCCGGCTCCCGGGAAAATAGGACCGGTGGGAGTGCTCAACACAGCTCGACCCAAGCATCCCGCTCGAAAGAGAGAGCGCGAGAATCATCCTTTTGGTCGGCCAAAATCATCCTTTTGGAGGATGGTGCTTGCGGGTTGGGGTGCGATCATATATGTGTAGGTTCGTTAACTTCCACAGACGGAGGTAAGAAAAGATGAAGAAGTTGATGCTATTGGCAGCGCTTTTGGCGATGCTGGCCCTGGCCGCCATCCCGGCCATAGCCCAGGTAACCCAGGAGGGCGAGCAGGAGGGCGAGAGCGGCGACCTCGATCAGTCCTTTGAGGTAACCGGCAGCGGCGATAACAGCAATCAGTGCGTCGGGATACAGGGTGTTGGCAACACCGGCAACGCCCAGAACACGATCGACCTCATCCAGTACGGCTCCGAGGCCGATGACTTCGAGTTCGAGGAGGTTGGCTCCACGATCGACGTGAGCCCCACGAACACGACCGAGTGCACGAGTGAGGTCAACCAGGCCGCGTCCGCTAGCGGCTAGAGATGGTTTCGCTGCTCACGCTGGGCTTGGGCGCAGGGCTTGTGGCAGGCGGGGTCTTGGTCCGCCGGGTCCTCCGGGCCTAATGTAGGCAGGACGCACTCCTTATGCCGAAGCTGATCTGCAACGTTAGGGGCCAGGGCTTTTACGCCTTGGCCCTCCTTGCGCGCTGGGGTAGTCGTGGCGACTCTTAGGAGGCGAATAAAGTGGGTGAGACTATGTTATTACCAGCGATCTTGGCTTGTTCCGAATGCGTAGACTGGTTTCTTTGCTACTGGTACGGTTACTGTTAAGGCTCACTGTCGCGTGTTGCGGTTCATGTTGTGTAACGAACGCACTAAGATCCTCACTGTCTCACTGTATCTGTCTCGAACGCACCAAGATCCTCGCTGTATCTGTCTAATTGATTAGTCGTACCGTCTGCACCTGGTTCTTCCTATGCCTTAGAGCCCCTTGCTTGTTGAGTCTCCAAGAATACTAGCCTTCCAGGCTACTCGTGAATAAGGAGCGGCTTGGCTCTTCTCAGGTATTAGCGGCAAGCACCATCCCGGAGACAAGGATCTGAACGTAGAGTATTAGTCAAATGGTTTAGAACCTCGTCAACTCCAACTCAGTATCTTCCCCGGTCAGCAGAGCACGGAACCTAAGCTCAGGCTGCTTTGTACTTATAAGCGTTGCCGTGGGTGACCAGCCGGAGCACGCTGTAAAACTCCTTATCAGGCGTCTCATCGTAGCGCCTGAAAGGCTACTCGAGTATGCGCGGCATCCGAGCTCCTCTACATCACGGACATACTTTTGTAGATCCTACTCGCAATAAGATCGTGTTCTGTAATGCCGTACCAACGGATGGCCTGGTGTACCCTGAACCCCGTGAGCGGCGAGCAAGCAGGTCGGCACTTCACGGTCGCGGTCTTCGTGGTGTGGGAGGGGAACGTGCTCCTGCACTTCCACCGCAAGCTCAGCATGTGGTTACCACCGGGTGGCCATATAGAACAAGGTGAACTGCCCGACGACGCGGCCGTGCGTGAGGTCTTCGAGGAGACCGGCTTGGAGGTCGAGTTGGTGGGGGAGAGGCGCGAGGACGTTGAAGACCCTGTCCAGCTCCACCGCCCTGCCGGTGTTCAGTTAGAGAACATAGGGCCGGGGCACCAGCATATAGACTTGATCTACTTTGCAAAGCCGAAAGGTCCGACCGGGATCGAGGAAGACTTCAACGAAGACAAGCTCGGCTGGTACGGCCCCGAGGACTGGGACGAGATATCCGTAAACGCCGAGGTCCGGGGCTGGTGTAAGAGGGCGCTCTCCGTGCTCTCCTAAGAACTGAACGTTTAGAAAGCTACCAGCATCTACGGATCGGAGCAGTCGCGGCGGTAGCCGCAGTTGGGGCAGATGAGCTTGCAGTGCAGGCCGAACATCTCCGCTCCGCACAGTTCGCACTCTTCGCCAGAATCCTCGAGGGCCTCCGGGGCCTGTATCCTTACGTGCTCTTCCGCTTCTCTCACAAGATAAGTATACGGACGCTCCGGGCTGCGGACACCGATAAATTCTCTCATCGAGGTTGCGTCAAGGTTCGGGAGTTCCGTCCTCGCCTTCGTGACTAACCCGACTGTCGCTTCTCCCGGCGCCGGTCTCAAGAACTCGGGCGAGGTAGGATCTGGGGCCGAGGAAGGAGAGTATCCGCTGGGCCTGAAGGAGGGAGGTTCCGAGGGCGTTCGTGAGGACACGGAGGACGGCGAGGTTCTGCTGGAGTTCGGAGACTAGTGCCGGGAGTGCCTGCGCGCGGGCGTCGAGGGCGGCGAGGCTCTTTTCGAGCTCGGTGGCGCGGTGAGCGAGTCGGTCGATCTCCGAGTAGAGGTGGGATCTCAGGGCGGCGCGGGTGCGGCGCAGCCTCAAACCTGCCCGAAGGGCGGAGATGCCCGTCACGAGGGCGACGAGGGCGCTCACGAGCACTGGGATGGTCAGAAGCGTCACCATGCCCGTGTCACGGTAGCACGGGGTCGCAGCACTTTACAAACCCTTGAGCCATGCTACACTCTTTCGCACGCCGCGGGGTGGAGCAGTCAGGTAGCTCGTCGGGCTCATAACCCGAAGGTCGCAGGTTCAAATCCTGCCCCCGCTACTACCGGCCCCGGCTTTCGCTAGGGCCTTTGTCTTTGCCGCGCAACTGCGGACAGACGCGCTCCACCACAAACACCGGAACTACTTTTCGGAGGTTTGGAGGCTTCGGGCTCGGGGTGGATATAATCGTACCTTAGCGGGAGAAGATAGTGTCGAGATATCCAGTACGACAACGCCTGAGAGGGCTCGACGAACGAGCGCGCGGAGGGTTGCCGACCGTAGAAGCTTAGGAGGGGGCGACCCTACCGCGCTCACACATGGTAGGAGATCGCTCACCGGCGCAGGTTACAAACCCGCGAACCGCGCGTTAAGAATCTGCTAAAAGCGCCACGCGGTGCTCCGAGTCGGCCGAGGCGAAGGTTTCGAGAATACCTCGACGGGATGGCGGAGGAAGAGTGGTGCTCGCACGGAAGCGCCGGCGTGGGCTTTCCAGCAACCCGTTGCCTGTGGACGAGACGTTCGGTATATTTGCGGGCTCAAGACAGCCACGGCGGCCACGAAGGCGCGGTTGGTCTAAAAAACAAGAGTTCGACCTACCAAACCGAAGGAGGGGGGTAGGGAGGAAGATAATCAATGCAGGGAGGCCCGGGGCCCGGACGGGGCATATACGTGACCAGGAGGGTCTTAGCGGCCCTCGTCGTGTTGCTCTTACTCGTCTTGCTCCTTCCCTGGGCTTGCCAGAACCTCATCGGATCGGGGGAGCAACCCGGCTCCGAATCGTCTGAGACGGCCGACGTGGATAGCTCCGATGAGGGCGGCGAGGAGGCCGCCCAGGACGAAGAGGTCAATACGAATGAAGAGGCCGCTACGGACGAGGATTCCGGTGCCGAGCGAGCGGATACCGCCCGGGGCTCGGATAGCGAGACCGGCTCGGAGGAAGACGAAGAAGGCTTCGGCGACGAGGAGGACGGTGGAGCGTCGGAGGTCGAGCTCGATCCCCTCGGGTCCGTTGCGGGCTTCGAGGCTGTCGGTGGCGCGGGGCAGATCCCGCCGACCCTCGATCTCGGCGCCGCCAACCAGCAGGCCATACAGCCGGTAGCCCCCATGGAGCCGGTCTTCCTGGCGCTGCCGCCCGCTCCAGCCGAGTCGCTCGTGCCGGCGCAGCCGATCATCCCCGCGGAGCCGATCATCCCTGCGGAGCCGCCTCTCTTCGAGGACCCCTCTCTCTTCGGAGACCCGTTCCCCTTCGAAGGTGCGGTCTGCTTCGGGGACCCGTTTCTCTGCGGAGACCCGTTCCTCTTCGAAGGCGGGGCCTACTTCGAGGAACCACCGGTTGCCTTCGAGGAACCGCCGGTCGCCTTCGAGGAACCACCGGTCGTCGAGGATGCCGGGCCCATAGCGACTACGAACGCTACCAGCGTAAAGGTTGACCGCCGCGGAGATGGAGGCCGGCCCGGAAAGGCCCGACTCGACATCGACCGCGGTGGCGGAGACGACGGGCGGGATCTCGGTCCCGGAGACTAGGGCGCGTTGCTCGCTCAGTACATTAGAGCGGTGCAAGTACTACGTTCGCGATCTGATTTACCCAGGGAACGACACCGTACCGGATCGTCCATGGTTTTTTACAATAGCCTCATGGAACTCACTGAGTTTACCGCCGCCGCCGCGCGAACCGCCCGGCGCTTCTGCATGGACCTTTCACGCCCGCTGGTGATGGTCTCCGGCGGCCCGGACTCGGTGGCGCTCCTGCGCGCGCTCGTCGAGCTCGAGACGCGCCCGGTAGTGTTGCACGTGGATCACGGTCTGCGCGGCGAGGAGTCTCTGAGGGACGCGAAGTTCGTACGGGAACTGTGCGAGGGGCTGAGCCTGGTCTACGAGGAGCGGCGGGCACGGCTCGAAGAGGGGAACCTCCAGGAGGAGGCCCGGGAGGAGCGGTACCGTTTTGCGGAGCGGCTCGCCGACGAGCGAGAGCTTTCGGCTATCGCCACCGGGCACACGGCCGACGATGTGGCCGAGACGGTCTTGCTCAACCTGGCGCGGGGGGCGGGACTGCGGGGGCTCGCGGGCATACCGCCGGTACGGGGACGGGTGGTGCGGCCCCTGATCCACCACCGCCGCCGAGACATCTTGCGTTACCTTGAGCACCTGAACCAACCCTACCGCACCGACCCAACCAACCTCACCCCGAAGTACGCTCGCAACCGGGTGCGCATGGAGGTCTTGCCGGTGCTGGAGGAGCTGCATCCCGGAGCGGGCAGCAACATAGCCCACAACGCTTCCCTACTGCGCGAGGACCTGGAGGTACTGGAGGGGCTCGTAGCGGGGCTCGTTCGCCGAAGGGGCGAAGAGGTAGTCGTACCGCTCGACGAGCTCAAACGGAGGCCGCTCGGCCTGAGACGCCAAGCCGTGCGGAGGGCCTATGCAACCCTGATCCCGTACGGCGTCTCCCTCGACTCCACCACTGTCGAAACGGTCTTGGAGCTGGCCCGCAGAAGGGAGGGCACCCGGACCATTCACCTGTCCGGGAACGTCGTCGCCGCTGTTCGCTATGGTGAAGAGCTCGCCTTCTATCGTAAGGGGGAGTACGAGGCAGGGCAGCTCCCTGAGGCGCGGGAGCTCCTGGTCGGCCAACAGAGTTTCTACGGTTGGCTCGTCGACGTGCGGGGGGTGCGGGGGTACGACCCTCGGGACGCGGCCCGGCCGGAGGTCGCGTACCTGGACGCAGATCTAGGACCGTACCGGGTGCGCCTCGCAAGAGAGGGGGATACTATTCGTCCGTTGGGCCTCGGGGGGACGAAGAAGGTGATGAGGGCGATGATGGACCGGCAGGTGCCAAAAGACCTCCGGGAGAGAACGCCGGTGGTGGTAGATGCCTCGGGGAGGGTAGCCTGGGTCTTTCTCGGGGAGGTGGGCGAGGAGTTCAAAGTAGACGCGGGCGTTGGACGGAAGGCGCTGCGGTTGGAGGTGGAGAGAACCCCGTGAAGATGACGAGTATGATGCCCGACGTGGCCGAGGTGCTCATAACCGGAGAGCAAATAGAGGAGAAGGTGTACGCGTTGGGCGAGCGCATCACCCGAGATTACTCCGGGGAGAGGCTGCTGCTCGTCGGCGTTCTACGTGGAGCAGTCGTGGTTATGGGGGACCTCATGCGGTGCATAGACCTACCGTGCGAGATCGACTTCATGGATATAAGCTCTTACGGGTCGGGGACTTCGAGCAGCGGTGTCGTCCGCATACTTAAGGACCTCGAAGAGGACATTACGGGCAGGCACGTCCTTATAGTCGAGGACATAATAGACACCGGCCTCACGCTCTCTTACCTCAGGCGCTCCCTTCTGGCTCGCGGGCCTGCGTCTCTGGAGATCTGCGCCCTCCTCACCAAGCCGTCGCGCCGCAGGGTAGAGCTCGATGTTAAGTACCTGGGCTTCGAGGTGCCGGACGAGTTCGTCGTAGGCTACGGCCTGGACTACGCGGGCGCCTACCGCAACCTCCCCGACATCTGCGTTCTCAAAAAAGATATCTTCGGCGGAGAGAGCCCCTGAAGTAAGAGCGAACGCTTCAGTTGGCGGGGCAGGTAGTATAATCTCGCTGTTCTTACTAATATTCCAGGAGAGGTAGCAACAGTTGGGTAGATTCTTAAGAGGCGGCGCTCTCTACATCGTCGTCCTGATAATCTTCGTGGCGGTCGTATTCAACCTCGTCAGTGCCAGCAACCGCAACGTCACGGAGCTGAACTCCCAGGAGTTCCAGCAGGCGGTGGAGGACGGGGCTCTCGTGTCCGATCTGGACGAGAACGACCGCAACCGGCTACTGGTGAAGGATAAAGACCAGACCGTCACCGGTCTTATGGACGATGGGAGCGGAGGGGAAGGCGATCCGTTCGAGTACCCCTACCCCGACTACTACGATATAGCCACGACCTTTGATGAAGCCGGAATCCCATACTACACCGATCCCCAGAACCAGGGTCTCTGGTTTACCTTGCTGACCTCGTTCGTCCCGCTTTTGCTCTTCGTCCTGCTCTTCCTCTTCCTCATGAGCAGCATGCAGGGCAGCGGCAACCGGGTGATGAGCTTCGGCAAGAGCCGCGCCAAGCGTATGACCAAGGACTCCCCCAAGGTCACCTTCGCAGACGTCGCCGGCGCAAACGAGGCCGTCCAGGAGCTCACCGAAATCAAAGAGTTCCTCGAGTCACCCCAGAAGTTCCAGCGTCTCGGCGCGAGGATACCGAAGGGCGCCCTGCTGGTGGGTCCTCCCGGGACCGGCAAGACGCTGCTCGCGCGGGCCGTGGCCGGCGAAGCGGGCGTCCCGTTCTTCAGCATCTCTGGATCTGACTTCGTGGAGATGTTCGTTGGCGTGGGTGCTTCC
>DATDKT010000275.1:0-2284 GCA_036519775.1 Rubrobacteraceae bacterium
CACGAGGAAGGCTTCTATGGCGGCTTCCTGATCGTCTTCTTCTATCATATGGTGGTTGTTCACGATGGGCGCGTTGCCTCTGTATCCAGGAACTTCGGTGGACGCTTCTCTCTCAGAGCTGAATAGCCTCATAAGGGGCGCTTCCTTCCGTAGAGGGCGGGACTCACCAGCCGCGGCGCTGTTCGGTACTCGCAGAGCCCGCTGGTGTTGTAGGGACCATCGTAGATGCGAGGTGTTGGCTGGGTGTTAACTGGAGAGCCTCCAGGCATAGTCAGAATTGAGTATTTTTGACTAGGCCCCGTCCCAGACGGCCTAGGACCGCTGGCGAGTCAGCCTTGTTCTGATAGGTGTTAGGTTTCTTATGCACACCACGCTAATCTGTACATAAGAAGCACCCTGAGGCTTAGGAGTGAGGCAAAGCGAAGGCCGCGCCAAGGAGGGGTGCCCAAAAAGCGCGGCCGAGGACAGTATAAAGGCCGGAGCCTCGTAGAGTCCCGGCCCGGGATCTTAGAGGAGCCGCAGTAGGAGCAACACCACCACGATTACCACTACCACGATTATCACTGTGCGGACCATCCCTCACCTCCTCCCCCGGACGGGTTCCCCCGCCAGGCATGGTAACGGAAAGGCCGGAGTCCCGTAGGACTGGGGTACCATACCTAGAGCACAGAGAAAAGGTCTTATAGGGGAGGAGGATCCGCCCGACCCCAACACTACTGTACTTGGCGCCCAAGGCCGGCACATCCGCCGAACGGCATATCTTGCACACCGCCATATCAGGAACGTTTCTTGGAAATAGGGCAAAATCGGTGATGTATCGGTGATGTTTTCGCTCGAGAGGGGCCCAAAAAGGCCGGAGCCCGAAAACCCCTCCCCGATAGGGGCAGCTACTCCTCCGGCATCTCGACGGCAATCTCAAGGACCTCATCAGAGATACCGAGCGGCTCACCGTGGCGCTTGAGGACCACGAGAGCATCACCCAAGGTTGCGCCGGCTCTCACAGACGGGTCAAGCTCCCGCGCCCGAAGGATGAGCGCCGCCAGATGGCGCTGTAAGCCCGCCCAACCCTGACTCTCCCTTATTCGAGCTTCGTAAGCCTCGGCGAAAAACCTGGATACGTCGACTAACACGCGCCGGTCCGATGCGGGCAGCGACTCCATTGCGAGGATAACATCCTCCAGGTTCCCGGTCTCAGTACTGCTTATACGCGCGGTGTGCACTCCTGGTTCGAGCGCCAGAGAGTCCTTCATCTAACACGCAGCTCTTCGGCTACGGTTGCATGCATGTGGGGCCTCTGAGCATCCCCTTCTTGCCCTTGTTCACTCAACCTCGTAGAAGGGGCTTTCTCCGAAGTCTTTATACGAGGTGCTCATGGTAGCACCCTCGGAAACCGCTATACGTCTACTCGGGAGGTCGTGAGCAGGGAGAACTGACCACAATCTATGCGGTCCTGGATGAGCATGCAGCGTGCTGAATAGGCGCGGTACAGTGATTCTGTGCAAGTCCGAAAACACAAACTGGTTTGGGCCTGGGTTTTAGCGCAGTGCTCAGGAGCGGTGTTTCAGAAGTACGCTTCGAGCGAACAACTTCGAGCTAGCCTTCCAGCGACCCACGGGCTGCTGGAGGCAGAAGCAGATCTGCTCGTAAATCCCTACCTGCGCAGGGGCTTTCTGCGACCTTCGCCTTGACGGAGTTACTCGGATGTTCGCCGGATACGCGCCTCAACTCAGGAAGTGGCATCATACTCTAAGGTGGAAAGAAATAGAGGAGTCGGCCATGGTGTTTACCCTTCCTGCTGATGTTGATCAGCGCCCGGTCGTGATCGACGGCGCGGGTACTCTCGGGCGCCGGATCGCCTCGGTTTACGCGGCGGGCGGCAGCGACGTGCGCATCTTCGATCTCTCGGCGGACCAGCGCGAGACAGCCCGCGACTACGTTGAAGAGAACCTCGTCCAGACGCAGCAGACGCTCGGGCTACACCCCGCCCGGCGCGGGCGGGGCGAGGTCTACGACGACCTGCAGGAGGCCGTCGTCGGCGCCTGGATGGTGATCGAGGCGGTGCCCGAGAGGCTCGACCTAAAGACCAAGATCTTCGGCGACCTCGACCGGCTGGCCGAGCCCGACGCGATCCTATGCAGCAACGCCTCCTCGATCCCCACCAGCCAGATGATCGGCAAGGTCGAGCACCCCGAGCGCGTGCTAAACACCCACTACCAGCAGCCGCCCGAGCTCAACGCGGTCGAGCTGATGTCGTGCGGCAAGACCGACGAGGGGGTCATCGACG
>DATDKT010000276.1:0-10594 GCA_036519775.1 Rubrobacteraceae bacterium
GTCGTTTTAAAGGAAGGTGGGAAACAGTGAGACGCATCCTTCTGACGCTAATCCTCGCGATAGTTGTGCTGGCAGTATCAGTTAGCCCAACGTTAGCGCAGGTTGTCGTCAGTCCTTCTTCTCAAGAACCTTGCCTCTACGAAGGGCCCGTAGCGGCTGGGATTTTTGATTTCGTTGAGCTAACACCGTGTGACATCCAAGTTGTCAGCGACTAAAGATTTGCAGGGCATCGGACAGCCCCAGCGCTTTTCGTGCCCCAGGTTTCCGAGAAACTGGGTATCCCGGAATGCCGCTCTCCTTTCATACCACAACGGTACCACAACCCCGTATCTCTCCCTGTCCGTCCCTGTCCCTTTAAAAGAATTCAATTGTCGATAAAAGCGCTGTTTTGTCTCTCCGTGTCTCTCCCTGTCGCCTCCTGTCCTTGAGCGGGTCTGGCTACGAATCAGAAGGTCGCAGGTTCGAGTCCTGCCGAGCGCGCCAATAAAAGTGCTCCATTTGCAGCATAAACGTAAACGGGGCACTTTCTTTATCCGGTCTTCACCTGCTCCGTACCACAACGGATACTTCCGGCATACGAGCGTCGTGCGAGGAAGCGTCCCAAGCGAGGGCGACCGGTAAAAGTCGGATCCAACTACGCGGAGCGTTGAAAGGTGGAGAGGACCTTCGCTTGGCTGGGAAACTTCCGGCGGCTCTTGGTGCGCCACGAACGCCGCCATTCGATCTTCCGGGCATTCTTACTACGCGCTTTCATCCTCATGTCCCTCAGGCGACTCTGAAATGCAAAGAACTACGGGAAGCTGGCATCGAGGTAGAGGTGCTTGACTAGGGCTCGGCGGTCGCGCACGCCGATCTTGTCGAAGATGTTGGAGAGGTGATCCTGGACGGTGTACTCAGAGATGTAGAGTGCCTGGGAGATCTGCCTGGTGGAGGCTCCACGCACGACGAGGTCCACGACCGTACGTTCGCGGGAGCTAAGTCCATAAGCAGTCGCGCGGAGCCAGGTCACTTCTCTGGGACCGGATGGTTCGATGACGATCACCATCTCGCCCCCGCGATCGGGTGCCGGTTCGGTGAGGGAGCCGTGCAACGTTAGCCAGCACCCGGAGCGTGCCCGGACGCAGAGGTGTGGTACTTCGTTAAGGTCCCGATCCGCCCCTGGCTTCAACGCCCGTCGCAATGTACCCATAATCGTCCAAACCGCGGTCGGTAGACCTTTACCTTCCCGCCACGCTGAAGGGCCGCGACCTTCCCACCATCCGGAGTCGGGATCTTCTTCGAGTTCGTGCAGCCAACGCTCTGCGGCTGCGGTGTAATGCACAACCCATCCCCGGCGGTCGAGGACCAGGACCCCGGGAGCTCCATCGCCCTCCTGCACGAGAGAAGCCTGCGAGAGAAGCACCGCCGCTCTCAGACCGGTGCCCACATGAGGGGCAACCCGCCGTATGAACGCAACCTCATTGGCGCTAAAGTCGGGAGCGCCACGTTCGCGATACAAGTCTATGGCTCCCCACAGTTCCCGATTCGAGGTGAAGACGCTACGCAGCTCGTAGCCTAGTCCTGCAGGGGCTGCACACTCCCGGTACCTGAGGGCACACTCGAGCTTACCGCCGGTGGCCTCGGATAGCAGGGCCACCGGACGCCGGTTACGTACCATAGAGTTGTATTCGTTTACCTCATCCTCAAAGTAGACGTGCTCGAGGAAGAGGCGCGCTACCGATGCGCCTCCTATCCCTTCGGTGAGCACGCCCGTAATAAGTCCGCTCGAAGGATCCATCTCGTTGGCGCAATACCCCTCGAACGGCGCCACGCGCCGCAAGCGCCCGGTCACCTCGCGGAGCAAGGTGCTCGCATCGAGCCCGGCGTAGCAGAGTCGCTTGACCTCGGCGAAGACCTTATCTTCCAGAGCAGAACCGGCACCCATTACCCCACACCCCTTGAAAGCAGATCTAGCAACCAAAAATCCCAGAAAATCTGGGATAGCTAGAACTTGTGTCGAGAGCTACATTTACTCTAACAGGAAAAGGTCCTCAACGGAAAGAGAAAGCCGTGATCATAGCTTGGCGTTGTCACCCAGAGCCGCTTTAGGTTGGGGGTAAGCGACAACCTTATTCAAAAGGTAAGCACAGACGCACCGAAGAAAGAGCGGCGGTAGGCGGCCTTCCGCCAAGAAGGAGGTGATTTCGATGCAACAAACCTGTTCTGATTGCGGTCGGCGCGGCGACGTTTTTGATCCGATGGACAACTAAAGAGAGGAGGGCTTCATGTCTGATGTTTCTATAGAGCGAGCAAAGCTCGGATATGGGCTGGGTGAGGATGAAGGCGAGGCGTTCTGGCTCTTCGGCATGCTCGAAACGATCAAGATAGGTAGGGACGACACTGCCGGGGCCTACGGCCTGGTCGAGATCGTCGCCCCCCCGGGGCTCGGATCGCCCTGGCACGTCCATCCCGACGAGGACGAGTGGTTCTACGTCCTCGATGGCGAGCTGACCTTCTATGTCGGCGATTCTCGTCTGTCCATGCCCGCCGGCTCGTTTGCGTTCGGTCCTAAGGGGGTGCCCCACACGTTTATCGCGGAGCCACCTGATGGAGCGAGGACTCTGGTTTACTTCCAGCCAGCGCTGTTCGAGGGATTCCTCAGAGAGGTCGGTGAGCCCGCCCCCGAACGTGTTGTGCCGCCGCCTCCCGACAGTCCGCCGGACATAGAGCAGCTCGCCTCCATCGCGGCACGAAATGGGTTCGAGATCCTCGGCCCGCCAGGCCCACCTCCCGGGCGATAGCGCTACAGGAGAGCAGCAGGTCGGGAGCTTACCTTCGTAGGCACCACATAGCAAAAGAGGGCCGGGGTGCACCCCGGTCCTCCTCTATATCCTTTACTTGCCGAGAGCTTCATTCCCATATACGCGGTGAATAGGCACTCCAAAGACGTAGCATCTCTTGTAGGTAGCCGAAGAGGAGGAGAACATCCCCAAGAGATTTGAAGACCCCATCGAGGTTTCCCCGTCCGTGTTTGAGGGGCTGGAGGTGGTTCAGGAGTCGGAGGAGACGAACATGTTGTACTACCAGGCGATGCAGGACATTGCGACTCGTATGGGCTACCCCGAGACCGCACTGTGGGTGCGCGAGCACCGGCGCGAATACTCCGAGGGTATAATTCGCGGGTTCGTGACCGCCGAGTAGGGGCAACCTTCCCCCACATACATCGACTGGACCAACACCAGGTCTCGAGGTCTATCCGAAGGTCTGAACAACCACTTGTTGCTTATGAACCTAGCGAGCCGCAGTCTCCCCTGCCGCGGGTCCCCGCTCTCGGGCAATCAGGCTGCGCTCCTCCATGCGCAGCTCGGAGAGGTCAGAGAGGTGGGTCTCCGAGAGCAAAAGCACGCTCACGAAGCTAAGGACCGCCATCGCCGCCACGTAAAGGGAGATCGACCAGGAGGCACCAGTCGCGGCCAACAGCTGGGAAGCGATTATTGGAGCCAGGGCGCCGCCCAGTATCCCCCCCAGGTTGTAGCTGACGCCGGCCCCGGAGTAACGTAGCCTTGTGCCGTAGAGTTCGGGGAGGAATGCTCCCATAGGCCCGTAGAGCATTGCAAAGATGACCATGCCCACGGAGAAGGAGAGGGCGATCAAGATCGGGTTCCCAGTGTTCAGCAGCCAAAACAGGGGGAAGGCCCAGAGCGCCGCGAGGGCTGTGGCCGCCAGGCATAGCTTCCTTCGGCCCAACGTATCCGAGAGTGAGGCGAAGATCGGTACCGCAACTCCCATAAGCGCAACGGCGATCAGAGTACAGTAGAGCAAGGTTGTGTTAGGCAGCCCCAGGTTCGTGGTGCCGTAGGCAAGTGCGAAGGTGGTTATGGTGTAGAAGAGCACGTATGCCAAGACCATCCCGCCCGAACTCAAGAGCAGCACCAACGGGTAGGCGCGCAACATGTCCCAAAAGGGGACCTTTGCCCTCGTCTGGGTCTCCATGGCTCGCATGAAGACAGGGGTTTCGGCGATGGTTATCCTCACGTAGAGTCCCACTAGCACCAGCACGATGCTCGCTACGAATGGCACGCGCCAGCCCCAGGCGGCGAACTGCTCGTCAGAAAGGGTCGTCGCCAGCGCAAGGAAGAACCCGTTGGCCAGCAGGAAGCCGACTGCAGGGCCCATCTGGGGGAAGCTGGAGTAGAGGCCCCGCTTGCCCTCCGGCGCGTGCTCGGTCGCCAACAGGACCGCACCGCCCCACTCGCCGCCGAGGCCGAAGCCCTGCAAAAACCGCAAGACTACCAGCAGGATCGGCGCAGCGACCCCTATGGCAGCGTATCCGGGCAACAAGCCTATCAACACCGTGGCGACGCCCATCACCAACAGCGAGAAGATGAGCATCGCCTTGCGCCCGATCCGATCGCCGAAGTGACCGAAGACGGCCCCACCCAAAGGCCTGGCGACGAACGCCACCGCGAAGGTTGCGAATGCAGCCAGCGTGCCGGCGGCGGTGGAGAACTCGGGGAAGAAGATGCTACCTAAAACCAGTGCAGCGGCCGTCCCATAGATGTAGAAGTCGTAGAATTCGATGGCCGTGCCGACGAAACTCGCGAAAGCGATCTTCCTCATCGATATCCTTTCTTTGGTCTAGGTCCTCCCCAGCTTCCCGCTTCATTGCTCCTTCTCCATTGGTGTACATGAGTTTCCGAGGGAATTTACCTTCTCGTCAGCTCGGTGAATGGGGAGCATCCGTTCGCGTGCCTACTAAGAAGAGCGCACGGTACGTGTGCGCGGACCTCCGGTAGACCCAACTCCGCCGGTGAGCATCAACACAGAGACCACTACCACCCACAGTAACGTTAGCCAGGCACTTAGCGGTCCCAGGAAACGCAGCAGTGCGACGAGGGCGACTAGGAGCCCAGCCCAGCCCAGCCACCTAGGCAGCACACCGCTCTTCAACACCACCACCGAGGTCGCGGCTATCAGCGCCGCCATACCGACGAAAGCGAAGCGATACATCCACCCGGACAGCGCTAGGGAGAGAAAGCCCAGCTGAGCATCCTGCTGGAAGTTGTCAAACCGAGCAAGGGTCGCCGGGTAGACAATCTCTACCGCTGCCCCCGCTAGTACCAATGCTATGAACAGCAGTCCCCCTGCCAGCAACACCGATGAGAAGCCGTACCCCTCTCCCTCGGCGTCTTGCAGCACACCGTGCAGCATACTGAGGAACCAGAGGAAGAAGAAGGCGGCGAAGATGAGGAGCAGCCCGTTGAGGGTCAGGATCGAGTCTTGCCTGTCGCTGAAGTAGTCGATAACGTCCTGGGTACCCGACGTGGCGATGGGTGAGTCCGGGGGCGAGAGGAAAGATGGTATAACCAGTACCACGAACAGTATGCCGCTGATTCCGCCCAAACGCACCGCCGTCCTTGAGTTCAACATTGGTCCACCTTCCGTCTCCAGAACCGCGTTTGAGCGCGAATCCTATACCAGATGACCCAAGAGTACAGCACAGCGTATTCATCGCCCGACACTACGGTTCCTGCGCGTCCTAATTTCCGAGAAGAACCCTTCTCGGTAGCTCGGTGCTGGAACCATGATCTGACCACTTACGCTACCACTTATGGGTGGAGGTCCACGGGGGTTCGTAGGGGCCTAGTGACCTCGCCTCCCGAGCAAAACCTCGTAAACGGGGGCCGAAAGGGACCAACGGGGGTCTATGGGATCGCTGACTCTATCACTACGAATCAGAAGGCCGCAGGTTCGAGTCCTGCCGAGCGCGCTACAGAAATACCGCGATTTACAGCACAAACGCGAAGTGAGGAAAAGGGCTGGGAATCAACCCAGCCCTTTTGTCAGAGTCATCCTCTGAGTTTCCCAGAACTCTCTATGCCGGAAGCCCGGTTTCCGAGAACACCCTCCTTCTCGGATTCTCGGTGAATGAGCCTCTAACGCACCTTACGCAAACGTGCCTAGCCTCAAGCTGGCACTATACGCAGTGGGATGAACGATACGCGCCACTCAAGCTTTGCAAACCACGCGAGCGAGGTCCGCAAGCGCCTCAGCAACCGCATCATCGGCTTCTCCGACGGCGTCTTCGCCATCTCCATAACGCTCCTTGTCTTAACCATCGGTGTACCCTCAAACCTCACCTCCTCTGAGGACGTCAGTGGCTTCCTGCGGCAAGCTTTGCCTCAGCTCATCGCCTACGCGGCAGCGTTTATGGTCATCGGTATCTTCTGGCTGCGCCACCACCGTATGTTGATGCTGTGCAAGGCCGTTGACGGACGCATGCTTGTGCTGAACCTGGTGTTTCTAGCCTTCGTGAGCCTGCTACCATTCCCTACCGATTTACTTGGCAATGTGCAAACGCCTATCACCGTTATTGCTTTCTGCGCGGTTGCCGGCGCTGCTACGCTGTGCGAGTTTGGTATGTGGACACACCTGCACAGGCATCGAGAGCTACTGTTGCCCGACATACCTCAAGAACGCATCAAGTCGTTAACGACCTGGAGGTTGGGGGCGCTTGGCGTCTTCATCGTCCCCATCGTAGTATCTTTGTTCTTTCCTGGGATCGCGGTATTGCTGGTGTTAGCGCTTCTTCCGCTCTACGAGATGATTCACCATCGTCGATTTCTCCGACATGTCCATACACTTTATCTACTGCACGACGACTGATATCGGTAACGGAAGCCCACTTTCCGAGAATGTGATTTAGCGGAAGCCCACTTTCCGAGAATGGAAGGCTCTCGGAAGCTCGGTGAATACCGCTAGTAGACGGTCCTATACAGGGGGGTACGGTAGGACCTGGGCCAATAGGGCCGGGGCTGGGCGGGTTTCCGAGAACAACCCTTCTCGGCAGCTAGGGGAATAGGGTAGGCTGTCCAGCACCTACGCAGCCTATGAACTCACCGAGGAGGTTCTGATGCCCTGGATGCCGGAGGTCTTCACCGCCCCTATAGCAGAAGCGCGGCGCGCAGAGGGTGAGGCACGCGCTAACGATGCCATCGCCTACTACGAGGGTATCTTGGCTGGGGAACCTAACGCTCTCGTACGCTCCTTCGCCGCAGGGCAGCCCCGAGTCAACGATCCGCGTGTCGGGCATGTGGAGGGCGTTAGGGAGTTGCGCGCCTTCGTCTCTGGGACGGCGGAGTGGTTGCGCGAACGCGACGCCGTGGTGGAGAACGTGGCTCTGACGCGCACGCAGACCCGAACGGTCGAGGAGGTTGTGCTGCACCTCCTGCTGGGGGATGAGGGGGGGCGGGTCGAGTTGCCCGTGGCCATCGTAACTGATCGCAACCCCGACCGAACGCTTAAAGCGATCCGCGTCTACCACAGCATGTGGCCAATCACCGATGGTCACCGGGTGCGAGAGCCGCTGCTGCCTCCAGACCCGAACATAGTGGTGCCCGACGTGGTGGGCGAGTATCAGCGGGCGTTGGCCGCCGGAGACTTAGAAGCTGTGCTGGCCACCTACGAGGAGGACGCCTACGCCCGGGAGCCTAGCGGCGGCGAGTACGTCTACCGAGGCAAGGAGAAGCTGCGCGAGGTCTACTCTGCCCAGTTCGCCAACGGCGGCGGCATTCCGCTGGAGCATTGCACCCTCACCGACGACGGGGTGCGGTGCGCTATCGAGTACAACTGCGTGCGCTGGGGAGTAACCGACATCCCGCCCCAGGAGGGGGTTTCGGTCTACGAGCGTGCGAGCAGCGGACTGCTGAACGGGGGGAGGATCTACGATGACGTAGAGCCGCCTACCGTGTCGGACACGTCGGCCAGCTAACCTAGATTCCTGTCAGTTTCCGAGAACTGGGTATACCGGAAGCCCAGTTTCCGGGAATGAGGCTAAGCGGAAACCCGTTCTCTCAACACGTGCTCTTTAGCGTGTGTCAAAAACGTTCCAGGGTGTTGAAAAATGCCCTCGTTGACCACCGACAACGCCTCGCGAGGTGCTTCCGGGCACGACTAATCTCATGGCTGGTGGCGGCCGGTGAGCGTAGGGCTGCCGCCTGGGCCAGCTTCTTCGGTCTATGGCCTCTGTAGGCGAGCAGCCGCTTCACGTTTTGGCCCGAGGCGATCAGTAAGGCTTCGATGTTCACCTTCTCCAGCCTCCGTAGTCGAAACCTTCTCATCCCGTGCCAATCTTTGGCCTCGCCAAACAGCGGTTCTATCCATACCTTGCGCTTTCTCAGTGCCTTCTCGTATGAGGGCGTTCCAGCGTAGTTGCGCACCCGATCGAGGTATCCTTCGAAGGGACCGCGCCTGAGGTTGCGCCCCAGCTTGTTGGAGGTGCATCTCGGTCTCAGCTTGCATGTCTTGCAGGATGAGGCCTTGGCCCGGTAGGTGATTACCTTCTCCTCGCACTCTTCTTCTTCGCCCTTCTTCTTGCCCAGGGGCCGCAAGAGCTCTCCGGCTGGGCAGACGTAGACATCCTCTTTGGGGTTGTAGGTGAAGTCCTCCCTGCCAAAGATGTTGGGCCTGCCTCCGCTGCGGTGCAACCCTACGAACGCCCGGATGTTCGCCTGCTCAACAGCCGCGACGTTCTCGGCGGTACCGTACTTGCCGTCTCCTGTGACGTGGTGTGGCCAAATCCGCCACCGGAAGCAACTGCGCCACAACAGGTCGAGCATGGGGCGGTTCTCGCTCACTTCGTAGGGAGTGACCAAGGCTGCAAGGATGATCCTGGCCTTACCCCCGTCCACCACGTAGTGGGTTTGGTAGCCTAGTTTCGCTTCCCCTTCGCCTATGAGCATCGGAGTGGCGTCCGGGTCGGTCGTGCTAACCCTCAAGTCGGAGGTCCTCTTGCGCGGTCCCGAACTGAAGGAGCGGTTCTGCCTACCCACCCGGGAGATCCAATCGCTTTTTCCGGTATTTGCGGCGATCAGTGCTTCGTCCTCGGAAGTGGGTAGGGTGTCGCGGTCGGTACTTGCCAGCGGTTCGACCTCGCTTCCTTCTGAGATTGAAGACCCTTCGAACAGCCCGCTCAGGTGCGTTTCCACCAAGAATCTCGAGGCGAGGCTGTCGATGTCCGCATTAGCCTTTACCTTGGTCGAGTCGAAGAACAGCTCCTCCCCACGCACCAATCCTGCCTCAAAGCACATCTGCACGATACTCTCGAAGAAGCCTCTGAAGATTTCTGGACCATAGCGCTCGCGGATCCTGGTGAGGCTGGAGTGGTCCGGCAGCGGCTCATGCAGGTCGTATCCGAGGTACCAGCGAATGCTCAAGCGATCGGATGCGATCTCCATGAGCTGTCGCTCGGAGCGGATGTCCTCAAAGAACATCACCAACTGCAGGCGAAAGAAAACTACCGGATCGATACTGGTGCGTCCGACGACAGCGTAGCGGTCGACCACTAGTTCCCTGACGAACGAGAGGTCGATCCGCCCCTCAAGGCGGCGGTAGAAATTGTCCTTTGGGACCAGCTCGTCGAGGGAGAGGTTGTCTGGTAGGGGCCGAAATTCGCGTTCCTTTATACCCATCATGTTGGTGCTGCCTCCTGCTGAGAAGCCTTGGGACAGCAATGCTATCGACTCTGCGAGCGCCGCATCCAAAACCACCTACTCGAATAGAAACGTGTTTCTCAACAGCCTCGTTCCTTTTTGACACACCTCCCTCTCCCCTACCAAACACTGGCGTTTTCGCATGAGCATCTGTGTCAAAACCCGTGTCAAAGCCGTATCATCGTGGTAGGTAGGGTACGCATATTCGTTCACCTCTTTCGACGGATCGGTGACGAGCGTACCCTACCCTTTCCGCCTACAAATGGCCAAAGTCCAGCTAAGAGCCTGTTTGGTAAGGTTCACACGGATGACGTTTTATCGATATCTGCAAGAGACAGGAGATTAGTCCGGGCTCTTTGGAGGCGATTCGGATGGCTCCGCCCTTCCTAGTGACGCACCACTAAAACAGGACAATGGGCGTGCCGTATCACAGAATCGGAGACGCTTCCCATGAGCGCGCGTCTTGGCCCACCTAGGCCTCGGCTGCCCATCACTATCAGCCCAGCGCCTATCTCCTCCGCTAGGTTGGTGATCTCCTCGTCAGGCTTTCCCACCCTAAGATATGCCTGCTCTACTTCTAACCCCGCGTCTCTAATCTGCTGTACTTCTGCATCTAATAGGTTTTGAGTTGCCTTGGAAATCTCTT
This sequence comes from Rubrobacteraceae bacterium, assembly GCA_036519775.1. Lineage (GTDB taxonomy): Bacteria > Actinomycetota > Rubrobacteria > Rubrobacterales > Rubrobacteraceae > Rubrobacter_F. Next base: position 10,117 of record DATDKT010000276.1, read on the forward strand.
CTTGATAATGGGTATGTACGTCAGTTATTAGTGGCGTCCCGGCAGCTATGTAATCTGCAAAAGGCCCGACATGGACAACATGTAATTTCGAGTTGCTCATCTGGGCTATGTCTACTGCAGCCTCGCTAGCCAAACTGGCCTCTTCAGAGCTGTCAGTAGCTAACAGAATCGTGGTGGGAAAAATGCTCATCTTTCTCCTCTCTCCTAAATTTTGCTCGACCATACTAGTGCATCCGCAGCCTACCTTCTCAATTACTTCTCTAAAGGGGCTTTGAGAACTTCATATACCCCATAGCTAGGGGAAGCGATGACCAAGGCGGCAGGATGGTAATCCGATCGATAGGGATAGCATGTATACAAAGTCACCTCCTGAGAGCCTATTTGGTAAGTAACAGGGTTGGGCTCGGAGGAGCTAAACTTGCTTCTTCTCACCGAGAATGGCACCCTGCGGGCTGTTTTACAGGGTAGGTTCCTCAGT
>DATDKT010000277.1:0-3427 GCA_036519775.1 Rubrobacteraceae bacterium
CCCGAAGGAGATCTTTCTCGCCCTTGCCAAGAAGGACATCCAGGATGCGTGCGATCTGCTCATGCCCGTCTTTGAGAGAACGAACCACCTCGACGGCTACGTCTCTTTGGAAGTCTCTCCAGACCCCGCCTACGACACCTCAGCGACCGTCGAGGAGGCGACGCGCCTGCACAAACTGGTAGACCGACCGAACCTCATGGTGAAGATACCGGCGACGCTCCCGGGCCTGGCGGCGATAGAGGGCATGATCGCCGCTGGCAACTCCATCAACGTCACCCTCATATTCTCTTTGCAGCGTTATGAGGCCGTCACCAGCGCCTACATCCAGGGTCTCCAGCGCCTCGTCGCCGCCGGAGGAGATCCCTCCGGGGTGGCTTCAGTAGCGAGCTTCTTCGTCTCCCGGGTGGACACCGAGGCCGACAAGCGGCTAGAGAAGATCGCCGGCCACGACGACCTCAAGGGCCGGTTCGCCATCGAGAACGCCAAGCTCGCCTACGCGGCCTTCAAGGAGATCTTCTCCGGAGAGAACTGGGAGTTCCTCGAGTCTAAGGGCGCGACCAAGCAGCGTCCGTTGTGGGCCTCGACCTCGACGAAGAACCCGCAATATAGGGACGTGATGTATGTCGAGGAGCTCATAGGTCCGGATACCGTGAACACCATGCCCATCTCGACCCTGGAGGCGTTCATGGATCATGGCGAGGTCAACCCTAACGCGCTGGAAGAGGGCCTCGACGAGGCGCGGGCGCTAATCGGAGAGCTGCGTGAGGTCGGGGTGGACTACGAAGACGTTACAGAGGTCCTAGAGAAGGAGGGCGTAGGGAAATTCGCCGACTCCTTCGACGAGCTGTTGGAGGGGATCAAAGACAAAAGCGGCCAGGACGTCAGCCCCGGCTAATGGCGGAACCAACACATAAGGAAGGGTGGCTTATGGAGATTAGGTCCCTACGGTCTTGGCAGGATGGGGACCAACATGGTGCGGCGTCTGCTTCGGAGCGGGGAGGAGCCGTCCTTTGAGCGCTAAGACTTACCTTAACTTGTTCGTGGACGCTCGCTACGAGAAGGTCAGGGTGGGACACTGGGTCGTGAGCCAGAGGGTCTTGATCGTCTCGGCAGTGCGCGAGGATGGCTTTAGGGAGATCCTGACCGTGGACGTGGCCGACACCGAGAGCGAAGCTACCTATCAGGAGCTGTTCCGCTCGCTTAAGGCCCGAGGGCTAAAAGGGGCCGAGCTCGTCACCTCCGATGATTATCCGGGGCTTAAGGTGGCTATCGCTCGCTACTTCCAGGGGGCGAGCTGGCAGCGCTGCCAGGTCCATTACGCGAGGAATCTCACCAAGTTGGGCCCCCGCGCCAAGCGCAAGGAGCTTGCTGCCGGCTTGAGAGGAGTGTTTGCCGCCCCCACCAGGAACCGGCCGCTCCCTTCGCGCCTTATGACAATGACGATTGGCCCACCACGACGCTCCCGACCTTTGAGGCTGCCTGGTGTGCTGCTCCCCAAGGTGAAGCCCAAAGCTACGACTATTACCTTCGGGTTCGGCGCGCCTTCTTTGCTGAGAGCCGCAACATCGGCAGGAGGGAGGTCCTCCTGGAGATCGCCGAGGAGGCCGGGCTGGACATGCGGCGCTTCGAGCGCGACTTCTCCGGCGAGGAGGCCCGGCGAGCGGTGCTCGAGGAATGCCGTATCGGCGGGGAGCGCTACCGGGTACGCGGCACGCCGACCGTGATGCTCCCTGACGGCAGGAAGCTCAGGTACCCGATCGCGTTCCCACAGATGAAGGGCCACAAGGTGGTCGGGGTGCTGCCGCTGCCCTGCTGCGGCGAGTGGTGTCTGGAGGAAACTCGGGAGTCGACGATGACAGTATCCGCACGGAGGAGCTTTCAGGCTACTCTGAGGCCGAGTAAGAGGGAGACATGAACATCAAGATCAAAAGAGTGTATGAGCAGCCGGACAAGGATGACGGTAGGCGTATCCTCGTGGACAGGCTCTGGCCGCGAGGCTTGACCAAAGAAAAAGCAGACGTTGATCTGTGGTTGAAAGACATTGCTCCCAGTACGGAGCTCAGGAAATGGTTTGGCCACGACCCGGATCGCTGGGAGGAGTTCAAAGAGCGCTACCGCGCCGAACTGGAGGAGGCGGGTAAGATGGGAGTCTTACGCGACATCGCAAAGAGGGCCAGAGAGGAGAACGTTACGCTCCTCTTCGGCGCCAAGGACACAAGACACAACGACGCCCAGGCCCTGGAAGCCTTTATCCGGGAGGTATAGCATCAGTCTCGGATAAGGTAAAGTTCTGAGGGGCGGGAAGAGCGGCCTCTGCGGGCGTAGTACGCTCCTTACAGGGCGCCGTGAAGCCGCAGAGGTCCGGAAGGAGGGCTTAGATTTTGGAGTCGAAACGGGATCGATCAAGGTTACGGGTCAAAGGAGGAAAGAAGATGGCGGTAAAGGTAGCGATCAACGGTCTCGGCCGTATCGGACGAGCGGCGCTAAAACTGATTCTGGACACCCCAGAACTGGAGTTGGTCGCCGTGAACGACATTGGCTCTCTCGAGAACATGGCGTACCTCATCAAGTACGACACCGTCTACGGACGTTACGGAAAGGACGTGGAAGCGGCGCACGGAGCGCTGGTCGTGGACGGGGAGCCCATCAGTTACCTCAGTGAACGCGATCCCGCCCGGTTGCCGTGGAGCGATCTGGGCGTAGAGCTTGTTTTCGAATGCACGGGCCTGTTCACGAAGCAAGAAGACGCCAGCAAGCACATAGAAGCCGGGGCGACGTGGGTAATTCTCTCCGGACCGACGAGCAGCGTGGACGTCCCGACGGTTGTCCACGGCGTGAACCGTCCTAGCGGCGGCACAGCCATCCTCTCGTGCGCGAGTTGCACCACCAACAACATCACACCGGTGGTTGAAGTCTTGCACCGTCACTTCGGCGTCGAGAAGGCGCTCCTCACCACGATCCACGCCTACACAGCCACCCAGGCGATAGTGGACAGCCCCGGCGGCAAGAAGGACTTCCGCCGCGGGCGGGCCGCCGCCGCGAACTTCGTTCCGGCCAGCACCGGAGCGGCGATCGCCACGACCAAGGCGCTCCCGGAGGTGCAAGGACGCTTCGACGGCGTCGCGGTGCGCGGCCCCGTCGCGGTCGGTTCGATCTCGGACCTCGTCTTCCTGCTTGGTCGAGAGACGACCGCAGAGGAGGTCAACGCCGCTTTGCGAGAGGAGGCCGCGACCGAACGCTACCGGGAGGTCCTCGGCGTCACCGAGGATCCGCTCGTCTCCAGCGACATCGTGGGGGATCCGCGGGCGTCGGTGGTCCAGCTCGACATGACCCGCGTGGTCGGCGGCGACCTGGCGAAGGTGATGTGTTGGTACGACAACGAGTGGGGCTTCACCAACCAGATGGTCCGGCAAGCATTGCAGGATCT
>DATDKT010000278.1:0-4876 GCA_036519775.1 Rubrobacteraceae bacterium
ACTCTCCACGAGCGCAAGGCGCGGCAAGGAGGAGGCGAAGCCAAAGAACTGCCGGACGCTAAGGACGCCGCCGACCTACTTCGGGTCCCGATAAACAACCTCGTCAGCGACCTAGAGCACGTGACCGACCTCAAGGAAGTATACAAGGACGGGCGCTTCTATGCGAACACGTAGGTTCCTGACTAACCAAATTCCTGCCCTCCGCTTCAGCGCCCTGCTGACCGACGATGCGCGAGAGGTGCGCTTCGAGCGGGTGGGCACGTGCTAAGGTAGTCGAAAACACAGATGAGGAGCGACGAGGAATGCCGCAACCGATCAACCTTTACTATTGGCCAACCCCCAACGGCAAGAAGGTCGCCCTCTTTTTGGAAGAGGCGAGGTTGCCGTATGACTTGGTACCCATCGATATCACCGCTGGGGACCAGTTCGACGAGGAGTTCCTCAGGATAAGCCCCAACAACAAGATGCCGGCCATCGTAGACCCTGAAGGCCCGGACGGGGAGCCTATCTCCGTGTTCGAGTCGGGAGCTATTATGATTTACCTTGCCGAGAAGACTGGCAAGTTTTGGCCAACCTCCCCTCGCGAGAAGTACATCGCATTGCAGTGGCTGATGTTCCAGATGGCCCACGTGGGACCCATGCTCGGCCAGGCCCACCACTTCCGAGGGTACGCACCTGAAAAGCTCCCCTACGCCATAGATCGCTACACCAACGAGGCCGCACGACTGTACGGGGTCATGGACGCGCGCCTCTTCGAGACCAGCTACTTTGCCGGCGAGGAATATTCGATCGTGGACATGGCCATCTACCCTTGGACGGCGTCCCACGAGAGGCAAGGGCAGAGTATGAAGGATTACCCGAACCTTAGGCGCTGGTACGCGAGTGTAGAGTCGCGCCCTGCGGTCCAGCGGGCGATGGAAGTGGGGGAGGAGCTCAGACGCCCGATCGAAGACCTCGACGAGGAGGCACGCGATGTGCTGTTTGGAAGCAAACGTCGCACCTAGGGATAGCCGGACAATGCGTGAGGTGCGCAGTTCGAGCGGGCAGCTGCCGGTTAAAATGCTTGAAAACTAGAAGAAAGGAGGCGCAGTATGGATTGCCTTCTTAGGGGACGTGAACTTGCGCCACACCGCAGATGAAGAGTACATCAGGTCTTGAATGGCGAGGCGCTCTACTAATAAATAGCATTACTTCGCAAGCTACAGAGCGGAGCTCGCTATTCGGAGAAAATCGCTGAGCAGCAGCGTTTCGCCTCCGTTGAGGTGATACAGGTGAGCCGGTTGGTCTTTGGACCGTAGCCAGAAAAAAGAGGAGTATACGTAGATGACGCTAACTATCGGGACTGGGCCGTTTGGTAAGCAGAGCCATGGCACCTTTAACTTCGACACAGGAGTACTCCAGCCGCACACCCTTTATTTCGAGGATTCCCCACGGCGGGTACGGGTGATTTTCAATGGCGAGACTGTCGCCGACACTCGGCGGGCCAAGCTCCTACACGAGACTGGGCACTTGCCCATCTATTACTTCCCCGAGGAGGACGTCTGCAGGGACCTACTCGAAACGACCGACCACACCACCCACTGTCCGTTCAAGGGCGATGCTTCTTACTGGTCTGTAAGGGTAGACGATAAGGTCGCTGAGAACGCAGTATGGAGCTACCCAGAGCCGCTGGAAGAGGCTCCGCCGCTCTCCGGCTACCTGGCATTCTACTGGCGCATGATGGACGCTTGGTATGAAGAAGGTGAACAGATTTTCGTTCATCCTCGAGACCCCTACCACAGAATCGATGTCCTGGATAGCGACCGCCACGTGAAGGTCATGGTCGATGGCGAGGTCATTGCGGAGACCGACCAGCCGAAGATCCTGTTCGAGACGGGGTTGCCACCGCGCTACTACATTCGAGCGGAGGACGTTCGGATGGATAAGCTCGTCCCAAGCGAGAAGAATAGCCAATGCCCGTACAAAGGCGTGGCGTCATACTGGTCGGTGGAAGCTGGCAGCGAGCGCATCGAGGACCTCGTCTGGAGCTACCAGGACCCCATACCCGAAGCCGCCAAGATAAAGGGGCACCTGTGCTTCTTCAATGAGAAGGTCGACCTTGAGGTGGACGGCGAGGAGCAGGAGAGACCGCAGACGCAATGGTCATAGAGCAGACGCGGTTCCGCGGTAGTGTGGCACTCTTCTTGTGGTTCCTGGCGACTCACAGAGTTCAAACCTCATAGCTCCCAGAATCTACGCGGGGATTTCGGCGAAGCTCTCGAGCGACGCGGTGGTGTCGTCCCCAGCAGACAAAAATTAGGAAGCCGACATTAGGAAGCCGATACTAGCGCGGGGTTGAGGGCCAGTCGTAGCCACCGCCCTCGCTGTCGCCCGGCCCTGGCCAGGACTCGTAGAAGAGTCCCTCCTTCGGAACCCACGGCTCGGCTCGTGGCCCAGCCTCTTTCACCTTAAGCCTGGAGGCCACCTCCTTGAGCCCTTCCTCCGGGAGAACCTCCTCGATCAGGGGAAACACCTCGCGCTCTTCAAGCCTGATGTGAGTCTCCAACAATTCGCCTATACCTTCAAGCGTCTCCGGATTGACTAGACCGTTCCTGACCTCGTCGCTAAGTTCCATGACGAGGCCTCGAATCTGGGCGTGCTGGGCGAGCATCTCTACCACGGGCCCGCGCCCCACGTCGCCTCCGTATCGCGCCAAGACCGGCAAGAGCGCCTCCTCCTCCTCACGAAAATGGGCAGTAGTTTCTTCTTGCCAGAACTTTAGAAAGGCGTCGGCAGTTGCCTCAGGTGTAGTTGTTTCTTCACCTGTAGCCGCTCTTCGGAGCCGTCGTGCCTGTACCAGACCTTGATGATGGTGGTCCGATAGGTCTCTGAGTTCTGAAGCACGCTTCATGCCCTATCTTATCCTTTCGGCATCGGTCCCAAATTTCCTCCTGAGGACAATGATATAGGCTACTACTTTCTCCGAGCAAACTCCTGATCTACCCTTATCTCTATAGAACTTTCCTAGCTTTACTTCCGCGCCCTGCTAACGGAAGGCGTGCGAGAGGTGCGCTTCGAGCGGGTATCGGCGGGTTAGGATGCCGAGAAATAAGCCCTCAGAGTGCCGCTCGTGGCTCTACAGGTTCTTCTTTGGGCCGCAGTAAGCCGCTGGTAGCTGGTGGAGGCAGCCAGCCGGTCGGACACCCTTACCGTAGTCTCTAGGCTACCTCTGGATATCTATCCAACCGCGCTACATATTGTGTTGCTCACTACGCCTCTTAGGGCGCACAATGACTCTTTGCTCCGGTCTTAACGCATAACGATTCGCCGGGCTGTATACCAGCTTCCGGGAACATCCCCTCTCGGCAACCTGGTGCATAGAGGCACCCTGCTCCATAGCTCTAGGTGCAAGCTGGTCCAGTATACGTTGTCGCGTTATAAATCAGTGATAACTAGGCCATAGGTACCAGCAAGATTCGGAGTAAATATGAACTACCAACCAACATCCGCCGCCGTTCAGGAACTCCTCCTGAGGGGGTACACTGCGTTCAACGCGCGAGGTATCGATACGATACTTTCAATGATGCACCCAAATGTGGAATGGGCCAACGGCATGGAGGGTGGGTACGTTCATGGACACGACGGCGTACGCGCGTACTGGAGGCATCAGTGGAGTCTCATCGACCCATTTGTTGAACCCCAAGCCTTCATGACAGAGCCGGACGGCCGCACTGCGGTCGAAGTTCACCAGCGCGTGCTGGACAAGGACGGCAACACGCTGTTGGAGGGAACGGTGCACCACGTCTACCAGGTCCGGGACGGACTTATCCGGCACATGGAGATCCGCAATCCTACCGAGGATGCCAAGTCCCGTGATCAAAGGTAGTGCCGACCTCTCCACTACTGTCTAGGTAGGCGAGTTTCCGAGAAGCCCTCCGTCCGCAAGCTTAGTCTCCAGGAATAAACCTTCTCGGATTCTCGGTGAATAGAGGCAACCCGCCGCACCCTTTGACAGCTTCGTTACCTGCCTCATTGTTATAATAGGACCAACCTAGAGGGGGTTGTGGGAAAGGAGGCTCATGACATCTTTGTTCGTTCTGGTGGTTTCGTTCCTTGTCCTGAGGGGAGTTGGTTGGCTCGGAGTCAAGCAGCTCTCTTCTTGGAGAGATGCTGGCCGTGGGGCTTTGGTGATCATGTTCCTGTTTACTGGCGCCTCTCACTTTACCAGCATGAAGTATGACTTCGCGGCGATGATCCCCGCTCCCTTGCCCAACGACCTCTGGGTCATCTACCTCTCAGGGGTGCTCGAGATTGTAGGTGCGATCGGCCTGCTCATCCCTCGGACTAGGAAGCTCGCGGGCATCTGCCTAGTGCTCCTTTTGGTCGCGCTGTTTCCTGCTAATGTGTACGCCGCCCTCAACGAGATTCCTCTCCGTGGAGAGGCACCTACGCCGCTATGGCTGCGAGGGCCGATGCAGCTGTTGTACATCGGAATGGTATGGTGGACCTCGATCAAAGGACCGGAATCCAGCAAAGGATAGGGGGAGAATCGGCAACCGCGTGTAAAGGGGAGAGAAGCAGCCGAATACCGGCTAGGAAGGAACAAAGGGCCGGGGCCGGGGTCTTAGACTCCGGCCCCTCTTCTTGCTCTCTAGGGCCTTGTGTTTCCGAGAAATCGGCATATCCGGAAGCTCGGTTTCCGAGACCCCCGTGCGCCGGAAACCGAGCTTCCGGGAACATCCCTTCTCGGCGACTGGGTGAATAGAGGCAACCTACCCTCTAGTAGGTTAGGCGCAAGCTCTTTAGCTTCTAGAGATAAATATCTTTGCTAAGAGGGCAGGCAAAGCATGCCTTGACGTCCTCTAGCGAGGTGCTCTCTAGCACTAGTTGTACCTGC
>DATDKT010000279.1:0-2564 GCA_036519775.1 Rubrobacteraceae bacterium
AGCCATCGACTACTGCAGCAAAAGATCTCTGCTATATGAGGAGCTGCGAGTAATAGTAACTTGTAGCGCGCTATCACCGCCCTCTCCTCACGGCGGCTCTGGTGCCTCACCGCCATTTTGAGCGGACAGCGAAGGTAACCAACCTTATGCGCTCTTTAGGCACTATATAGCCAAGCAAGTGGCAGGTTGCGGTAACCGCCACCCGTTAGCAGTATACGGGTTCAGTAAGTCTCAGCACAGGTTTTCCGGTCCGAAGAGGACGTCGCGGGCCAAGGTAGAATAAAGAGGTATGCGGGAGACTGATAGAGGGGAGGTGCGGCGCGGGCCTCTATGAGTTAGAGCTACGCTATTAAGCGCGCCATTATAGGCAGATGAATAATTCGCCGGAACCGGTAGAGCGGAGGCTCGCGGAGCTTGATGAGCTGTTCGGCCCCGAGCAAGCCGCCTATGGAGAATCGTACAGGGAACGGCTACGGGAGGACGAAGAGCTCTCTGCGAGGGTCCGTGAGCGGTTCGAGTGTGGCAAGGCTTCTGGAAAGTTTCCCCACCGGCGCCCCTACGGAGGAGATAGACGATAGGCTCTTGCGGGATATGCAAGAACTCATTTCTGGCGGCTCAACGGAGACGCTACAGTGGATCAAAATGGAGCCTCCAACATCCACTTAAGGTGCTTTTCAGACGGTTTCAAGCGGCAACTTCCTAGAATTGAGGTTTTAGGCGATACGGCGATTAGAGATAGCCCGCCTGCGCCTTTTCGTCTGCCTACAGCGGTTTGCACTGTTGTTGAGCCATCCCTACCGTCAATGGTGCTTCACTTCTGAGAAGATACCCCTGTGCAAGCCTTAGTGTGCTCACCGCGTTATGGTTCAACCTCCTTGCAAACCGCTGTAGGAGCTTCTGGGACTTTCGTAGCTCCCTCCCAGTGATGGCCAGCCTTACGAGGTCCCACAAACGCTGGATCAGTACGTTACGGCGTTCAGGCACACGCCCGGGAAGTCATATCCCTCGCCGGAATGGAACGGCCGAGCCGCTTCGTGCACCCGCTCCCGAACCGTGTCCTGCGCCTCGGGGGGGAGGGATCGCAGTACGGGTGAGGTAGTCGCCGACGTCTCGATGAGAAAGCGCCAGTAGGCGTCCTGATTAACGAACTGCCTACGAAAGGAGACCTCCTCGATAGCAGGCTCGGCGAAGCCGGCCCCCACGACCAATTCCCGTATTCGACCCCGATCGGCCATGAAGAAGGGCCCGGGTGCCTCGGGGTCAGGCGGCAGAATATGCCCCAACTCTACCAAGGTCCTACCCGCTAGCGAGAGTGCCGGGTTGCGTTCACGGGCAGCCCAGACGGAGAAGGCCAGTCGGCCCCCTGGACGCAGCACACGGCGGGTTTCGGCGAAAGCCGCGGCAGGGTCAATCATCAGCATATAAGCCCAGCGGCAGAGAACACCGTCCACGCTGTTCGTCTCGAGGTCCATCCGCTCTGCGTCCAATGTGCGGAACTCCGCGTTCTCCACGCGCATCTCTTCCGCCCGCCGACGAGCCGCAGCGATCATCTCGGGGGCAAAATCCGTGATGATGACGCGCCCCGTCCTGCCCAGCAAGTGCGCGGCCCTAAGCCCCGTGTCACCTAGGCCAGCGGCCAACTCGAGTACGGTGTCCCCCGGTTGCGGATCTAACCTTCTGATCATCCACTCGCTTACCGGGCGAGAGCTCTCCCATATTTCTTCCCGCTGGGTGTACCAGCCGGTAGCCACGGCATCCCAGGTAGCCCTGCTTCGCTGACGGGCTGCTTCGGGCTGTGTCGGCATGTCGCCAGATGATGTCATGTCTCTCTCCCTTATTGTCTTGCTGTTGTGCCAAATTAGAGGACTGACAAAATCAGCGCAAGCAGATTAAGAGCTCTAGAGGACCTGGTTCGGCATTGGGTCTCCTAAACTGTGCGCCACAGTACGATGGCATCCGCTAGTGATAAATACCCCCTCCGAGGCTTTACCTTCACTACGAGCCATCGTCAGCCAACTACAGAAGCCCGCAGTAGTGGGTAGGCTTCTGCTGGCCCCTTCAGCGTGGTTAAACGTCCTTCAGAGCGTGGACCCGACGAGACTCGAACTCGTGACCTCTTCCATGCGAAGGCAGGGGCGTGGGTTCATAGCTGTTCACGGACGTTCAAAAACACCTGCAAACAGCGAGATCAGATGACAGTTGTATTCAGGCGAACTTCCCCGTACTTCCCTGCACTGGTGTACTACTGGTGTACCAGCATGCCCCGAAAAATATAGCGGGGCAGGAGGTCGACGATGTAGGGTTTAGTAAAGTGCGATGACCTTAGACTAAGGCACGTCTCACGGTCGAGGGGCCGACCTCCCCTAATCTCTCCCCCAACCCTTTTCCATTGCACCTCAGTCATCTATTGGTGTCCCTCGGCGCCTACTCGGTGGCCACGAACCCGCGAAACAAACCCTCGGAGTATTCGTGCTGGTGCTCGCGAACCCACAGTGCGGTCTGGGGGTATCCCATGCGAATCGCGACGACTTCCACCGCTTGGTGGTCCTGCATGTTCGTCTCCT
>DATDKT010000280.1:0-14605 GCA_036519775.1 Rubrobacteraceae bacterium
GGTAATAACGTTGTGGTGCCCCTGATGCTACCCCTACCGTAGAAGCACTAAACATAGCAAACCCAGAAGCTTGAACGAGAGCGCTAGGGTTGTCGCGATTCATAAATAAGGAGTTGATGGGCTGAAGACGCTTGTAGGGGAATTGCCAATGCCGGAGGCTTGGTTTCCGGGAAGACCTTACTCTCGGCAGTTCGGTGAATAGGGGAAACTAGGCCCTTAGTACGGCAGAAAGCTTCCGAAGCTAACACGGGTGGCCTTAGGGGGACCGTATTCACTTAATTCAGAAAAGGTCCGTTCTATCCCTCCGAAGGGTACAGGGTTAACTCCTTGATAAGGCCAAAGCGCGAGCAGAGCCTGGTACAGGCAAATCGCGCACCTTTATCTTCAGGTTGAGTCACAACGTTCTACTATTATGGTTTGAATGCTATACCTCGCATTCAGGTTGTTCTAGATACCTAAACCCTTAACCTAGGTCGTGAGGTACACCTTGAAGGGTGAGTTTACTCGTACACTTCGGGGCTCCGGTCCTCGAAGGCATGGGAGTGCTCTGTGAGCCGCTTTTCGTGGCGGGCTCGTCCGACATCTACCTCTGCGTTTATAAGCTCTTCTTTCTCTGCACTTCCGAAAGCGAGAACGCCGCCGGTGGAGTTCACGATACAACTGCGGCCGAGGTAGCCGTCGCCGACGCGGTTGGCGCAGGCGACGAAGAGACGGTTGGCGTTGGCGTGGGAGATGGCGTGGACGTTCAGCATGGTGAGGTCGTCCCGGCGTTGGTCTTGCGGGACCCAGTCGTCGGGGGCGTTGGCCGGGATGCAGAGGAGGTCTGCACCGCGCAGCGCCAGGGTACGGGCCGCCTCTGGGAACCAGGCGTCGTAGCAGATTAGGACCCCGATCCTACCGAGAGGGGTATCGAAGACCGGCAGGTCACGGCCCGCCTCGTAGAGTAGCTTCTCCCTATCCCAAAGGTGCGTCTTACGATAACGCCCGAAGAACTCCGGTCCGACGACGGCGGCGGAGTTGCATAGGGAGCCGACCTCCCTTTCGAGGAAGCCGCCGACGACGAAGACGCCGGACTCTTCGGCGGCCTCCCTCCAGGCCCGGAGCATGGGGCCGCCAGGAACCTCTCCGGTCTCCCCCACCTCCTCGGCGAGCTTTAGGGCTTGCTCGCGGGAGGAGAAGTCGCAGCCGGAGTTTGCGAGCTCAGGCAAGACGACGAGGTCGGCGCCGGCATCCGCAGCTTCGTGGATCGCTCTCACGGAGCGTTCGAGGTTGGTCTCTGGGTCTGCGTCGCGTATGGCGTACTGAGCGGAGGCGACGATCAATCTATGTCTCTCCCTGCCGGAGGTGCTCCACCTCGCCCTCGAAGAGCTCGATCGTGCCCTCCGGTGTCTGGAGGAGCAAGGCGCCCTCGGAGGTGAGGTCCGTGGCCCGCCCCTCCAGGACCTCTCCGAACCTCGCCACCCGCACCGGCCTCCCCAGGGTGCAGTTCAGCGCCCGCCAGTCGTCGAGGACGGCGTCGAAGTCGTCGATACTCATCAGCTCGGCGTCGAGGTTGGAGAGAAGGGCGCCGAGGAGCTCCAGGAGGTCCACGTCGTGCCCCAGCTCGGACCGGAGGGTGGCGACGCCGCGGTCGGGGACGTTCAGGTCTTCGGGGTCGAGGTTGGCGTTGAGACCGACGCCGAGGACGACGAAGTCCAGGCGACTATCGCCGGGTACCGCACCGGTGCGCTTCGCGGCGACGGGGACGTTCTCGGCACTGGATTCGGCAAGGATGCCGCAGATCTTGCGTCCTCCGAGCTCCCCGCTCTTGAGGACAAGCAGATCGTTCGGCCATTTTATGCGAGCCTCGAGCCCGAAGCTCCAAAGAGCCTTCGCAACCCCCACGGCGGCGGTCTGGGTGATGCGTGACGCAAACCGGGCCGGAACCTCCGGCCGGAGCACGAGCGAGATCCAGATGCCCCCCGGAGGCGAGCCCCACGGACGCCCGAGACGACCCCGCCCGCCCTTCTGGAGCTCCGAGACGACGAGCGTCCCGTGCGGGGCGCCTCCCTGGGCCAGCTCTCGCGCCTGCCTCTGGGTAGAGTCGATCTCTTCGTGGAAGTCCACTCGAACCGCCAGGGGGCTCCCGAGGCCCTCTATCGCCTCCTGACTCAACCCGCTCACCCCACCCCCATCTCTTCCAGGGTCCCCATCTCCCCGAGCACACGGGCCGCTGCCTGGACGACGGACACCGCCAGGAGACCCCCCGTCCCCTCCCCGAGGCGCATCCGTAGGTCCAGGACCGGTTCTAGGCCAAGGTGTTTCAGCGCGGCCGCCGCTCCCCGCTCAACCGAGAGGTGGCCGGCGATGAGGTAGCCGGAGCAGTCAGGCGCCAGGGCGTGCGCCACGAGCGCCGCCGAGTTCGAGACGACCCCGTCGAGGAAGACCGGCACGCCGTAGACAGCGCCCGCGAGCACGATGCCGACAATCGCCGCGTGCTCTAGACCACCGAGTTCGGCCAGAGCGCCTAGCGGATCGCCCGAGTCTGGCTCGTGCAACCGGAGGGCTTCCTCGACTACGCGGACTTTTAGCTCGAACGTCTCGTCATCTATACCGGTGCCGCGCCCGGTTACTTCCTCGGGAGGATAACCGGTGAAGGCGGAGATCAGGGCGGCGGCAGGGGTAGTGTTGCCGATGCCCATGTCGCCAGTCACGAGCAGGTCCACCCCGCTCTCAATAAGCTCCTCGACGATGCCAGCCCCGCTCACCACAGCCCTCGCGGCGTCCTCTCGGCTCATCGCCGGACCTCGGCTGAGGTCGTCCGTCCCCAGTCTCACCTTCGCCGTTCTGAGGAGGGGGTGTCGCTCCAGCTCGGAGGCGACGCCCACGTCGAGGACGCTCAGGCGAGCGCCAACGGTGCGAGCGATGGCGTTCGCCGCTGCGCCCCCGGCGCAGAAGCTCCCGATCATCGCCGCCGTGACCTCTTTGGGCCAGGGAGAGACGCCGCGAGCGAGGACGCCGTGGTCACCCGCACAGATCACGAGCGCCGGGTCTTCGGAGACCGGTGGCGGGACCTCCCCAACTATCCCCGAGAGCTGTGCTCCTAACTCCTCCAACCGCCCGAGGCTCCCCGGCGGCTTGGCGAGCGTCAGGTGCCGGTCCCGCGCCCGGGCGACCGCGTCCTCGTCGAGAGGACGCACCTCCCCGGCGAGCTCCCGGACCGAATCCTCTACCGCCACCTCTTCTACAGCCTAGTGGTGATGGTAACCGTGCTCGTGGCCTGGCTCGTCGGGGTGGTAGTGGGGGGTTGCGGGGGCGCCGACCTTCGCCTCGAAGCCGGGGAGGGCGACCCGGTGGACACAGACGTCGCAGTTCATCCGAATGTCGCCCCCGACGGCCTCGCGGTAGCGGTCCATCACGAGATCCGCGACCTTCTCGTGTGGACCGAAGTAGCCCGCGTAGGAGATGGCGAGCCCGGGATTCTCCCCGGTGAACTCCTCACTCTGGTGTCGGATGCGCTCCTCCAGGACACCCGTGAAGAGAAAGTAGGAGAAGATGGCGATCTTCTTCGCCCCGAGCCTCTTCAATCGTTCGAGGCCCTCGTGGACGCTCGGGGGGGTCATGCTGACGTAGGCGGTCTCTACCATCGGGTACAGCCGGCCCTCGTAGAAGAGGCGCGAGACCTTGAAAAGGTCCGAATTCGCATCGGGATCCGAGGAGCCGCGGCCCACCACTAGTATGGCGGTCTCCTCCTTCTCCTCCTCCGGGACGGCCGTTGAGATCTTCTCGTCCATCAACTCGAACAGCTCAGGCCGAATGCCGAGAGCTCTGCCGTACTCGAAGCCGAGCTCCGGGTAGCTCATCTTCTCGCGCACCAGGGTCGCGGGGATGTCGTCCTTGGCATGGCCCGCGGCAAGGAGCATGAGGGGCACGGCGGCGATGTTGCGCGCTCCGCCTCTGGCCAGGCGGTTCACACACTCAGAGATCGGAGGCCGCGAGAGCTCTATAAAACCGCCCTCGACCGAGAGCGCCGGGTTGCGCTCCCTCACCAGCGCGACGAGCTCGTGGAACTCGCGAGCCCCGCGAGGGTCCCGGCTCCCGTGCCCGACGATGAGCAGCGCCGGGCCGGCGCCTTTTTCGACGTCACGCCTGTTTGCCGCAACAGTCAGGTTTCGCACTTCAGTCCTCCTCATAGTATATGAGCGTGTTCAGAGCCGCCGCCGCGACCGCGGAGCCCCCCTTGGGGCCGCGATTCGAGATCGCGGGCAGCCCGCTTTCTACCAGTTTCTCTTTGGATTCAGCGGCTCCGACAAAACCGACCGGGAGCCCAACGACGAGCACCGGTTCAGTCTCCAACTCCAGCAGCTCGAAGAGCGCCGTCGGCGCGTTCCCGACGACCCAGACGGCACCGGACCCAGCCTCTTCCGCCGCAACCCGAAACCCC
Organism: Rubrobacteraceae bacterium; assembly: GCA_036519775.1. Taxonomy (GTDB): domain Bacteria; phylum Actinomycetota; class Rubrobacteria; order Rubrobacterales; family Rubrobacteraceae; genus Rubrobacter_F. The sequence goes on from DATDKT010000280.1 coordinate 4,424, forward strand.
GCCGCCGAACGGGTGATGCCTAGGCGCCCGGAGAGCTCGCGGGCGCGGGGGTCGGAGACGAAACACGAGGTCTCCCGAGCAGTGATGCCGGCGGCAACCATACCGACGTCCGTCACGATAGGAGCGCCGTCTCGTAGAGCTTCGAGCCCCCTCTCCAGGGCCGTTTCATCCAGGACGAGGCTCTCTGCGTAATCGAGGTCCGCCGACGCGTGGGTGACACGCTCGACGACCGCCCTGGAGAGCGGCCCGAGGTGTGAGAGGTCCACACGCTCGCGCAGGATTCGGTAACTCTCGGCCTCTATGGGGTGGACGCGCCTCACCTCTCCTCCGACAAGAGCTCCACGCAGGCCGAGACGGGGCAGACCTCGGCACACTCGGCGCACGCCGTGCAGCGGTCTTCGAGGACGATGAGCGGCGAGGGGTAACCTTTCGGAGCGGGCTGTATCGCCTTCTCTGGACAGGTCTTGATGCAGGCGCCGCAGCCCGCACAAGCGTCCGTCACGGCGAAGACCCTCTTCATCCCATGTACCCCCGGGGCGTGACCATCTTGCCGGCGACGAGTCTCGTCTGGGAGCTGCCGACCAGGACCACGGTCAGCATGTCTACGTCCTCCGGTCGAAGGGAGGCGAGGTCCGTTACGAGAATGCTCTGCGTGGAGCGGTAGGCGTCCCTGACGATACCGACCGGGGTATCGGGAGGGCGGTATTCTAGTAGGATCTTCTGCACCCTACCGAGTTGCCAGTCGCGGCCCTTCGAGCGCGGGTTGTACAGCGAGATCACGAAATCTCCCAGAGCCGCGGCCCGTACCCGGTTCTCTATAACCTCCCAGGGGGTGAGTAGGTTGGAGAGGCTTATAGCGCAGTGGTCGTGCCCCAGAGGCGAGCCGAGCAGAGAAGCCGCCGCCTGCGCTGCCGTGATGCCGGGTACCACGATCACCTCCACGTCGTCGCTCGCCAGCTCCAGCGCGGGCGCTGCCATCGCGTAGACGCCGACGTCGCCGCTCGAGACCAATGCGACGCTTCCCCCGTCGCGCGCCTCGGCAAGCGCCTTCTCGGCGCGCTCGACCTCTTCCCCGAGAGGTAGCGTGAGCACCCTCGTACCGGGTCTGAGGAGGTGCCGGATCCTCTCGACGTACTGCCCAAGCCCGACGATAAGCTCGGAGGCGGCCAGAGCGTCGCGGGCAAGGGGCGGTATGAGGGCGTCTTCCCCCGGTCCGAGGCTCACGAGGGTGAGCCGGCCCCGTACCGGGAGGCGGCCGATGGCTACCGTGGCGTTCGCCGACTTCCGCTTCTCCAGAAGTAGCTCCGCACCGGAGACGAGCACCGACGCCTCGGCGACGCTCGGCGTGCCAACCGCTCCGGCGACCACCGGTGAAGGGTTCGGGGTTTCGACGGCCGCGAGCTCTTCGGCAGAGTGGAAGTGGAGCGGGACGCCTAGGGCATCCGCCGCTTCGAGCAGCCCAGCCTCGTCGGACTTCACGTCTACGCTCGCGAGGACCGCGACGCTCTTTTGGGAGAGCCCAGCCTCGTGGAGGGCGGAGTCGAGCAGATCCAGGATCTCCGCCGCGTCAGCTCCGCGGCTGCACCCGACGCCGGCGACCAGCGATGGCGGACGGTACACGACCGAGAGGTGGGGTGTGGCAAGGAGCCTGTCGGAGATCTCGAGTAGGGGTGGTTCGATCTCCTCCGGCCACACCTTCGGCTCCACCAGCACCACGTTCTCCGGCAGCGGCCCGAGAGGCCAGCGTCGCTCCGAGACGAGCCGGACGGTCTCTCCCGAGACAAGCGCCGCCCCGACCGCCGCGAGGTCCGAGCCCTCCTCGACCTCGAACCCAAGCCTCTTCCCCAAAGAGTCCAGGGCCGGCACGCCTAAAGAGTCGCTTGCTGTGGTGACTACCGGCGTCGCTCCCAGAGTCTCCGCAATCCGTTCGGCGAGAGCGTTCGCGCCGCCCTCGTGCCCGCCGCAGAGCGCGACGGCGAACCTCCCGGCATCGTCCACGCAGACCACACCGGGATCGCGGCGCTTATCCCCGAGGAGCGGGGCTACGAGGCGTACGGCGGCACCGGTGGCGAGAAAGAGGACTATCTGGTCACACTCCTCCCAGGCGGCGGCGAGTGCTTCTTTCGGCTTGCCTTCGTAGAGGCGGGCCTCCTCCCAGACCTCAGCAAGATAGGCGGTCCTGCAGCGACCGTTCGAGGTCACGGCTACGAGCCCGATCACGGCTTTCTCCCCGAAACGACGAAGACCGGGGTTTCGGCGGCGAGGCGATGAAGTGAGCCTAGGCCCTTCACGCGGGAGGCTTGCAGCAGCGTGGTCTCGACCTCTAGGCCGCAGCCTTCCAGGATCTCCCCGGCCGGTATCACACGTTCGAGGCCGATAAGGGTCAGGACGACGCGGCGGCGGGCGGAGGCAGCGGCGAGCCCGACGACCTCCTCGAAGCTCTCTCCCGTCCCGCCGACGAAGACGGCGTCCGGCTCGGGTAGGCCGTAAAGCGCCCCCGGCGCCTCGCCCTCGACGACCTGGACATATGCACCGTGGCGGGCAGCGTTGCGGCGGATGCGGGCGCAGCTCTCGGCGTCGCGCTCGACAGCGATAGCAGCGGCGCCGAAGCGGGCGCACTCGACGGCGACGGAGCCGCTCCCGGCGCCCACGTCCCAGACGAGGTCTCCGGGGCCGGGACCGAGCCTGGCGAGGACGAGGGCGCGGACCTCGGGTTTCGTAATCATGGCGGAGCGATGCTCGAACTCCTCCTCGGGAAGCGCCCACCGACCGAGGCTCTCGCAAGAGCCGGAGATCCAACCCTTCTCCCCCACTACCCGCGCCGGATCGTAGACCACGACGACGTTAGGGTCTTCCCACTCTATCGCCGCTATCTCCCCGGCATCTCCCTTGTACGTCCTCTCCTCCGGCTCCCCGAGCCTCTCGGCGACGACGAAGATCCGGTCCAGGTCGGCGAGGGCGTCCACGAGCTCCGCAGGCCCGAACGAGGGGGAGGTGAGGACCGCCACCTTCGGGTGCGCCCGGCAGACGTTGACGGCGCGTCGGGGGTCGCGTCCGTGGGCGCTCACAACTACTGCGTCGTCCCAGGGGAGCCCGTCCCACGCGAAGACGCGGGCAACGAAAGAGACCGCCGGGAAGACCCGTAGGTTCTCGTGCCCGAACCGCTCCCCGAGAGTGCGCACGATGCCGAAGAAGCCGGGGTCCCCGGAGGCGAGGACCACGACCGTACCATCCGATGCTTCGATCCGCTCCAACGCCTCCGAGAGGTCGCCCTTGAAGACGGTTGCCCGTCCGGGCTCTACGCTCAAAGTCTCAAGATTACGCTCGCCCCCGGCCACGAGAGCGGCGCTCCTTAGCGACTTACTGGCCTCCGCGCTCAGAGGTCCGTCGTCCACCCCGATCACGGAGATCCCGCTCAAGACGCCGTCCAGGTAGTGAGTGCGAGCGCGCCGGGGCTCGCCCCCACCGGGTCCAACGTGTCGAAGTCGACCATGATGACGTGAGCCTCGAGCTTCCCTTCGGCGTACTCCTTCAGGTTCTCCGCCGCGAGCGCGCACAAGAGGTGCGGCGCCTCCTCCAGCCCCGCTTCGCGCCAGAGCTCGTAGGCGTGGCGTGCAGTGTTGGCATTTTGCACTTCTTCTACAAGCCCCGCGTCTCCACCGGTTTTTTCGGTGACCTCCGCTAGGAGCTCATTGTCCACCTTCGAGCGGGTCCAGTGGGTCATCATGACCCCGGCGGCGAGCTTAGTGAGCTTGCCGACCATACCGACGAAGAAGACCCTTTCGAGCCTGTTCTTGACGGCGCCCTTGAGGGCGTATCCGGTGAAGTCCCCGACCTCCACGAAGCACACCTCTTCGAGATCAGGCAGGAGGCGCATCGCCGCCTTCTCGGTGAGGCCACCGGTCGAGAGAACCAGTGTATCGTGCCCCTGGGCGCCCATGACGCTTACGGCCTGTCCAACGCTTGCCCGCCAGGAGGCGGTCGAGAAGGGCCGGACGATGCCGGTCGTGCCGAGAATGGAGATGCCGCCGACTACCCCGAGGCGAGGGTTGGTGGTCTTTTCGGCCATCTTCTCCCCGCCGGGGACGCTGATCTCGACGCGGACCCCGCGTTTGGCGGGGTTCAGCACCTCTTCTACGGAGTAGGAGATCATACGCCGAGGAACCTCGTTTATGGCCGGCCCACCGACCGTTAGTCCCAGGCCCGGCTTGGTGACGAGCCCCACCCCCTCGCCCCGATCCAGCTCTATCCCCAGCTCCTCGCGCCAGGAGACGCGAGCGGTGAGGTGCGCCCCGTGGGTGACGTCCGGGTCGTCGCCGGCGTCCTTAACGACGACGGCCTCGGCCCAACCCTCCCCCACCTCGCACCGCTCGACCTCGAACTTCACGCGCCGCTTCTCGCCCTTGCGGGGGAGCCTTATCTCCACCTCTTCCTGCGCCACGCCGCTGATAAGTGCTTTCGCGGCGGCTTTTGTAGCGGCGGTGGCGCAGGTTCCGGTGGTCCAGCCGGTCCTGAGCTTCTCGCCCTTGACCCTCTGCATGCTCGGGGGCATGGAAGGTTCGCGGATCTTGCGCCCGGGCCGCATGGGTTGCTCCCTACGCCTCTCTCTGGGCCTTACGGAACGAGTGGGAGAAGGCGGGGCTATAGAGGTGCGAACGTGTCCCGCCCGCCTCGAGGCCCGGCCCCACGAGGACGAGCGCCTGCCGGGTGAAGCCCGCCTCGCGTATCCGGTCGGCGAGCTCCTCGAGGCGGCACTCTATGACCTGCTCATCGGGCCAACTCGCCCTGTAGGCGACCGCGCACGGCGTGTCCGGAGCGTAGCCACCTTCCAGGAGCTCCTCCTGCAGCAGGCGCGGGCGGGCGGCGGAGAGAAAGATCGCCATGGTGGTACCGTGGGCGGCGAAGGCTTTTATGTCCTCGTTGTTCGGCATCGGGGTGCGGCTGGCGCGGCGCGTCAGGATCACGGACTGCGCGACCTCCGGCACGGTGAGCTCACGCCCGATGGCAGCGGCCGCGGCCCCTAAAGACGAGACGCCGGGGACGATCTCCCAATCGAGACCCAGCTCCTCGCAGAACTCTACCTGCTCCAGAACGGCGCCCCAGAGGCTCGGGTCCCCGGAGTGGATGCGGGCTATCTCGAGGTCCTCCCTTACGGCCCGCTCGTAGAGTTCGAGCACGCCTTCGAGCGGGATGGTTGTGGACTCTATTATCTCCGCGTTGGGGCAGGCGTGTACCAGCACCCCCTCGTGTACGAGGCTGCGGGCCCAGACGACCACGTCGGCCTCAGCGATAAGCTTCGCACCCCTTATCGTCAGGAGATCAGGGGCCCCAGGCCCCGCCCCTATAAACCAGACCTTGCTCAAATGACCCTCCCACTCTTGAATATGACAGTAGACAAGTAAGCTCCCGCCCGCCCTACCATCTCCGACGCCCGGACGATCTCCTCATCTTCCATCCCTAACCGTGAACCGTAAGTTGCATCTTCTAGACGCCCGGCCTCTTCCGCGACCTCCAGCACCTCGGTCAGGCGGCCACCGCCCTTGTAGCACACCACAGTCTCGAAGCCGTCTAGCGCGCTCTGTAGCGCAGTTTTCCCTGCAGTAAAGGGCAAAAGCGCCAGCCGCTCCTCGCCCAGAGCGAGCACCGTTCCGCTCCTGGATGCCAGATCCTGCATCGCCGTGATCCCGGGCACAGTATCAACCTCAATATTAGGTATAGTTTCTTTTACAGCCCGAATCAGGTACGTAAACGTAGAGTATAGATTTGGATCTCCTATGGTGGCGAAGGCGCAGGTACGGCCTTTCTCGAGCGGTTCGGCGACCGCGCGGGCAGCGTTCGTCCAGTTCTCGGCGCGTGCCTCGGCGTCGTCGGAGAGGGCGAAGAGGAGGCGTGTGATCCGCCCGAGCTCCAGGTGCGCTCGCACGACTGCCTCCGCCCGGCCGACCTCGCCTGTGTCCCCCACCGGCACGAAGACCTCGTCGGCCTCCACGAGAACGCGCAGACCCTTGAGCGTTAAAAGGTCCGGGTCCCCCGGACCGACGCCCACCCCGATCAACCTCCCGCTCACGCTCGCGCTCCCACGGCTCGCTCCTTGCTCTCGGCCGCGCTCCTCACGAGGCGGCGCGGCACCTCCGGGGTCGCCGCCCAGTGGGTGTGCAGGTAACTCGCGTGTACCCCGTCCACGATGAACCCCTCCTCCCCACGACCGAGGAACTCCCAGGCGGGCAAGGTCCAAGCCTGCGGCTCGACGGCCGAGTAGTGGAACTCGTGGCCGCGCACGAGCGTCTCTCTGGCGGTCAGCGGCGAGTCGGCGAGCGCCCGGGCCTCCCGGTAGCCCAGAGAGAGCCGGTCCGTCATCCGGGCCTCGGCGTCGAGGACGCTACACATCTCTCGTCCGTCCAGCCTCCGGCAGAGGTAGAGAAGCCCGCCGCACTCGGCGACCACGGGGCGCCCGCCGCGGGCGAAGTCCCGGACCTGCTTCTTTAGCGGCTCGTTCTCCGAGAGGGCTTCGGCGTAGGTCTCAGGGAAGCCGCCGCCGAGGTAGAGAGCGTCGGTGCCCTTCGGAAGGACCTCGTCGGAGGTTGGGTCGAAGGTGGCGATCTCCGCTCCGGCGCCCTGCAGGAGCTCCAGGTTCCCCTCGTAGACGAAGCTGAAGGCAGGGCCGCTCGCGACCGCGACCCACACGGTCGCGGTCTCAGGCTCAGGGGCTTCGGGGCTCCAGGGCTTCGCCGGAAGCGGGTCGGTCGTGGCGGCGAGGCGCACTATTCCGGCGAGGTCGCAAGAGTGAGCGACCACCTCACCTGCGGCGTTCAGCGCCTTCAGGGCCTCGTTGCGGCGTTCGGCGCCGGGTACGAGGCCGAGGTGGCGATCCGGGGTAGAGATGTCGGCCTCGCGGCGGAGGGCGCCGAGGACCGGGATATTCAGGGGTTCTATCGCTTCGCGGAGCATCCTCTCGTGGGTCGAGGAACCGACGCGGTTCAGGATCACGCCAGCCACCCGCAGCTCCGGGTCGAAGGTCGCGTACCCGTGTACCATCGCCGCCGCCGAGCGCGCCATCGCTGCCGCGTCCACGACGAGCACGACGGGCGCGCGGAGCAGCTTCGCTACGTGGGCCGTAGAGGCGAACTCTCCACCCCCGCTCTTGCCGTCGAAGAGCCCCATCACTCCCTCTACTACGGCGACGTCGGCCCCCCTGCCGCCGTGAGCGAAGAGCGGGCCTATAAGGTCCGGACCGGAGAGGAAGGCGTCGAGGTTACGCCCCGGCCGGCCTGCAGCGAGGGCGTGGTAGGAGGGATCTATGAAGTCCGGGCCGACTTTGAAGGGGGCTACTCTGTAACCTCTCGAAGAGAGCGCGGCCATCAAGCCCGAGGCGACCGTGGTCTTCCCGGCGCCGGAGTGGGTGCCCGCGACGACTATGCGGGGTAGCGAATCTCCTACCACTCGATCCCCTTCTGTCCCCGGTAGCCTTCGTCGAAGGGGTGCTTTATCTTATTTATCTCGCTCACCAGGTCGGCGATCTCCACGAGTTCCTGTGGCGCATCGCGGCCGGTGATGATGACGTGTTGGAAGCCCGGACGGTTCTTCAGCACCTCGGCGACCTCCTTCGTGTCCACCCAGCCGAACTTCATCGGGTAGGTAAACTCGTCCAGCAGGAGCATGTCGTAAGTCTCGTCGGTGAGACGCCGCTTGACCTCCTCCCATCCCTCGCGGGCGAGATCGGCGGAGTGTTCCAGATCCTTTACCGTCCACGTCCAGCCGTCGCCCTGCTTGAACCAGTCTATGTTGCCCAGAGCCAGGGCGGCCCTCTGCTCGCCGACGTTCCACTTGCCGCTCTTCACGAACTGGTAGACGCCTATCTTGTAGCCGCGGGCCCAGCCACGGAGCATAACGCCGAAGGAAGCCGTGGACTTACCCTTGCCGTATCCGGTGTTCACGATCAGGAGCGGACGCTCCCTTCTCGAACGGCGCCGCAGCCTCTCCTCCCGCGACTCTCTCTGCGTTTCGCCCGGCGTCTCGCTCACGCCACGCGCCTCCTCTCGACCAGCTGTACCAGGGAATCAGCCCGCAAGTCGTCCAGGCGCAGGCACCGGGCGCCTAAAGAGTCCGCTACCTCCCCAGCCATCCCGAGCCTCACGTAGCCTTCCTCCGTGTCCACGACGACCGACGCGACTCCTAAAGCTCTCAGCCCTACCGCCGCCCGGCGTGGGTCTGGTCCCAGCGTCGCCCGCCCGTCGGTGAGAAGCACGAGCAGGGAGCGCCGTTCGGCGTCCTGCAGTTCCGCACGCTTCAACACCTCGGCGGTCTTCTCCAGGCCTGCCGCCAGAGGTGTGCGACCGCCGGTCGGCAGCTCTTCGAGGCGCGGCGCGGCGAGCTCGACGCTCGTGGTCGGGGGGAGTAGCAGTTGCGCGCCTTCGCCCCGGAAGGAGACGAGGCCGACCTTGTCCCGGCGTTGGTAGGCGTCGGCGAGGAGGGAGAGGATAGCGCCCTTCACGGCGCTCATACGGCGGCGGGCGGCCATCGACCCACTCGCGTCTACGACGAAGAGGATCAAGTTCCCTTCCCGGCCCTCCCGGACCTTCTGCCGCAAATCCCCCCGTCGCACCAGGATGCCCGAACCGCTGCCCCCCCGCTCCCTCTGGCGGGGAGCGGCGGCTCGCAACGTCGCCGCCAGCGCCACGTCCTTTACGGCTCCCCGAACCTCGCGAGCGCCAACGGGCTGGCCAAGCGACCCACCAACGACGCGACTGCGGCGGCCCAGAGGTCCGCCCCGGCCCTTCTCCGGGACCTCCAGGCGTACCGGCTCGAACGGTTCCGTGGCGGCATGGTTCCTCTCGCCTGCGCCCGGTCGCGCCTCGGAGGTCTGTCCCTCGGGAGGCCTCAGGTTCGACTCGGACCTCTCTCCACTCTCCGGAGGTGAGGCTCCTCCGTTCGGTCCTTCCGGCGGTTCGGGGTCGGGGTTGTCGGGGAGGGAGCTCTCGATCTCTTCCGGGTCTATACCCGGCTGCTCGAAGGGACCACGTCGCCGGCGGTGCGAGAGAGCCAGGAGGGCGGCCCGGCGAACATCCTCCGTCGCGACCTCTTCCCGACCACCCCAGGCGGCCAGTGTGCGGGCGGTCTTCGCGGTCACTATGTCGCCCCGGAGGCCATCCACCCCGAGCTCCGCGCACAGGGCGGCTATCTTGTAGAGAACCTCTTCGGGGACGTGGGTCTCCCTCAGCCTCTCCCGCGCATGTCCAACGAGTCGGGCGAGCTCAGCGTCGGCGGCGGCCCACTTCTTCGCGAAGTCCTCAGGGCCGGTCTCGTGGTGAAGGCGGCGGCGTACCACCTCTACCCTCTCCGTGGGATCGAGGCTGCCGGTTACCTCGACTGTGATCCCGAACCTGTCCAGAAGCTGCGGCCGAAGCTCTCCCTCCTCCGGGTTCATCGTGCCGACGAGGATGAAACGAGAAGGGTGCCGGACGCTCACCCCCTCGCGCTCGACGTGGTTCACGCCCATCGCCGCTACGTCGAGGAGTAGGTCCACCAGGTAGTCGGAGAGCAGGTTGACCTCGTCCACGTACAGGACGCCCCGGTGTGCCGCCGCGAGAAGTCCCGGCTCGAAAGCCTTCCTGCCATCGGCGAGCGCCTTCTCAATATCCAATGTCCCGGCGAGCCGGTCCGTGCTCGCCCCCACCGGCAGCTCCACGAGCCTGACCGGCCGCTCCTCGGCGGACGCGTCCGGGGTGTGCGATCCTGTCGGGCATTCGGGGTTCGGTGCTTCGGGGTCGCAGGAGTAGGGGCAACCGGCGACGACCTCGATCGGGGGCAAAAGCTTCGCGAGCGCGCGAACGGCTGTTGACTTGGCGGTGCCCTTCTCGCCCCGGACCAGAACACCCCCGACCTCCGGCGAGACGGCGTTCAGGAGCAGGGCAAGCTTCAGGTCCTCCTGGCCAACGAGGGCGCTGAACGGGTACGGATGCGGGTAGGCGAGGCTCAACGAGGCCCTGCCCGATGATAGGCGTAGACAAAAAAGAACACTACGAGGAGCGAGACGACCTGTAACACCAGCCCGGCGAGCCAGGGTAGAGAGAACAGCGCGACGACGTTTGCGGTGACTAAGGCGGCAATCAGGGCGTGCAGGCGTACCGGTCTCGTTCTCAGCCAGGTTCCGATACTCCTCATGCCCGCGCCTCCAAAAGACCC
>DATDKT010000281.1:0-3630 GCA_036519775.1 Rubrobacteraceae bacterium
CGCTTCGACCGCGTCTTCCGGTGATGCTGCAGCTGTTACGTGTCCCCCGAGATCCCAGCTTCCGAGAGCGACTACCGGACGCCCAACCTTCAGGGCCAGCCCGATCTCTGAGAGAGTGCCATATTCTCCCCCGACGGCGATGATTACATCCCCCGAACAAACAACCGCCAAGTTTCTCGCTTGCCCCATGCCGGTAACAATGGAGTAAGTAAGATATTCGTTAGCCCTCCGGCGGTCCTCGTCAGGCAGGATACCGATGGCAACGCCGCCCGCTTCGTTCGCCCCGTGCGCGGCGGCCTCCATCACCCCGGAGAGACCACCGCAAACGACGACCCCATTTCTCTCTGTAACGAGACGCCCGACCTTTCGGGCGAGTTCGTACAATTCCGCTGTAACCTCGCCAGATCCGACGAGCGCAACGTAGAGGAGTGGCTCCAAACCAGCTTCGTCTACCAGGAGATCCAACCCCAGTTCCGGAAGAAGCCGCCGGTGGGACCATTGCAGGGGAGCATCGCCGCGCACACCGGCGTGTTGACACCCTCCTCAACCGAGCGGGTTCTCGCGGCGAGTTGGCGCACGACCTCACGCCCTATGACTCTGTTCGCTCCGCTCACCAGCGCGGCCTGCTCGTTCACCATCGTGCAACCTCCAGATCCTAAGCTCGTCCTCAAGAGATACTATATTCCAAGAATAACGGACGCCGCCTCGACGAGTACGAGGTCGGCTAATGTTCTTGGACCTCCAGCATGGTTAGATGGCTTGGGCGCAGCGCTACCGGGGCTCTCTCTATTTCCGCTATTTGCAGGTATTTCTTAAGTGGCGGGACCCGGACTCGAACCGGGGACACCATGATTTTCAGCCACGTTAGACGTGTTTCCGGCTGTTTCTGGAGGTCTCAAAACCTGCTTATCTAAGCTGAATTCTCATATCCCATGTTGCTCGATGTATCAGGTTGTTTTTCCGGGCTACTGTCAAATTACTGTCAAAGAGGGGTGTGACGACTGTGACGGTCAGTACTCAGGAAACGCTAAAAAGGTTTACCCTCACCTTTAATAATCGCCGGAGCCCCTCTTTACCGGCAAAAAGAGACCCTCAGAGCTGCACAGCTTCTACCCCATACGGTCAAACCTTGCTTCACTCTTCAAGCCTCGATTCTTCCAGGTCGAGGTCACGTTCAACTCGGTGCATCACCTCGTCGTTGATTTTGCCCTCGTTGCGCAACCGTACCAACTCCTCGCGTTCTGCCGAGAGCACTTCTCTCTGAAACCGCTTGAAGGCACCCGAGCGCTCTTCGTAGTCCTCGCCTCTGCCGTCTTCCTCGGCGACCCCGAGGCGTGCCGCGAAGCGCCGTCTACGATAGTCGTAAAGGCCGCGCATCCTCTCTGCCGTGTCCTCGCGCACCCACTCCTCGAGCGCCAGCTCGTCGATCCGTGCTACGGCGGCTTGGGCTATCTTGAGTCGTGCTTTCGCCTCCTCCTTTTCCCCGCCCCCGTCATCTTCGACCTTGAGCGCGCGGATGAGCGCGGGAAGGCTCAAGCCCTGCAAGACAAGCGTTGCTAGGATCACGCAAAAGGTCAAAAAGATGATGAGATCGCGCTCAGGAAACGGGTAGCCGGAGGAGGTGGTGAAGGGAATGGCCAGGGCAGCCGCCAAGGAGACTGCTCCGCGCATCCCGCTCCAGGCCAACACGGAGATGTTGCGCCAGCCCGGGTAAGGATCGCGCTTGAGCAGTTGGCGACTCAAGTATCGTGGGAGGTAGGTGAGCACGAACACCCACACAAGCCGCGTAACGATGACCACCGCGCTGACCACCAAACCCCACCAGATGAGGGTGCCGGCCTCTCTGCCCGAGATCCCTTCCAAGACGCTTGGTAGCTGAAGCCCTATCAGGACAAAAAGGATAGCGTTGAGGAGGAACTGCAATATCTCCCACACCGAGTACGCCTGGATGCGGGTCGAGGGCGAGGTTAACGTAGGGGAGTGCCAACCAAGATAGATCCCAGCTGTCACCGCCGCTATAACCCCCGATGCCCCTATCTCCTCAGCTGTGAGGTATGCGGCGTAGCCAGTAAAAAGCGAGATAGTGATCTCGATCAAGGAATCCTCGATTCGACGGCGTACGTTCGCGATCAACCACCCAACCACTAGGCCTATCACTAAGCCCCCAAGCCCCGTAAGGAGAAAGCGCACCCCAGCCTCCCAAAGTGAGAAGGTGCCGCTTACGGCGGCAGCGACCGCAAAGCGATAGAAGACCAGTGCGGTCCAGTCATTGGTGAGGTTCTCGCCCTCTATGATCGTAATAACCCTGCGGGGGACGCCCAAGCGGCGGACGATCGTTGCCGGTGCTACGGCGTCGGTGGGCGAGACGATCGCCCCCAAGACGAACGCCACCGGCCACGAGAAGCCGATGACCCAGTGTGCTGCTGCTGCGATAGACAGCGTGGTTGTGACCACGAGCCCGATGGCAAGTAGCGAGATCGGGCGAACGTTGGCCCTAAGATCCCGCAAAGAAGTGAAAAACGCCGCCGCGTAAAGGAGCGGCGGCAGGAAGATCAGCAAGACCATATCCGGTGGGAGCTCGATCTTGGGCACGCCGGGCAAGAAGCCGATGACGAGTCCCCCTATAACGAGAAATATGGGGTAAGGGATGTGCAGGAGGCGGGCTAGGAGAGCGAGGCCCGCTACAGCAACGAGTAGCCCAACGATAACTATATCAAGGTGTTCCATTACTATAGACTCGGTTCCCTTTCAGACATCTAAACCCGATTCTAAGCCATCTGGGGAGATGCGTAGCCGAGGCCCCAAATGCCCCTGCGGCAGCTACCATCGCGGCCAATAACAGAGCCGCTGTTTAAACGCTGGGCGTACGCCTTACGGCCAACTACCGCTCCTGTCTGGGAACAATCCTTAGCCTTTGGTCCAAAGCGACATGCCATCCTGATACTTACGATGTACAAATGATTACTTTGTGGAGGAGAAGTTCATGAGGTCCAAGGGTTTGCGAATAGGTATGATGGTGCGGGTGCAAAAGGAATACAGCAGGAAACCGCACCTACGAGGGTGGGTCGGCCAGATAAAGCAGCGCTACGGGGACGCTAGCTACGTTGCTTTTGAGGTCGTGTTTAGTAATGGGCAAACGGAGCTATTCTGGCCCGCAGACCTGGAGATAGTAGATTAGCAATTCCTCGCGTCACAGTGGTTTGTGCTTAGTAGCACAGAGTCAAAATGATCGCAGAAAGTAGACTTGCGCTGGTGGCTGGGCGCTTGTTTGTTAGCCTCTATCTCTGAGACTCCGAGAAGAGTTCTTCTCGGAAACTGAGAGCTGATAGGGCATGAAAAAGGGCCAGAGCTTGCAAACTCCCGCCCTTTCCCGAGCGTGAATTCCCGACCTGCTTATTAAGGTATTAGAGCATCTTGCTAAAATCCGCCCGTCCCGCAAAAAGGAGGCAAGAAGCCGCATGGAACGCAAGAAATTTCCGATGAAAAGGCAAACGAGGATAGCCCTCCTGGCCCACGACAACACCAAGACCGACCTGGTCCAATGGGCGAAAGACAACAAGGCACATTTGGTTAACCATGAGCTGTTCGCCACGGGATCGACCGGCGAAGAGTTGGAGGACGAACTCGGCT
>DATDKT010000282.1:0-6813 GCA_036519775.1 Rubrobacteraceae bacterium
CCCTCCCTGAGGTGCGCCCCGGCGACCGTCCCGCCCTCCTCCTCTATACGCCTTACCTGAGCCTCGAGCCTCTCACGCCCGGCATCTTCGAGTCCGCTCCTTATGAGGTGGTCGTAGTGAGGGGAGGGGACGGTGTGCCAGGCGTGTACCACGTGCAGCTCAGCTCCGCCCCCCTTCGCGAGATCGACCGCCGCCCGGGAGGCGAGGGCCGAACTCTCCAACCCGTCGGTCGCCAGCAGTACCTTCTCCGGAAAGCCGTTCATTTTCCGACTCCTGTCTAACCTCTGTTCCAGTTTGCCGTTTGCCCGGCGCCGATGATGGCAGCGTTGTAGTGCCGCGTTCCGTTCATGCTCAAAACTCCTTCGCGCTGCGATTCGTCGCAAGGGTTCTGTCCTCGATCCCTACCAAACTGGTCTCCATCATCACCTCCGACTCGAGCGTCCGGTGGACCGGGCATCTCTCGGCGATCTCCAAGAGCCGCCGGCGCTGCGGCTCCTCCAACGGACCCGCCAGCTCGATATCGAGACCTATTTGGTCGATCTTCCGGTCCTTGGTCTCGCATTCCTCGGAATCCCTGGTGTGAACCTTTTTGTGGCTAAGGCGAACTGTGACCGACTCCAGCGGCCATCGCTTGCGATCGGCGTACATGCGCAGGGTTATCGCGGTGCACGACCCGAGCGCGGCAAGCAGGTAATCGTAAGGCGTGGGCCCTGAGTCCGTGCCCCCCACGCTCACCGGCTCGTCGGCCACCAGAGCGTAGCCGTTCGCCGTCACGTCGGTGCGCAATGCGGTCCCCGTGCGCGCTACCACCCGGTCGTTTTCGCGATCCATCTTCCGTGCTCCCTTCCATGCTAGTCTTTCACTCCCCTCACGAGGCGGTGTTTCTCGCGGGCGAAGGCTCCTAGCGCTTCGGAAGCCTCCTTGGAGTGCAAAACGAAGAGTCGCTGCTCTGTAACCTCTCCGAGGGAGGCGCGCCGCGCTTGCTCCTCTCCCAGGGCCTCGGCGAGTAGCTTGAGTAGCTTCTCTCTTTCGACCGCCTCGGCCCATAGCTCATCCCTGTCGACCTCGGCACAGGTCTTGCGGGCGGCGTCCTGCCTGCGCCACTCCTGTAAGCGCCGATCGATTCCGTGACGTATCCTCCCGATAACGGACCCGCGCTGCTCTACCACGGCGAACCTCCTCTCTTCGTGCGTTCTCGACGCGCCGTCACCTGTCCATCAAGGCGCTCATGGCCTTTTGGGCCCGCCTCCGTTTTCCGCCGTCGGTGTCCCCGGGCGGGAGGAGCGCCCCTACCTCCAACCTTCGTTCCGCCGAGCCGTGTCTCCAGAGGCAGGGTTCATGCTCGTCGGTTCAGGCTCGCGCTCGCTCGTTAGCCACTAGTTCCGCTGCGCGCTGCCGACGATCTCCACCCCTGACCACGAGTACGGGGCAGTGGGCGTGCCGCACGACCGAGTCAGAGACGCTCCCCATGAGCGCCCGCCTCACGCCGCCCAGGCCCCGGCTCCCTGTAACGATCAACCCGGCCTCCAGCTCCTCGCCGAGTTTGACGATCGCCTCGTCGGGCTTGCCGAAGGCAAGATGCACTTCCTCGACCTTGGCCCCCTCGGCTCTTATGCGTTCCGCCTGCCGGTCTATCCACGCCCCGGCCTTGCGCTTACTCTCCTCGAGGTCCTCGAGGTCTTCTTCCCGCGTGTTCGCTATAATCTGACCCGGGTAAGATCGCCACAGTTCCGTATTCAGGCTGTATACGACATGCAGTTCCGAGCTGGTGGCGTTTGAGATCTCCACGGCCGCCCGGCTGGCCGCGCGGGCCTCCTTCGAGCCGTCGAACGCCAGCAGGATTCTGCCCGGCAGGTGGTTCCCCTCGGGTCCGTCGCCCCTGACCACCAGGACCGAGCCGTGAGCGTGGCGAACGACGCTGCTCGATACACTCCCCATCACGGCACGCCTCAAGGGTCCGAAGCCCCGGCTCCCGAGGATCACGAGCCCCGCGCCCAGCTCCTCGGCAAACCGCAAGATCTCAGCGTCCGCGCTGCCGGCCCCGGCGTGCGACCCGGCGACCTCCCCGCCTATCGCCCTTATCTTCTCCGCCTCCTCGTCGAGCCTCTCGCGGACGTATTCCTCGGCACGCGCCCGCAAGATTTGATACTGGCGATCGAACATCTCGGCCTCCGAGTAGCCGTAGTAGGCGCTGGGCACGCCCCCTACGCGGAGGACGTGCAGCTCCGAGCCAAGCCCATTCGAGAGCGTAACCGCCATACGCGCCGCGCGTTCGGCCTCGGGAGACCCATCGGTCGCCAGCAATATTTTGCTCGCGAATGCGCTCACATCTTCCTCATTCATGTCTTCCTCCTTGACCACTGGTGTAGCGGGCTACCGAGACGCGATGCTTGCCATCCAAGGCGAAGTAGTCCTCTCCGATCTTGTACAGGCTAACCGGCGGCAACTCCCCGAATCGGCGCATCATCCGGTCGATCCTCTTCCACCTCTCCGCGAGGTGCCCCTTGGAGGCCAGAAACGCTGGGTCGAAATCTGTGGACAGGGATCTCGCAGACATTCCTCTTATAACCTCCTTCGGCGATTTCGTTTTCTCAGGCGCGCTACCCGGCCCCAGGCCGGCGACGTCGACCTTGCAGGCTCTTCGCCCACTCCTACTACCTGTGCCACTTATCCTCGCAGGCGTCGTTCAGCGCCGGGTAAGCCCCTGTAAGAAACTCGTAAGGATTTGGCGGAATCGCTCGCCGCGCCCACCGCAAGCGCTCGCGCCACTCTCCGAGGAGCGGCCTCCGAACGGTCTTGCGGGACGGTTGGTAAACTTCTTCACGTGAACGTCAGGTTTCGGGTGTGGATGCCGCCGATCGCTATCTTGATCGTGCTCGTGGCCGTATCGTTGGTGTTCGCCTACGGGATACCGGCCGCAAGAGAGCGTCTCGAACAACGGACACAGGCCGTTACGCTGGCGCAGGCTGCCGCCACGGCGGATGCCATAACCGGGGAGCAGCACCAAGCGTGGCAGGAGCTGCTGGATCTCCCGAAGATAGACGCGGACGGGCAGATGTCGGCCGGGGGCCCAGGGGCGTTGCGCCGCTCGCTGGACCTCTACGCCATCGCGCCAGGGGCCGAGGTCCGGGTCGTCAACCGCGAAGGAGAGGTGGTAGCCCGAGAGGGAAAGCGCCTTTTCTCTCCCCCCCCGCAGATGCTCCACAAGGCCGCCGGCGGAGAGCGGTTCTTCGAGAGGACAGAGCACCTCAACGTCGCGGTAGTACCCATCTTGTACGGTGGAGAGCTCGCCGGGGGGGTGGTGTTCGCAACGAGACAATGGGAGGCGCTCGTCTACGAGCCGTTCCTGCGCAGCGCTCTTGAGGCCGCGGTCCTCGCCTCCCTCGTCGGCGGCGGCCTGATGTTCTTGCTGGCCGCGATGCTCTCAAGGAGGGTCGAGCGCCTGAGTTCGGGTGCCCGTCTGATGGAGCGTGGGGAGCTATCGCACCGCATCGAGCCCGGTTTCGGAGACGAGCTTGGCGCCCTCGCCAAGACCCTGAACTCCATGGCTTCCAACCTGGAGGAATCGTTCGGCCGGCTGGCCGAGAAGGATGCCACGCTCGGCGCGATCCTGGATAACCTCTCCGAGGGCGTGGTCGCGACCGACGCGCGAGGCCAAGTGGTCTTCGCCAACCCGGCGGGGCGGGCCATACTCGGCATGAGCGAAGAGGATGCTAAGCTCCCCAATCCTTGGGAGGACTTCGACCTGCGCGAGGCGGTCGCGAGCAGCGCACGGAAGCGGGAGGGCGGAGAAGCCAGCGTGCAGGGAGGGAAGTCCTTCTTGCGTATCAAACTTGAGTACGTGCCGAACCTGGGTGACAGCGGCAAGGACGGAGTGCTGATTGTGGCCCAAGACCTCTCGGAGGGGCGCCGACTCGAGGAGGCCCAGCAGAGGTTTCTGGCCCGCGCGGCCCACGAACTGCGCACTCCTCTCTCCGCGATCACCTTCGCGGCGGAGCTCCTGGTGACCAAGGGCGACGAAGATCCGGTCGCCCGCCGTCGCTTCCTGGGACACATACTCGCCGGGACCGAGAGGATGCGCCGGCTCTCCGACTCCCTCCTCAAGCTCGCCCGCGTCGGGTGGGGCACGCGAGAGCCGGAGCTGGAACCTATCGACCTCTCTGATGTCGTCCATGCCGCGGCTGAGATGGCGAAACCCCTGGCCGAGAGCGCGGGTCTCGACGTGACCGCCGAAGGCCAATCGGCGTGGGTCGTCGCTGATCCCGCGCTGCTAGAGGAGGCACTCTTGATCCCCATCACAAATGCCATACAGCATTCGGATCCCGGCAAGACGGTAAGGCTGCGCCTCTCCGGAGCATCGGTGACCGTCGAGGACGAAGCGGGAGGCATAGCTGAGGAGGATCTCCCCCACCTCTTCGAGCGCTTCTACACAGGGAAAGGTTCCTCCGGTGGCACTGGTCTCGGCCTGCCGATTTGCAAGGATCTCGTGGAGAAGATGGACGGCGAGATCTCGATCCGCTCCGAGAAGGGCGTTGGGACTTCCGTGAGGATAGAGCTGCCGGAGGTCGAACCCGATGCCTAGGGTACTCATCGTGGAGGATGACGACGCCATGCGGGACATGGTCGGCTACGCGCTTGCCGATGAAGGGATGGAGGTCGAGGCGGTTGCCGACGGCGAGAGTGCGCTCGAGGTCTTCTACAGCTCGGGTCCTTTCGATCTGGTGATTCTGGACGTCATGCTCCCGGGAATCGACGGCATCACCGTCTGCAAGGAGCTGACCTCGGCGAGCGACGTCCCGGTGATCATGCTGACCGCCCGTGACGACGAGATGAGCGTCGTGGTGGGCCTTGAGGTTGGGGCAGACGACTACATTACCAAGCCCTTTTCCCACCGGGAGTTGGTGAGTCGCGTCCGCGCGACCCTGAGGCGCCGGCGCATCGACGCCAGGGCCTCCTCTAAGCAGGAAAGCCTGGAGTTTCCGGGGTTGGCGATCGACCTGGCGCGTCGCCAGGTGGTTGCTCAGGGCGCCCCCGTGGACCTCACGGCCGCGCAGTTCGACATCCTCCGGCTCCTCGCCTCCCACCCCGGGTGGGTATTCGGCCGGGGACAGATCATGGAGACCGTGTGGGGCACCGAGTTCTCGGGGGACTCCCGCGCGGCGGATATGCAGATCCGCAACATACGGGAGAAGATAGAGCCTGATCCCAAGAACCCCCGCTACGTCTTGACCGTACGCGGGATGGGCTACAAGTTCACCGAGGTTTAGCGCTCCCCGAACGCCCCTAGCGAGGATGTCAACCGCGCCTATCGGTTCGCCTCGCTCGGTGGGCTCGATCCTCATGGTCGCTAGCGTGCGCGCTTGTCAGGTCTCCTCGTTCCGCCCGGCTCAGCACGAAGGCCGCAAGGAAGTCGACCGTCTTCACCGCGCCTACTCCGTGGGTCTAATCCTCGCGGACCTCGGGCATACAGTGTTGATGAGCATGCCAGGATCGCCCCGGCGTTGAACGGCTGCGTAGCGGCTACCAAGTTATCAAAGCACCTGTCAGGGCGGGGAAACCGTACGGGGCACTCAGCGCAATGACCACGGTCACGTAAAACTTCCTTCACAGAGTCCTTAACAAAGCCCTTACTCAATCCTGAGCGCCGCTTACCTGGCCCTTACGAACCGGCGGTACGCTTAGTCGGAGCCGAGGGGACGAGACGCTAGTAGATGGCTCGTCCTGATATGGGGTGGTTCGTTTGTGTGCGATTACCGTTCCCGCATAGGAGGTGGCAAAGGTGTCGAAGAACAAGGCGACTCGACGATCATTCTGGTTGATCGTCACACGGTCGCACGGAAGGATGGAGGTGTTGACCATCGACGCTGGCGGCGAGACAGTGCTCCCCCTCTTCAGCTTCGAGGAGGAGGTCGAGCTCTTCCTCCACCTTCAGGCGAAGGGAGCGGACTGGTGGCCAAGGGAGACCACCACCGGAGAGCTCGTTTCTTTGCTGTTGGGGATCTGTGCGCGGGTGGACAAGGTGGCACTCGATCCTTTGCCGAGTCTTGGGAAGAGGGAGATTATCGGGCTCGTCAGCACGGGTCGAGGACACTTCGTGCGCTACCTGATGGGTGAGGATACGGCGCACCCTGAGCGCAAGAACCTGTCCGGACGCGAATCAGGGCCCTACGCTCCCACTCCTCTCAGGAGGAGCCGAACTAGGCCGGCGCAATCTGTAGCGCGCCAATGAATCCTTATCTACCATCGCCGAAGGAGGTTGAGAGATTATGTCTATGAGCGATCTGCTGGGTACGAAGATGCTGCTGGCCACCGACGGCTCCGAGGAGGCCGAGCTGGCCACCCGAGCGGCTATCGAGCTAGCCGAAGGCACCGCCTCCGAGCTGCACGTGGTCTATGTCGAACCGTTGCCCGAGTTCATGAAGAACGGCGATGGCACCCCTGGTTATGATCGCGAGCTCTACGAGATGATCGAAGAAAAGGCCCGAGAGACGCTCCGAAAGCTCACCTGGCGGGTGAAGGTCGCCGGTGGAATGGTGGACGAGGCCCACCTCAGAATGGGAGGGGTAGCCGAGGAGATAGTGGGGTTGGCCGACGAATTGGATGTGGGTCTGGTCGTAGTGGGAAGCCGTGGTCTCGGTAGGATAAGGCGCACCTTAGCGGGGAGCGTCTCCGAGAGTGTATTCCGCCATGCCCACTGTCCGGTGATGGTGGTACGTGCGAAAGGTAAATCACCTAATCGGCGCGGCGGCGGTCGACCACGTGTGAGGCGGGTGTTCTCGCAGGACGTGGAACAGGCGAGCAGCGCTTTGGCGC
>DATDKT010000283.1:0-25175 GCA_036519775.1 Rubrobacteraceae bacterium
TCCCGGTAGCTCTGGTGCAGGAACGCCAGGGCGAGCGCCAGGATCGTCCCGTGCTCGACGAGCAGACACGGCAGCGCGTAGAACTTGCGGTCCCAGTAAGATATTGGGCTCTTCCACCGCCACTTGAAGAGGGGCCAGAACGGTGGACGCGCGTCCTCGGCGTGCGTCGGAAAGTCCATGAAGTTGTGCCCGGCCCATCCCAACAAGAAGTAGAGTAGGGATCTGTCCTTCAATTCGAGCGTCCTGTAGAGCACGAGCATAGCCGTTACCGGCACCAGAGAGTGGACCGTGAGGTCTAGCTTCCCTGAGGGCTCCTCATAGTACTCCAGGGCCTCGTAGAACTCTTCATTAAACTCCTCCTTCGAGAGCTCACCCCGCCGCCGCCACACTAGGTGTGCCGCTTTGACGAGGGTCGGCACGTCCGGGATCGTCGAACCCGCCGCGCCCCACATAGCAGCATGAGATTCTTCCGGGTCGAAATACCGGGCCAGCGCCCACGTAAAAATCGCGTGCGAATACGTGTGCATAAATAGTATTTTAGTCCGACACGCATCCAGTATGCTAACTGAACGTCAACTATAGGTACAACTTGCTACGGGGAGTATATGTTGGTATAGAGGGGCCCCTAAGCAGCGGGATATAATGGGACATTGTTCATGCTACGCGAGGTGGTGGACTGGTTTGAAGGTTTTGCGGAGGGGAAAACTGCATCACGGGATGCTTTTCTACTGCCTCTACTGCCGAATACGGGATGTCTGTCATGTCTAGCATAAAGATAGACATACAGGAGCGGGTCCGCTTCTTCCGTTCCTTCCTGGCGAACCCCCGGGCGGTAGGAGCGATCCTGCCCACCAGCAAGAAGGCGGTCCGGGATATGCTGGATATGGCGGACTTCGGGCAGGCCCGCTGCGTCGCGGAGCTGGGGGCGGGCACGGGCGCGTATACGGAGGAAGTTTTGAAACGGTTGCGTCCCGACGTCCGCCTTTTAGCGTTCGAGGTGGACCGGGATCTGGTAGAGACGCTCTCCGGGCGGCTCGATGATCCGCGGCTCGAGGTAATTCACGACTCCGCGGAGAACATCGGAGATTACCTCTCGGAAGGTGAAAAGGTGGACGTGATCGTCTCGGGTCTACCCTTTACGTCCCTGCCAGAGAAGGTCAAGCGGAACATGTTCGAGCAGGTAAGGCGGGTCCTGGCCCCGGACGGGGTGATGGTCGCGATCCAGTACTCTACCTTCGCGCAGAAGGAGCTGGAGCGCCATTTCGGCTCGGTTCGGCGGCGTGTCTCGCTCGTAAACGTCCCTCCCGCGTTCCTTTTCGCCTGTAGCGCGGCCCTGCCGCAAGAGGCTAGCGAGCGACGATGATAACGGAGAGAAGCTGGAAAACAGCTCGCCAGTACGTGTTGCCGCCGCTCGCCGCTGGCGCCGCGCTTCTGCTGGCCGGCCGGCGGCGGAGCGGTCTCTTCGCCCTTGGGGCCGCAGGGGCGACCCTCGCGTTCTTCCGGGACCCGGAGCGGCCCCTGGAAGCGGAGCCGGACGTCGTGTACGCCGCGGCCGACGGCTTCGTAACGGAGATCGAGGAGGCGCACGAGCCTTGGATACCTGGGGGCGAGGCCATGAGGATCAGCACCTTCCTCTCCATACACAACGTCCACGTGAACCGTAGCCCGGTCCGGGGCAGCATCGTGAAGATAGAGGAGCTTCCGGGCAGGTTCGTCCCGGCTTTCCTGGGCGGTGCTAAGGACGAGAACCACCAGAACCGGATCGCCATAGATGGGCCGAGGGGTCGCGCGATCGTAGTGCAGATAGTGGGCATGGTGGCCCGCAAGATCTCGTCCTGGATCGAGGTCGGCGAGAGCGTCAAGACAGGACAGAGGATCGGGCTGATACATTTCGGCTCACGCACGGACGTGCTTCTCCCCGCGGGCAGCGCCAAGCCCCTGGTACGCCCCGGAGACAGGGTAAGGGCCGGACAAACGCCTCTTGCCCGCTACAAGGGAGAAGCTATCCCATGATGAGAGAGTACGTGAACCTGGCCAACCTCCTGACCAGTGGGAGCCTCGTAGCAGGCTTTCTGGCGCTTTTCTTGATCTTCCAGACGAACAACCACCTAATCGCGGCGGCGGGCCTCGTCGCCGTCGCCGCAGTCTGCGACATGCTCGACGGGCACGTGGCCCGCCGCAATGGGGCGGCCGACGATGATTTCGGCACCAACCTGGACTCTCTGGCCGACGTGGTCTCGTTCGGCGCGGTACCCGCGTTTGCGCTCTACATGGGCTCGCTCTACGAGCTGTCGATCGTTGGCTTCGTCGCCTGCCTCGTCTTCTTCCTGTGCGGAGCCTGGCGTCTGGCGAGGTTCTCGATCTACAAGAACCCCCTCTACTTCCTCGGCTGCCCCATACCATTTGCTGGCTTGCTCGTCGCGCTGTTCGCCGCCTTCGAGCCACCTCCGCTCCTCGCCCTGCCGGTGGCTCTGGTCTTGGGCGCCCTGATGATCGGCACGCTCCCGATTCCGACGATCTCGGGGCTCAAGAACCTGGACGAACTTTCCGAGGTGGTAGAGGAAGACCGCCGCGCGGCTGAAGCCGACTAGCCGACCACGAAGTTCACCAACCGCCCAGGCACGTAGACGCTCTTGCGGATCTCACGCCCCTCGACGTGAGGCCGCACCTTCTCGCTGGCCAGAGCGAGCTCTTTGGCGACCTCCTCCGAGACGTCCGCCGGCGCCTCAATGCGGTCGCGGAGCTTGCCATTGACCTGCACGACGAGCGTGATCTCTTCGGTCACTATAAGACTCTCGTCCCACTCGGGCCAAGCCTCTTCGTGCACCGAGTACGGCTGCCCCATCAACCCCCACATCTCCTCGGCGTGGTGCGGCGCGAACGGGGCGAGGACGAGCACGAACGTCCGCAGCACCTCCACCCACTCGCTCTCCCCCACCTCACCCTTGATCGCCAGCAAGTAATTCGTGTGCTCCATGAGCGCCGCTAAAGCGGTGTTGAACCGGAACAACCGGAGGTCCTCGGTGACCTTCTTGACAAGCCTCGCGGTGCGGCGGTCGAGTTCTGTGGGATCTGCCGTCCCCGACGAGCCGCCCCCGGCCACGAGCGAATGAGCCCGCCTCAAGAAACGCGCTACGCCCTCGATGCCGCGCCCATCCCACGGCCCGCCCTGGTTCCACGGACCGATAAACATCAAAAAGCACCGCAAGGTGTCCGAACCGTAGCGGTCCACGAAGTCCTGCGGGTTCACCACGTTGCCGCGGCTCTTGCTCATCTTCTCCGCGTCCTCGCCTAAGATGATCCCCTGGTTGAAGAGCCTCACCATCGGCTCGTCGAAATCTACGAGCCCGAGGTCACGCATCACCTTCGTCCAGAACCGGGTGTAGAGCAGGTGCATCGTCGCGTGCTCTATTCCGCCGGTGTACTGGTCCACCGGGAGCCACCTCTCCCCCCTCTCCGGATCGAAAGGTCCCTCATCGTAGTGCGGCGAGAGGTAACGGTACTGGTACCACGACGAGTCCACGAACGTGTCCATCGTGTCCGTCTCTCTGGTGGCAGGTCCCTCGCATCGGGGGCACATGGTGTTGCGAAAGCCCTCGTGTAGCTTCAACGGTGACTCGCCGGTCGGGGTGAACTCTGCGTCTTCGGGCAGGAGCACCGGGAGGTCCTCCTCAGGGACCGGGACGGTGCCGCAAGAGTCGCAATAGATTATCGGGATCGGGGTGCCCCAGTAGCGCTGGCGCGAGATGAGCCAGTCGCGCAGCCGGTATGTCACGGCCCCTCTGCCCGCCCCCTGCTCTTCGAGCCAGAGGACCATGCGGGCCTTCGCCTCTTCGACGCCGAGCCCGTCGAGGAAGCCGCTGTTAATCGCCCGACCCTCGCCGACGTACGCTTTGCCCTCGAAGTCCTCCGGCGGCTGCACGGTGCGGATGATCGGCAACCCGTACTTCTCGGCGAACTCCCAGTCCCGTTCGTCCTGGCCAGGCACCGCCATGATTGCCCCGGTCCCGTAGCCCATGAGCACGTAGTCGGCAGCGTAGACCGGGATCTCCTCCTCGTTCGCCGGGTTGATCGCGAACGCCCCGGTGAAGATGCCGGTCTTCTGGCGCGTCGCATCCGTCCGGTCGATCTCGCTCATCCTCCCAGCCTTCTCGACGTAGGCGCGCACCTCCTCGGCTCTATCCGGCGTCGTAATCTTCTCGACCGCCGGATGCTCGGGCGCCATAACGAAGAACGTCGCCCCGAAGAGCGTGTCGGGCCGCGTCGTAAAGACCTCTATCGGACCATAGCCCTCGATGTCGAACGAGATTTCTGCTCCCTCGGAGCGCCCGGTCCAGTTGGTCTGAAGCGTCTTAACCCGCTCGGGCCAGTCTATCTTAGAGAAGTCCAAGAGTTCGTCGGCGTAGTCGGTGATCTTGAACAGCCACTGCGCCAGGTTCTTCTTTATTACCGGCGTCCCGCACCGCTCGCAGCGCCTCTCCGGTCCTATGACCTGCTCACGAGCGAGCGTGGTGTTGTCCTTGGGGCACCAGTCCACCGGCGCCTCTTTACGGTACGCGAGGCCCTTCTCCAGGAACTTCAAAAAGAACCACTGATTCCAACGGTAGTACTCAGGGTCACAGGTTACGATCTCCGAGTCGAAGTCGAACATAGCGCCCATAGACGCGAGCTGCCCGCGCATGTTCTCTATATTGGACATCGTCCATTTGTGCGGGTGAATGCCCCGGTTTATAGCCGCGTTCTCCGCCGGGAGTCCGAAGGCATCGAAACCTATCGGGAAGAAGACCCGGTACCCCTGCATGCGCATAAAACGGGCCCGGGTATCGGACGGGGTCATCGCATACCAGTGGCCGACGTGCAGGTCCCCGCTCGGATACGGGAGCATCGTGAGCGCGTAGTGCTTGGGCTTCGCGGGGTCCTCGTCGGTCTTGTACAGTCCGCTCTCGGCCCACCGCTCCTGCCAGTGGTGCTCCAGGGCTACGGGATTATAGGTCTGCTTTTCGGCTGCCTCGCTCACGGTCGGCTCCTTCGAACACGAGTTTTAGATAGTTTTGGGTCGGAGAAAGGCGCGGGATTCTATAGGAATCTATAGTCGAGGCTCTGCGTTCCAGCCCTTGTGATCTCTGGCGCACATACTCCTAATATAGCACCTGTAGGACGGCGGCGACGGTCACAGGCAGCGGTCGGGAGCGTATGTACGTTAATCCTCCTTACGTAGGGCCTCAGCCTCCCATGATGACATCCGGTGAGGGCCAGCGCACCTAGCATTGGGCCTACCCTCCTGGCAGGAGGCTACCGTCGCCTCTATTCACCGAGATGCCGAGAGCGGGAGGTTCTCGGAAACCGGAGAAGCAGAAGGCGTGAAGAGAGCTGAGACTGTTAGACCTCGACCCTTTCTTGCGCGTTTTAACTTCGGAGTAATGTGCTCCTAATACGGGCTTCCCGAATAGAAGAAAATAGCAGAGAGGACTGCTTACAGCACCTTGCAGTGAAGGTGGCCCACTACGCATCAGAGATGGCTAATGCTTAGTCTGAAGACACGCCTGGAGAGACAAGCTACGCTGCCGAGTGCGGCAGTCCAAAGAGCGAGGTCGCGTGGGTCACCATCATTGCAAACCGCTGTAAGAGGATCAATGCCCCAACTCACCACGGCAATACTCTCGCGCTTATGGTGATGACTCCTAAGGCCAGGAGTCCTACCATCGCCACCGATAAACCCGTACCTGCGCCCGCAAGCATGAGTGCTACGCTGGCAAGGAACGTCAGAGAAGGCAATGCTTCCACCAACCCGTACGCTCTCTTTGGAGGGTATGCAAAGCCGCTATAGCCGCTATGACGCTCAGTAGCAACAAGGAGAAGGATATGGGATGGATGTAATTAAGAAATTTGAGAACCGGGGGAATTTCTGACTCACTTGCGGGTGAGTACAGGTATACAACTAAGAGTACTAGGAAGCCGTGCACAGCGTTAAGAGCCCCTCCTAGAATGGCTGCTAGCCCGCACCAGCGGATAAAGTTTGAGGACGCCACGATCTATTCCTTTAGCACAACCGCTTCTACTAAAGAATAATGCTCTACTCCGACTGTTCTTCGTCAGGGAGTTGGATCGCTTGCACATTCCTCCACGGGTAGAAGACGTGTCCAGGCTCTCGTCCAGTTTCGGTGCCGTAGTGCAAGACCACACCCCCGTCGCTTACCTCCTTTAACTCGCCGCTCAACCGGGCGCCTTGTGTACCGATACCTAGGATCACCTGGCGCCCGATCCACGCCTCCGGGGCCGACTGTCCGCCTGCCCGTTTTTTCGCCATGCAAGCCTCCCTTCCACGTCTGCCATCGCTGAGTATCGTACCCTCACCTGACTCCCCGCTGCCATCAGAAGGCAACCTCGCGCGTCGAAGTGCTACCAGGATCAGTTGCGGTTTCCCAAACGTAAAAGCCCCTGGCTCATAGAGCGAGGGCTTCTAAAGATATTCGGTTTTCTCTACCTCACCCGACGCTTCTAGTGACCACCCGAACCTCCTCAGTTAGGGGTTCTTTTTGTATTTACCAACGATAGCTACAGGCTAAACAATCAAAGCGTAGTACTTAGAGGGAAGAGCTTGCGCCTAGAGCACTAGTAATCGCCATTGCCTCTATCGACCGAATTTCCGAGAGCGTTTGAGCCTTTTGAAAAATTATTTGCGGACATGGTCTCTATACATGACCGGCAAACACGAGACCGCACACGAGCAGCTCAAGGACCGACTGGCGACGATAAGTGACCTGGGCTCAGCCAGGAGTCTCCTCTTCTGGGACCAGCAGACGTACACGCCCAGAGGAGCCGTCGCAGGCCGGGTTGAGCAGGTGGCGACCCTGAGCCGGCTCTCCCACGAAATGCTCGTAAACGAAGCGACGGCGAGACTGCTCGATTCTGTAGGAGAGCCTAACCCTTCTTCCGAAGAAGGGCGCTCGTCCGGCGGGTCCGACGAGACTACGCTAAAAGAGCCGGAGCCCAAAGGATCCCGCCCCCTCCTAGCTACTTCGACTAATCCTCCTAGTCGTCTAGGGGCCGCTCGCGGTATCGACGCAAAGCGCCCTCCATACGCTCGCCGGTGACGAGGAACACGGTTCGCTCCCCAATGTCCACACCATGGTCGGCGATCCTCTCTAGGTAGTGTACCGTGAGCGCCGCCCGTACCCGCCACTCCGGCGAACCCGCCCTTTCCTTATCCCCCGGGTTGACCACCAGGTTCATTGCTTCCGAGTACATCAGATCCACCTAGTCGTCTGCTGCCTTCAGTTCCTCAGAGTGCTCTATGTCACGAGTCTCGAAGACATCCAGGCCCCGTCGAAAGAGGTCGCGGGCACCGTGAGCCATCTCTCGGAGGGTGGCTGCCAAGTCGGAATCGCGCTCGGCGTTTCGAGTCTCGGCGATCCCACAGCAGGTGTGCTCGCATAAAGTACCGGCGCGCACACAATGGTTGATCACCGCCTGCAGGACGTTGATGAGCCTCAGGTCCTGGGCCACCGGGGCCTGGCGAGCCTGCAGGACCATGCACTCCTCGGCGATCTGCGTCCCCCGCTCCTTATAATGAGCGTCCACGCCGAGTTGGTTGGAGGCTGCCTCGGCGTCGTGCTTCTCCAGGGCCTCGACCATCGCGTCCAGACAGGACTCGACCTCCCGGCCAAGCTCCACGACCTTCTCGACCAGCCGGTCGAGCTCCCGATGAAAGCTCTCTCGGGGCATTGCGTAATCCTCTTCCAGTCTACTGCTCTTACGTTAAATATCTGTTAAATGTACCATGAGCTTCATGTAGGTGGACGGCGCGAGGCTGCGGTGGATACGCCAGCGGCGGGGTCTGAGCATGAGGGAGTTGGGGAAGAAGGCCGGAGTCAACCCCGTGACCATCGGGAGGCTCAAGAAAGGTCGTCGACCCGCGCAGCTCGAAACGGTACGCAAGCTTGCCGGGGCCCTAGAAGTGGTCGAGGAACTGCTTGTGAGGAGGTAAGAAGCTAGGCCTCTCGTCTAAGACCCCGGCTTGCTTTGCAGCGCTACTTCCGTTCGACCGGGGGTTACTCTTGCTCGCTCTGCAGGCGGGGCACAAGCATCTCCTTGGCCCGCTGGGCGGCTCTCTGGTTGTTCTCGATGACCGCGTTGAAGAACTCCACCAGCTCCTGGTCGCCCTCGCTTTCGGCGTCTTGGGCGTAGGTCTTAAAGGTTTCGACGTTATCCGACGCCTGGTAGAGCGCGCTGATCAAGTTGTAGTTCTTGTCCTTGGGTTGTCTCGACGCTTCCGTCATGTTGTCTCCTTTCGTCGGGGCATTTCACTAGCTTCGCTGCATACCCAAATCGGAGAAATAGCAAGCCACCTGCTCAGCAGCAGGATGTAACACGATAGGGGTCGGAGCCACTGGACAGGACCACGGCCAGAGGTAGAAAGCTGACCCTGGCCAAACCGTACCTCGCGCTCGATGGCCTCCTCCGCCGACGGCCGGCAAGTGGCACTACCTAGACTTGCCCCCTTCCGACTTATCGTCGGGAAGGGCGCCGCCGGTCGCTTCCTCTTCCTCGACGGCCGTCTCCACGGCGGCGCTCCCCGTGTCCTCGCCTTCCGTCGGCTTGGCTCGACGGGCTTCTTCTTCCCCAGTGTTCCCTCGTTCCTCTCGTTCGCGCCCTTCGCTCACCGTTCTCCTTTCCTTCTCCTGCCATGTCTGTGAACAAGCTCCACGCCTCTGTCATGTTGTTCCACTGCGACGCCGATTCGAAACGGCGGCTCCCATGGAACAGGACTGTCCGGGCGGAAAAACAGGCATCCTCCTCGGCTCCATCCCCTTTTTGTGCCCGCCGTCGAGTCGCCCGCCTCTGAGTAGCGGCCCTTCATAACGAGCAAAGGGGGGTGGGTCGTAAGGAGGGAATGTGCTCTCACCGCCGTTGAGGTAAAACGGGGGCAACGGACGATTCTTTACGAACCAACGCGAGAAAGGGTGCCGGGTGGGGATTGTTTTCGCCCCCGACCGGGTACAAGGAACCGAGACTGAATATCTCGTCGTAGGAGGAACCGTGGCATCCGAGACCGAGGACGTGCGCCAGTACATCGAAGCGGTCGACTACCCGGCCCGAGCGCAGGATCTGCTCGCCGCCGCTCGGAGCAGCGACGCCCCGGACGGCGTCCTAGTGCACCTGCAGCAACTGCCGACCAACGCCCAGTTCTCCGACCCCGAGGAGGTCGCAGAGGAGCTGGAGAACGCGCAGGGGTCGGGCGAGGATCAGGCACCGCCCGGGGAGCCTGCCGAGGCCTGACGCCGAGGGTAACCCTTACAATAGTCGAGAAGGTTATTGTAGGCGCAGAGTCAGGCTGGAGCCCAAAAAGAAGGGGCTTACCTGGGCGCGCGAACGCTTCAACGAGCCTCCCGCGACGCTACTAGGATATAGGTACGATAGTTTAGTAGGAGAGTGTCCTAAGCTGCCGGGTCGTAGCCCGATATGGTTCGGACCACCATCCCCCCGACGTCCTCTAGATCAGCGCGCCGACGATCCTCGGCGTAGAGGCCGGCGCTCTGGTCACGGGCCCACCACTCGATCATCCGCTCGGGGTCGTCGTGCCCAGAAAGGTCCCGCTCGGATAGGACCCATCGGACGACCTCGCGGACGCGCTCCTCGGGCTCCCGGTGGGACGCTCTACGGCACACGTCCCGATCAACGCATAGTAAGTCGGCAGCCCAGTCGGCGATCCTCCAACGCTCGTTCTCGATCATGCTTGTCACGGTCTTGCCTCCATATGCTACTCTGATTCATGGGTTATACGGGCAGCACGGGCAAATGACGAGGCTTTATTTTGGCGCAACACGCCTTGTTACAATTAGAGGTGTGACGCTCCACGTTCTCAGGACGTCGATGAGCCTACCGCTGCCACGCGAACGAGTGTTCGCCTTCTTCGCCGATACGGCCAACCTCGAGCGCATCACCCCTCCTGAACTGCGCTTCCGGATCCTCACTCCGCAGCCGATCCTGATGCAAGAAGGCACCGTAATCGACTACAAGCTTCGCTTGTTCGGGGTACCGTTGCACTGGCAGGCGCGCATCTCGCACTGGCAGCCGCTCATCGAGTTCGTAGATGAGCAGTTGCGTGGTCCCTATCGCTTCTGGAGGCACACCCACCGGCTTCATGATGAAGGTGAGGGTGAAGCGACTATTATCGAAGACGTCGTGCAGTACCGACTGCCATTTGAGCCGTTTGGCGATATCTTTTATCCACTAGTGCGGCTACAGCTCCAACGGATCTTTCGGTTTCGCCAATCGGCAGTGCGAAGCTGCCTCCTCAGAGGGGCGGACGATACGGCGAACGACCGTTGCTGAGAGCGGCTTCTACATAGCGGCTAGAGAGCGCAACACGTTCCGTCGCGCTAATGGGAGGGGTTGCCGGCAGGGAAAGTCAGCGGGAACTGGGGCGACCTAAACGGATGCAGGAAGCCTGTAGGTAAGCTGAAAACGCGATCAGATTCCCGGCCAGTCGTCTCAGCTTCGCCCAGTCTATGTCCATCAGCAGGACGCCTGTTCATCCAAGAATTGGCTGAGAATGGCCACGAAGGGTTCGGGCTGCTCAATATGGGGCAGGTGCCCGCAATCGGGGATCAGCTCGAGGAAGCCTTGCCGGAGGTAGGAGACCGCTGTTTGCGCTTGGGAATAGGGAAACACTCGGTCACGGTTTCCCCAAATGAGGAGTGTCGGCATCTCCAGATCGGGAAGCTGATCTACCAACACCTCCCGCTGCCCTCCCAGGTCGACCTGAGCACGCAGGGCGGCCTCCGCCGCCTCCATGAAGTCCGGCAGTTGCGCTATTCGGGTCTGCTCGGTTATCCACTCGGCAGGGACGCGCTCGGGACGCGCGAAGAGGAGCGGCACCCGCAACCAGGCTCTTTGGGCAGCGCCGAGCGGTGTCTTGCCCCAGGCAACCGCTGCCTCGCCGTAGCCAGGGAGGGTCGGCAGCCGCAAGGCGTAGGTAACCGCCCGCCCCAGGCCCGCACTGGCTACCAGGCCCAGAGCACTCACTCGTGCCGGTTCGGATAGCGCCAAGCGCAGGGCCACCAGGCCACCGAGTGAGCTGCCTACAAGCCCGGTGCGTTCAAGTCCCAAAGCGTCAAGATAGGCGCCAACGAAGCGGGCCAAAAAGGCTGGTGTATATCCGGCAGTAGGCTTGGCGCTGTAGCCGAAGCCGGGTAGATCCACCGCGTGGACGCGATGGGTGAGCGCCAGGGCGGGTAGTACCCATCGCCAATCGAGGGCACTTTCACCGAGGGCATGCAGCAATACCAGCGGAGACCCCTCTCCCCCCGTCAGATAGCGAACAGGTAGCCCGTCGACATTGATATTCTGCTCCTCGATGATCACATTCATCCCCGACGGCTACTTTGAGCGAGGCTCCAGCCACTCCCTTACTTGGGTCCACAGTTCCTCTTTGGCTACCGGACCAACCATCAGACCTACGTGCCCGGCATCGAGAACAAGGAACTTCTTGTCCCGGCTTTCGACTAGGTTCATCGTGGGCTCGGCCTGGGCTACCGGGCAGATGAAATCCTTACTCCCCGCAATGTTCAATAGGGGCATTCGATGTTCGAGAGGTTTATCCGTTGCCCGCGAAGTTCTATCTCTCCCTTGGGGAGCTTGTTCTGGTGGTAGAAGTCCCGGATCCACTGTCGGAAAGCCTCGCCGGGGAAAGGTGTTCCATCATCGACCCACTTACTCACCTCCAACCATGCAGTCATGGTTTTGTCGGGCATGATGCTCTCCCGCATCTTGGCGTAGAAGGCGGCGAGGTTGGCGAGGGGCCCGAGTACGGAGGTCCCGGATTCGTTGAGACGTCTAAGGAAGTCTTCTGGGATGTTCCCGAAGGCCTCCACCATTAGATCCGGCTCGAAATAGTTCTCGCTGTTCCTGCTCCAGAGGGTACAGAGGCCGAAGATACCCGGGTTCTCCGGCGCGAAGTCCATAGGAGTGGCCAGCAAAATCAGGTTCCTTAGGTGTTCCTCTGGGAAGAGGGAAGCGTACATAGCGCTCATCGTCCCGCCTTGGCAATATCCGAAGACAGTCAACTCTTCGGCCCGGGAATTCTTCAGTACGCTCTCTACCGCCTCGGGCATATAGTCCAGGATCCAGTCCTCAAACGAACGGTGCCTATCCTCAGGACCAGCGTTGCCCCAGTCGAGCAGGTACACATCGAAGCCCTCGCCAGAAAGATACTCCACAAAGCTATTGCCCGGCACCAAATCCAGAATGTAGGGACGGAGGATGGGCGCGTAGACGATCGGGATCAGTACAGGATCTTCCTCTCGCGGGTAGGCTCGTAATGGTAGAGCCTGGCCTCACCCCTCTGCCAGACTACATCCTTCGGGATCAGCCCCCGTTTCGACTTCTGTTCTGTGCACGATCAGGTGGGTACCAGTAGCGTACTTTCTGAAGCGTATGGTCTCCGGATTGTCGTAACTTGAAATCTCGAACGGCGTCATAGCCCACTTTGTCATTTGGTCCTCTCTCTTTTATTGCCTCGATCTGCTATATCCCCAGATTGAGGCAATAAAAGACTTGGTGATACTCTCGAGTTCGGTTCTGTCAATGCTTCTCGTCCCGGAGCGAGCGCTCTCTATAGTCCACCATGTTCGATGTTATAGACGCACTGCGGGCCTGGGTAGACGGCCCGTGGCCGACTGCGGCCACGCAAACACGACCCCACCTCGAAAGGTCATTTACCTATCCCTACAAACCGATTACACCTTTCCTCGTGCGGCTAGGCCGAACGTTGCTACCAGCGACGTACCGTGCCTCTACTTGCTGTTCCTCGGTAGCAATGCCACAACATCTGGTGAGTCTCGAAATCCCCTCTACGCTGGGCGCGAGGGATATCCTACGCTACGATCGAGCCCAACCTAATATTGGATACTCATTCATCGAATCCTACGTAACCGTGACGGAGATGGGCAAAGGTGGAACCTATGCGGGGGCTTACAGACAGGAAGGAGCGTTAGTGACGATCTTAGAGGGAACCTTTAACGAGATAGAGCGGCTCGAAGTACAGCACGAGGAGGCGCTTGGCCAACTAAGAGAAGCCGAGCGCGAACTCGAGAAGCTGAACGAGCTCCGCATCGAGTTGGCGCCGGCCGCCTTCACGGGTGATAAGGTGGCCGACAACAACCTCATGGTTCTGGAAAGCGAGGCCAGCAAGCTGACCGGCGGGGCTCGACTCGCCCGCAAAGCGGCAAAGGAGTTCGAGCGCCTCCTAGAGGCGGCTAGAAAGCGTCGAGTCGAGGAGCGTCGACGTCTCGCTCGCGAGCGGTTCGAGGAGTTAGCAGTGGAGCGGTACGAGTTGGGTATTGAAGTCGAGAAAGCAATGAGTATGTTACTCAGGGCGCTCGAGCGCTACGAACCCATCCACTCGGAGCAGGGCGCCTGCGCACGTGACTTCGAGGACGATAGCCGCACCAAGAATCCGCCGCGCACCCTTATACGAGCTTGGCTCGTAAGTCGATTCAGGGAGTACCTGGGCGTAAGCTCGATAGATCACTTAGATAGGCCACTTCCCGAAGTGGACGACCTCGCGGCGAAGCCCAAAGACGAGGGGTAAGCTGCCGACGAAACCCAGACTTGTGGCCTCCGTCGTACAAGGAGAGCACTTCAAGAGAGGAGCGTTGTGGTCTTACTGGTGTAGAAGAGGCTGTGACTTGTTCTCAACCTCTCTATAGATTCCAAGTTTTTCTCGCAACATGCAGCCTTTTTCTGAATGGGCGGTGCTGGGATCGAACCAGCGACCTCTGCCATGTGCAGGTAGAGCTCACCCGAGAGCGACTCTTGCTAACGCAAAGCTTGGTGCAACTCGTATAAGGAAGCAGACCAGAGTTGACGGCAACGCTACCCGCAAAGAACCGAAGCAGAGGCCGAACCTATGCACAAAAAGTCTCATATTTGCCTCCCCAAGCAGTAAAAGACCCGAAAAAGCCGAAAGTGGCGGGACCCAGGCTCAAACCGGGGGCACCATGATCTGTGGTCTCGCACTCAGGAGCTAGCGTTCTATCAACCCTTGAGAGGTGTGGGCTAGGCAACTAACTTCTTAGTGCTTACGGGAGTACTTCTCGCACTAGCCTCTAGAGACTAGCTGTCTGGCGTCCTATCCTTCTAATCCGCCGGTGTTCGTTCGAAGCGCACCTCTCTCGTGAGTCGTCGGTCAGCGGGGCGCGGAAGCGAAGCTCAGGTTTTAATATCTTTGAAATGGTACCTGCGGACTATGCCAGGAAGAGAACCAGTGCCGCGGCGACGAGTGTGCAAAGAACGTTCGTAATCTCGTTTCCGACGCGCGGCGCGAGGGCCCCGACGAAGCTGTCCGCCACGGTCCCCAGGAAGGCCGCCAGCGCCACGAGCAGCGCCACGCCCGATTCCGTCACGAGCCCGAGCATCAGCCCCAGAAGGGCCGTGAGCCCGGCGGCGGCGAGCCCGGCGAGCGTCCCCGTCACGGAGACAGCGCCATCGGTGCCAGGTGGGACTTTTCGGAGGGTAGCGATAAGACGCGGAGTGCTGCGGGCGAGTTGCCCTACCTCGGACTCCGCGGTGTCCCCGAAGGCCGCGCCCAGAGCAGCAACGAAGGCGGCGGCGAAGGCCCCCGAGGGGATAAGGGCGGCGAGGACGGCGCACAGGAGCGCGACCCCGCAGTTGGCGAGGGCGTTTCTGGCGCCGCGGCGTCCGCCGTGATCCTGGGCTACTCCGCGGCGATGTTTGCTTCGGTAGCCGAGCCGGGTGAGAGCGGAGCTGACTACCACGAAGAGCGCGAGGACTACGAACCCCGGCGGTCCGAGACACAGGTAGATCACTGCCCCCACCACGAAACCGCCCAGCGCCCCGCTCCGGCTAATCATCTTTAGGGCGTAGGCGAGCCCGGCGAGAAGACCCGTAATCAGAAAGGCGCCCACCATACTACCCGACACCGCTACCGCACACGCCCTTTCCTCCGCCCCGCGCAGCCGAGCACATTATCCCTGGGTCGCTGCTACACTCACGAGTCGGCCTCTCCCCTCCCGCGCTTCTCCAGCCGGCGCATGAAGACGTCTATCTCCTTGACGGTCTGCAGGTCTCCATTCTTTTGCGCTACCTCGCGCCCCTCGGCGAATACCCGGCGGGCCTCGGCGTCTTCGCCTAGCTCGTAGAGCGCTCGGCCCAAAGTCCGGTGCGCCACCGAGTAGTCTGGCTTGTTTCGAACGGCCCAGTCTAGATACTCCCTGGCCTCCGAGTACTTCTTCTCTTTGAACAGCTCGTTGCCCAGAGAGTAGAGGACCATCGGGTTCTCCGGGTCCCTCTCGAGCAGCTTGCGGAACATGTCGGCCCGCGAAGTCTCCACTCTTTCACCCCCGATGCTAGCTCCTGGCTCTCAAGCTTTTTTAGCACGAGATCCTCTCTCCTGTTAAGATCGCTTCTCCGATGGCCGGCCCGCGGGATACCTCCGACAGAACGCTCGCCGACCCCTTGCTCGAGGAGCTAGCCCGCTCCCCGGACCTGACGCCCTTCGCCGCGTTGGTCGAACCCCTCCTAGCGTACGATCAGGAACGGAGGAGCGACCTCGTGCGTACCCTGCGAGTCTACTTCGCCGCCGGCGCCAATGCGAGCGAGGCGGCCGACCGTCTCTTTCTGCACCGCAACAGCATACTCTACCGCCTCGCTCGCGTGGAGACGCTGACCGGTTTAGACTTGAAACGTCCTCGGGTAAGGCTGGCCCTACAGCTGGGGCTGTTGTTCATCGGTGAAAAAGAACGGAGTTCGGAAGATGAAGCTCAGCACCCGTAACCGACTACCCGGCACCATAATCGAGGTGATAAGGGGGGAGGCGGCGGCCAAGGTAACCCTCCAGGTCGGGGACAACCACGTGGTCTCCCTCATCACCCGCGAGAGCGCCGACGAGCTCGGCCTCGAGCCCGGTAAAGAGGTAACCACCCTCGTCAAAGCCACGGACGTCATGATCCTGACGGACGAAGGCATAGCTTAGCCCACTCGCTCTTCCGCCTTCCTGGCGAAGAACCGGGCGCCGGGAACGCCAGAGGTACGGTGATCCTCGAGAATACCCCCATACGGCTCGCGCCGTCCATCATCGCCGCCTCCTCCACGCCGCGGTCCACGCGACCGAAACCTACGGCGGCCTAGCAAACGTAGAGCGAGGACGCGGCGAGCACGGTCAGCGTAGCCCCTTCCTCCCGCTGTTCTCCCCCGCCACACCCCACCAAGCCACCAGCCAAGAGGCATGCCAACAGTAAACACGGGACTCGAACCCGAAACGAACGCGGACAACCCCTCATCACCACCATCTCTCAGCCGTCGGCAGCAGCAGCCTATGCTAAATGAGTTCTCGGGCCCGTTCTTCGGGCAACGTGCACAAAAACCGCGCTTCAGTCTCGGTCAATTTTTGGTGGGGCGCCCGCGGCACCCTAGACGTAAGGCTCCACCCCTTCGTCGCCGGCCTGACGCCTGTAGGACTCCGCTATACCCAGGACCTCTCGGACGTACCAACCGGCGTGGTTGTAGGTGTAGAGCGCCGCGTACCAGTCCTCGGGCGCCCCACCAACCTCGAGGTAGGATGCGGCAGCCGGTATGGCGTCCTCGGGGTCCATTATGTTTGCCTCTCCGTCCCCGTTGCCGTCTGCCCCATACTGTTCCCAGGTCGAAGGCAAGAATTGCATCGGGCCCATAGCTCCGGCGCCGGAGGGGCCCATGTTCTCCCCGTGGTTCGACTCGGCCCTGCCCACGGCCGCGAGCACGTACCAGTCTTCGGCGAACCCGTACCGCTTCGCCGCCGCTTTGTAGATCTGAACGTACCTCTTGTAGGGTATCGGCTCCACCGGGCGTGCGATGATGTCTTGCACGATCTCGAGCTCCTGCTCTACCGTCAAGGCCCCCCCACCACTCGCCGGCGGCCTCGTGAACGCCCCAGCCTCCTCCGCGGCCTCCAACTCCGAGATCCGCGCCTCCATCAGCTCCGGCCTCAACCCCAGCTTGCTGATAGAGATCGTCAGCCTCGGCTCACCCCGCCGCAACTCCTCGGCTCTGGCCCTCCGCTCTTCCCGCAGCTTCTCGTACTCCGCCCTCTTCTTGTCTAGCTGCCGTTTGGTCTCCTTCAACGCTCGCTGGGAGTCCCTGTGGAATTGTATGCTTCCACGGCCGTTGCTGAGTACCCGCTTCACCGAGCCGTTGAGAACCGCGTTCTGGCGTACCCCGCCATCCAGGAAGCTATCCAGTACTAGCGAGATACGGCTCAGGCCCTCTCCTTTGTATGAAGCCCTGATTCTCTTCTCGTACCGGGCTTGCGAATCCTTCGCAGCCTCTTGCTGTTCCCCGAGGTCTTTGCTTAGCTTCTCGGTATGTGCTTCGAGTTCTCGGGCGCGCGAATCTGCAACTGCTAGCCGACCCTGTGCCTCCTTTAGCTGGGAACCTGTCCTAGCGAACCTCTCCGCCCCTCCTTCGGACGCCCCCCCCCGCTGCTGTGCTCCGGGCTGCGGAGCCTCTACGCTACTGGCTCCGGTGGCCCCGGCCAGGAGAAGGGTCAGCACGGAGACCCCCAAAACACCTGCTGACCTCACCCCCCTCGACATATCCCCCCTCCGCATTACCACTCCCGTTCCGCTATACCCGGCAGTACCCCAGGTCTACAGCAACGCCCGGGAGTACGTAAGATTTGAAGCAAATATATGGACTGAAACTACTAGTGTCCGGTACCCAGGTCGTGTGTCGAACGGTCGTTCTCGGCGCTCTTAGCAGTGAGCAGGGCGACAAGGGCCTCCAGCTCCTCGTTTTCGCGGAAGCGTATCTCGATCCTGCCTCCTTTACGCAACGCGCGCACGCGGGTCGGCAGTGTTAGAGCGTCCTGGATCCTATGCGAGACCTCGCGGTACCGATCGAATTCGTCCCGCTTTCCTCGAAGCTTCGCTCCGGCTGTTGGAGACTCCCGTGGCTCCGCGAGCTCTTCGCGAACCAGCTCCTCAGTCTTGCGAACAGAGAACCTCTCCGAGCGCACTCTCTCGGCCAGACGGAGCATGCGCTCCTCTGTCTCCAGGCCGAGTAAAGCGCGGGCGTGCCCCTCGGATAGCTTCTCCGCGAGCACTAGCGTCTGGATAGATTCCGGCAACCGCGTCAGGCGAAGCGTGTTGGTTACTGCGGCGCGACTCTTCCCCAATCGGCTGGCGAGCTGGTCCTTGGTCAATCCGAAGCTGTCCATAAGAGCCTGGTAGGCTGCCGCGGTCTCCAGGGGGTTGAGGTCTTCCCGCTGCAGGTTCTCGACGAGCGCCATCTCCATGGACTCGCCCTCCCCAGCTTGCCGTATAAGGACCGGCACCCGGTCCAGGCCGGCCTCCTTGGCCGCCCGGAGCCTCCTCTCCCCGGCTATCAGCTCGAAACCGGCCTCGGTCGAGCGGATCACGAGCGGCTGCAAGATGCCGACCTCGCGTATGGAGGCGGCGAGCTCCTTTATGCTCGTCTCCGAGAATTGGCGGCGTGGCTGGCGGGTGTTGGGCCGGATCGCCGAGACCGGCACCTCCTCGAACCTCAGCCCTCCGACGCTGTCCCCGGCGGATATGAGCGCGGAGAGCCCTCTTCCCAACCCGCGCCTACCCACGGGCCAGCACCTCCTCGGCGACGGAGGCGTAGGCCTCCGCCCCCATACTCCTCGGGGCATACAGAGCCACCGGCAAACCGAAGCTCGGTGCCTCGCTGAGCCTGACGTTGCGCGGTATTACCGTGCGGAATACCTGGTCACCGAAGAACGAGCGCACCTCCTCCACCACCTGGTGAGCGAGGTTGGTTCGAGTGTCGAACATGGTAAGCAATACTCCGCCGATTCTTAGGTCCGGGTTGAGCTCTTCCCGCACCATCCTTATGCTCCTCATAAGCTGTGTAAGGCCTTCGAGGGCGTAGTATTCGCATTGTATGGGTATCAGCACCTCATCCCCAGCCGTAAGCGCGTTTAGCGTAAGGAGATCCAGCGACGGCGGACAGTCCACTAGCACCCGATCGTAGGCATCAGGCGGCAGTTTCTCCAGTGCCCGCTTTAACTTTAATTCCCGCGCCAGGGTAGAGACGAGTTCTACCTCCGCCCCCACGAGGTTTATGGTAGCGGGCGCAACTTCTAAACCCTCTATCTCTGTCTTTATGGCTACGCGCTCTAAGGGTTTACCCTCGAGCAGTACGTCGTACATGCAACCGTTAGCGCCGGCCGAGGCGCCCAGCCCACTCGTGGCGTTACCCTGGGGGTCCATGTCCACGATGAGGATTTTCTCCCCCAACCCCGCTAGGTATGCGGCCAGGTTGATCGCGGTGGTACTCTTCCCCACCCCACCCTTCTGGTTCACTATGGCAACTACCGTGGCCACCGCCGGAATCTTAGCACGACTCCCCAAAAACTTATCTGGCTCTGATACTACTAGTCGTGGCCTCTACCACCTATCGTGGTCCACCGGAGGTTGCGTCTCAACATTTTGCCGGGGCTTTATTTACGTCTCGCTGGTAGCCGGGGATCGCCTTCTTACGAGCCTAACGGCCGTTTTTTTGCCAGGCCCGCTCTTCGCGGGAATCTTTCGGGAGTTGCGAGAATCTTCTCGAATACGACCAATCGCCTCTCTTTTTGCGGTAACTCGGCCCGGTACTTTACCTCACGCACCTCGCGTATCTCCAATCCGAGCTCGCGCGAGGCCGCTACCCCCCGGGACAGCTCTTCCTCCGTCAGCCGTCCTTTCAGCGCCAGTATCTCGCCGCCAACTCGCACCAACGGGGCGCAGTACTCCACCACGACCGGTAACTCAGCCAACGCCCGGGCTACCGCCAGATCGAAGGCCTCCCTGTACGCTGCCTTCTTCCCCGCGTCTTCTACGCGGCCTTGAAGCAGATCCAGGTTCCGGAGCCCCAACGTCTTCCTGGTATAGTCGAGAAAACGTACTTTCCTTTTCGTCGCCTCAAGTAGCGTTACCCTGAGGTCAGGGCGCGAGATCGCTAAGGGTATCCCAGGCAACCCTCCCCCCGTTCCTACGTCTATTACCGAGGTGCTACTCCACAGAGTTCCGATCAGCAAACAACTCAACGAATCGCTCAGATGCTCGGTGACGATCTTCCTAGGATCCCTGGTGCCCACGACGTTGGCGTACTCATACCCCGCCAGAATTCCTGCATACGCGCTCAACGAAGCCAGTTGAGAAGGTTCTAAAGCAACATCCCAATCACTGGACTGCAGACGTAACTGTTCGACCGCTACTCTCATGACCCTTCCGTTTCACGTGAAACTCATCTTCGGGACGCAAAGCCGAACTGACGACAAAAGTTAGTGAATGCAAACTTTTGTCACAGGTTCCGTTTCACGTGAAACAAGAGAAGCTAGATTGGGTTTACTATCACCCTTCGGTTCTCTTCTTCGCCTTCGCTCGAGGTGGTGACGTCGGGGTTCTCCTTGAGAAAAAGATGTATCACGCGCCGCTCGGCGGGGGACATAGGAGGAAGGCTGAGCGGGCGCTTCTCTCGCAAGGCGCGCCGAGCCGTACGATGAGCCATACCCTGAATAGCTTCGATCCGGCGTTGCCTATAACCCTCGGAGTCTACGACAATCCGCTTCGAGAATGGGCGGTTCTTGTACGTTGCGACGTTGACCAGATATTGTACAGCATCTATAGTCTCGCCCTTTTGACCGATAAAGAGGCCGGTCTCTTCGGTGGTCACGTCCACCGAGATCGCATCTCCAGAGTCGTACACGTCGACAGTGCCATCAATCCCCATCGCCTCAATTAGCGAGATGGTGAACTCGTCGACCGCGATGATTAGATCGTCCGGAACTTCGGCTAGGGTAGGGCTGTCTTCCTCCCTTGGTCGAGCAATCTCCGCCGAAGCCTCGCTGCGTTGCATGGCACGCTCCTCGGCAGGAGGTTCGGCATGTGCCTCGGCAATCTCCGGGGCCGGAGCATCGCCTCTGGTGTCGTCGGTCTTCTCGACAGTTATCCGGGCGTCCCTCGCGCCCATGCCGAGAAAGCCCGAGCTGCCTTGGTCTAGAACCTCGAAACGAATCTGCTCCCGGGCGACGTTTAAAGCAAGGCTAGCCTTGTATATCGCCTCCTCGACGGTCGCAGCATGAAACTCTTGACTATCGCTCATCTTTTCTTTTTCCTTCTACGCTTCCGTTTAGTTTGTTTAGCCGCTTGCGCAACCGCGCCACCCTCCATCGGCGACGCTTGCCCGTCGGTGCCACCACCGTTCGAACCAGATCCATCTCGCGGCGATCTGACGCCATTCCCGCCTCCAGCTGGTCCGCCTGAGCGGCCAGAGCCGCCGCTTTTGGCGCGTTCTTCTGGTGGTTTTCTACCGGGCCCGTGATTGTAGATCACGTAGTTCTGCGCCAACGTAACAACGTTAGAGGTAATCCAGTACATAAACAGACCGGCCGGGAACGTCAGGAGGAACACAGTAAACACAACGGGCAAAGTCCTCATCAGCCAGCGCTGCTGCGGGTCGATGTGCTTGGAGGTGATCTCCGACGCCGCGAGCATGGTTACGGCGGAGAGAATCGGCAGTACGTAGAAAGGGTCTTGTACAGAAAGGTCCTGAAACCACAGAATCCCACCCGAAGTAAAGTCGGTGTGCGTATAACCAAAGTTCCTTATCACATAAAACATCGTGATAAATATGGGCATTTGGACCAGGA
Organism: Rubrobacteraceae bacterium; assembly: GCA_036519775.1. GTDB lineage: Bacteria > Actinomycetota > Rubrobacteria > Rubrobacterales > Rubrobacteraceae > Rubrobacter_F. The sequence goes on from DATDKT010000283.1 coordinate 21,677, forward strand.
GTGGAAGACAGCTGCCAAAAGGGTTAACCCCGCTCTCCTGGTAGAGCTTCATGATCTCTTCCTGCTGCTTCTGTTTGTTGTCCTTGTACTTGGCCCGAATCCTCTCCATCTCTGGCCTCAGATCCTGCATGGCGCGCATGCTCTTGACCTGTTTGACAGTCAGCGGAAAGAGCAGGGTGCGCACGATCACCGTGAGGATGACTATGCTCAGCCACCACGGCGCACCCAACGAGTGGAGGAACTCAAGGGCATCGCCCACCACGCCTGTGAGCGGGGCGAACACTCTCCCAAAGAAATCCGTTATGACCGTTGTAAAATCCATAAAATCCTTCTCATCTCACCGAATCAATTCCTCCCCTAGACCAGGGGTTGCACCGCAATACCCGCCAGGCCCCCATGAGACCTCCCCTGACAACGCCATACTTCTGTACAGCCTGAACTGTATACTCCGAGCAGGTCGGCCAGTACCTGCAAGAGGGTGGCAGCATAGGGGAGACGAACGTACGATACACTCCAATGAGCCCTATGAAGATCCGCCGAGGACGCATCTAGGACCCCCCGCCGGGCTCTCCGACACTGCTCTTCACCAACCTGCGCAAGGCGCGGATAAACTCCTCGTTTAACTCTTCGAACGAAGCCTCAGCGGCACTGGGACGCGCCGAAATCACAAAATCCAGATCTTCTGGAAGCCCCACCGAGGAAGAACGAAAGATCTCCTTGAGCCTACGCCGTACCCCGTTGCGCTTCACCGCGGTCCCGACCTTCTTGGAGACAGAAAGACCCAACCTCGGTCTCCCCACAGCGTTCGGTATAACGTGAACAGAGAAAAGCCTTCCCCTATAGACCGAACCCGCACGGTATACCCTCTCAAAATCGGGCGGCGAAGAAAGACTCGTGCTCTTACGCCGATACAACCGGCTAAACGGCCAGTCGCTTGCGCCCCCGGCGCCGGCGCGCGGCTATGATCCTACGCCCTCCGGCCGCGCTCATACGCTTGCGAAAACCATGAGTCTTTGCCCGCTTGCGCCGGTTCGGTTGGTAAGTGCGCTTCATAAACTCCCTCGCGTGAATCTCGTACTATCGTGATTGGGCCAGACTAACGATAAACTAGTATATCCGAACGAGAAACTTCGTCCAACGATACAGAGGTTCCCTCTCCTAGCGCTGTATAATCGACCTCCGATCGCACGCGAATAAGGAAACCACTGCAAACAGTCTCTTTTCCTGCGGGTTACAGCGGGACCTTCGTACGAGGCGAAGGTTCTTTTATTCACTTTTGTCTCGCCGGACGTGTCGCAGGTAAAGTACTCGACTTCTTTATCCACAGGTTGTGGATAGTTTTGTGGATAAACATCCTAAGTCCCTGCAAAAGTGCATTTTATCTTCCTTTGCTCTAGCGCAGTGGCGAGGGGTACGCAATAATTCCGGCGGGGATGATGTACGCGAAACAGACAGAGAGACTCAAGGGGGATGCTGATCTCAGCATCAGGGTCGCAGTGTATCCAAATAACGGAGAACCGGAGGTAACGGAAGTCTCAGCCGCTTCACCGCGTTCGGCCAGTAGTAAGTTCTCCGGTCTGGTAATGGAGAAGGTCAAGGCGTCCGGAGGACGAGTGCCTGAAGAAGCCTTACGAGAGTTGGTAGAGAACCTCATCCACGCCGGGTTCAGAGGGGTCGTGATCTCCGTTTTAGAAGATGGCAATGTGGTGAGGATCTCAGACAAGGGGCCAGGGGTAGAGAACAAGAATAGAGCATTCGAGTTTGGTTTCTCTGGTGCCACACCGGAGACGTCGCGGGAGATTCGGGGAGTTGGCGCGGGGCTGGGCCTCGCTCAGGCAGCCGCCGGAAAGGTAGGGGGAACCGTTACCCTAGAGGACAACATCGGCGGTGGCACCGTGGCCACAGTAGCGGTGGGGGAGACCTCCCAGGTAATCGACAGCGGTAAGCCGCCCACCACGCCACTGGTGCCGCAAAGGAAATATCCTGACGCTGTGCCCAAGATGAACATCTCCGAGAGGCAGCAGAAGGCCTTGATCACGGTACTCGAGTGTGGAGAGGTAGGGCCCTCCACGGTGGCCGACCGGTTGGAGATCAGCGTCAGCACCGCGTATAGGGATCTGTCGGTTTTAGAGGAGCACGGCCTCGTTACCAGCGCCGAGTCGGGTAAACGCGTGATCACGCCGCTAGGTCGGGATCTGGTAGAGGCCATAGTCAACGCTTGGGTGAAGTAGCCCGTGCAGCGCTCCGCAGAAGAGGTTTGGACGGAGGTGCTCGAACGCATCTCCGAGCATGTGGACACTCCGTCTCTGAGGGTCTGGTTCGATGGTACGAGACCCGGAGATCTCGATGAAGATCGGTTGGAGATCTCCGTCAAGAACCCGATCGCAAAAGAGTACATAGAGAGCCGTTTCAAACCGCTCTTGGAGGAGGCTCTCGCCTCCTCCCTCGGCAAAGAAGATGCGAAGCTGGTAATCAGCATCGAGAAATCCGGCGCCCGCAGGGTGGAGGAGCAGAACGGTTCGGGCCTGAATGGCGCAGAGTTCGTGAGAAGCGCTCGCACGCCGCGCCCCTTCAAGGCCAAGTACACCTTCGACACCTTCGTCATCGGCGCTGGCAACCGCTTCGCTCACGCCGCGGCCCTGGCGGTCTCCGAGACGCCCGGAGTCGTCTACAATCCGCTCTTCATCTACGGTGGCGTGGGTCTCGGAAAGACACACTTGCTTCACGCCGTCGGGCAGTACGTCGAGGATCAGGAGCCGGGCATGCGGGTCCGTTACGTGACCTGCGAAAACTTTACCAACGACTTTATCAACTCCGTCAGAGACAACGCGCCTCTGGACTTTCAGAAGCGCTACCGGGAGAACGACATCCTCCTCATCGACGACATACAATTTTTGGAAGGCAAGATCGAGACTCAGGAAGCGTTCTTCCACACCTTTAACGCGCTTTATGAGGAGAACAAGCAGATCGTCATAACCTCAGACAGGCACCCGAAGTACATCCCGACCCTCGAGAACCGCCTGGTCTCCCGCTTCGAGTGGGGCCTCGTCACAGATATCCAGCCGCCTGACCTAGAGACTCGGATCGCGATCCTACGCAAAAAGGCGCTTATGGACCAGCTCCAGGTCGACGACGAGGTCTTGACCTTTATAGCGTCCAAGGTCTCGACGAACATCCGGGAGCTGGAAGGCGCGCTGGTGCGTATCCTGGCCTACGCCTCGCTCTACGGACGTACAGTAAGCGTGGCCCTCGCCGAAGAGGTTTTGAAGGACATACTGCTAGACGCGCAGTATCGCGAGATCCCCATAGAGCTCATTCAACACGAGATCTGCCGCTACTTCGGTATCTCGAAAGCCGACCTCATAGGCTCCAGCCGCTCGAAGGCCTTCGCCTACCCCCGGCAGATCGCCATGTACCTCAGCCGCGAGCTCACCGACGAGTCACTCCCCAAGATCGGACGCGCCTTCGGCGGCCGCGATCACTCGACCGTCATGCACGC
>DATDKT010000284.1:0-3351 GCA_036519775.1 Rubrobacteraceae bacterium
GGCTTCAAAACCTCCAGAGGAAGCTGGTAACGCCTCATCACCTCCTCACGGAACTCGTGGGTCTCCTTGAAGAGAAAGCCGGTGTCTATGGTGAGGACGGTCACCTCGTCGGTGATCTTGGAGATCATGTCTATAAGCGCCATCCCCTCAGGACCACCGAAAGAAGCCGAGAGCGCAAGCCCGGAGCCGTAGGTCTCGACAGCCCACTTCAGGACCTCTTGGGGCTGAGCGCCTTCGAGGTGCTCCGCCTCCCACGCCAACTCCCACGGGCCGGGTAGTGCATGTGGTCTTCCTAATTGCTGCTCTAAACGCAGAGCTTCGAACATTACTCTCCTTCCTAACAAGAAAGAGAAAAAGTTTTCGATCAGAAAAAGGTGAGGTTCAGCAGCGAGCGCTACATCGAACGCCCACGTTGTGAGTCCGATGGCTAGGTCTCGGCGCGTACCTTTGTGCGGCTTTCGCCTTCATGCCCCTGATACTAAGCAACGACCCCCACCGTCGTCAACGCTAAATACGACTTTTTTTGTCGGATTTGGGAATTTTTTCTTAAGATTGGCCCGAATCTCTACCGAAACATGTCTCTCTCGGGCTCCATAAGCAGGTCGCGTCCGGTTCCGGTTCCCTTTCTGTACGGATAGTTTCGCACCACGGCGACGGGGACGCCAGCAGTCTTGCCCATGACGAGTTCGGCGGCCGCGGCGAGCTCGTCGGCTACCGCCAGGATGCTAGAGGTGAGAGGATAACCGTGGGGGTCCTTCTCTCCCCGGTAGTCGGACAGGGGGTCCATGCCGGCCACGCCGATAGCGACGTTGATTATGCCGTGCCGCCACGCTCGCCCGAAGGAGTCGGAGATCACGACGGCAAGCTCGGCCCCGAGCCTGAACAGCAGGCTCTCGCGCAAGCGGTGGGCGGAGGCATCCGGGTCCGCGGGGAGGAGGCAGACCGTTTCGTCGCCGGGGACGTTCGAGACGTCGACGCCGGCGTTCGCGCAAACGAAGCCGTGGTGGGTCTCGGAGATGATTATGCCGCGGTCCATCCTCACGATGCGCTTGCTCTCGCGGAGGACGACCTCGATCTGGCGGGGGTCCTTGTCGTAGTGGTCGGCGAAGCTCTTGGCGAGAGCGGACGGCTCGATAGAAGCGAGGTTCACGAGCCGCCCTTCGGCCTTGCTAACAACCTTATGCGTTACGACCACGACGTCGCCCGCCTCGAGCAGATCGTCCCCCGCCGCTCGGACGATGAGGTCCGCCAGGTCATCGCCTGGGCGGACCTCGGAGATGCCGCCTACGGACAGTACCCGCAACTCCTCCGGGGGCTGGTGGATCTCCGAGCCGGGCCCCACCTCGTCCCCCGCGCGAGTACCCGGGGGCGCGCCGCCGAGGCGGCTCAGGTCGTCGGCAGTGTCGAGGTCGAAGGCAAGTTGCGTCCGGCGACACGTCCGGGTCTGGAGCTCCCGTTCCCGGGCCGCGTTCAGGTGGGCGTCGAAGCTGCTCGGGCCGAAGAGGAACGGTAGGGAATCCGGAGGACGCAGCAAGAGGGCGTTCGTGCCGGTGCCTGAGGCATCCGGGCAAACCACCGCGAGCGGACCTTCGACCTCCTCCGCAGCCTCCAGGACCGCTCTGACGTCCGGCGTCCGCAGGAGCGGCAGGTCGGCCGGGAGGACCAGGAGGGAGGTTGCCCCCCTTTCGACCGCCCAGTTCTGGGCCTGCTCGAGCGCTGAGTTCAAACCGTTGCCCTCCTGCAAGAGCGGCTCCACCCCTGCTTCTTCGGCTAGCGAAAGTACCGTCCGGTCCGGGCTCACCACGCAAGCGCGATCCACACCGGCCCCCTTGAGCGCAGCGAGGACGTTGTTCATCATGTAGATCGTCAGGCCCGCCCTACCGGAGGCGTTCAGGACCGGCACGAGACGGCTCTTCGTCCCCATGAGGTCCTTTACCGGCACCACCGCGAAGAGCGTCATGCTATTCCCAACTCTGAGCAGAACTCCAGGACCTCCCGCCCGAGGCGCTCCCGGTCGGCCTCGGCGCGCATCACCGCATCTGTCGCGAGGACGCACATCCCGAGAGAGGAGATCCCGGCCTCCTCCCTATCGGCCCGGTCTACGACGAACCCGTCTATCCAACCCTCATACATGCGGGCGACGCCCATGGCGGAGACCTCGTGGCCCAGAGATTGGAGCATCCGGTCCGCCGGGCCCTTGAGCGCCCGCCCGCCGACGATGGGGCTCACCGCGACCTTCGGAGCGGGCGAGGTCGAGAGAAGCTTCCGCATCCCCGGCACGGCGAGGATCGGACCTACGCTCACGATAGGATTAGAGGGACAGAGAATGATGGCCTCCGCACGGGCAACCGCCTCTCGGACTTCCACCGGGACACGAGCACTCTCTATCCCACGTAGCCTTACCCCCGAAACCTCGTCCCTCTGCCCCCGGCGCACGAAGTACTCCTGGAACTCCAGCAGACCTACCTCCGTCTCCAGCACGGTCGCAACGGGTTCGTCGGACATCGGTAGTAGGGCGCTGCTCACCCCCAAAGCGCCGGCGAGCCCGGCCGTGACCTCCGTGAGGCGCTCACCGGCGCGGAGCCGCTGGGTGCGCAGAATGTGAGTAGCGAGGTCCCTATCGCCGAGCTTGAACCAGGCGTCCTCGCCGTAGGCGGAGATCATGCCGAGGGCAGCAAAAGATTCATCCGTGACTCCCCAGCCAGTATCAGGGTTGGCAAGGCCCGCGAGCGTATACATCACCGTGTCGAGATCTGGGCAGACGCGCAGGCCCCACAGGTCGAAGTCATCAGCGGTGTTGACGACGACCGAGAGGTCGCCCGGGCTACCGCCCCTGGCGAGGGCGGCCTCCAGACCCGCTGTGAGCTTCGCGCCGCCGACGCCGCCGGCGAGAGCAACGGTCTTCAACAGTTTCTTTCCGGTAGGCTCATAGGTTAAGCTGCTATCCTGGTAGCATCTCCGATTGTCCAAACTCCGCCCCCAAAGCCCCGCTCACTTTCAGGCTCCGGTTCGGATTCGCGGTCACCTTCATCCGCAACATAGTGTATAGCCGGTGGCGCTCCTCTGAAGAAAGGCTATCTAGGGCTTCTGGAGCCGCCTTGGATTAGGAGTTCAGCAGCTCGCCCTTGTCACGGTCCAATTGTTCTAAGCGCGCCCGCTCCCTAGAGAAGGCGAACCTACCGTCCTCCGGGAAGCGCAAGAGGTCTTGCCCCTCGTCGTAGAGGAGATCTGGGTAGCCCTCTTCGTGGAGCGCCGTCTCGAACTCGTAAAGGGCTTGGGCACCTCGGCGCCGTCGTTCGCGAAGGGTCCCGAACCTCCCGTCCTGCCCCTCCTTCATCCCCCGAACAACCT
>DATDKT010000285.1:0-5459 GCA_036519775.1 Rubrobacteraceae bacterium
ATGAACTTGTTCACGAAGACCCGGTCGCCCACCTCCAGGGTGGGCACCATGCTCTCAGAGGGGATGCGAAACGCCTCGAGGACAAAAGGGCGCACGAAGCCAAAAACCAGTACGAAGGCGACTGTAAGTATGATCAGGAACTCCACGAAGCCCCCGACCTTCTTGGGCGTACGGGGCGTCTCGGACGTTGCGTCCTTCTCCGAGTCCTGATCGTGGAGACGTTTCTCTTCGGTCATAGGTGCTTAGGATACCTCACGCGAGGTCACAAAGCTCTTAGCGCAAGGCCCCGGGCCAGCGCCGGTCTTCGCCGTCGTCCTTCAGGCTACGGTCGTCCTCGAGGTGTATGAGGACATCGGTGTTAGGCAAGTTGCGGCCGATCCTCTCCTCCAGAGAGTCGGAGATCTTGTGCGCCTCTCCAAGTGTGGTCTGAGCCCTGAGCTGCAGGTGAAAGTCCACGTGCCGCTGGGGGCCGCTCTTGCGTGCGCGGAGCTTGTGAAAGCCTCGCACCGCCTCTTCGTTCTCGATCTCGTCCTCGATCACGCGCTCTATAACCGCGAGCTCTTCCTCCGGCAGGCTCTCGTCCAAAAGGACGCGGGTGCTCCCCGAGATCAGGCGCAAAGCGGTCCACAAGATCACGAGCCCTATCAACCCCGCGATGATCGGGTCGAGGACCGTCCAGTCGGTCGCGAGAGCGGCTATGAGTCCCAGGGCCACGCCGGCGGCGCCCCAGACGTCCGTGCGCAGGTTGTACCCCTCGGCCTCGAGGGCGCGGGAGTCCGTCTCGCGGGCCACCTTGAGGAGCCAGGAGCTGACGAAGAGGTTCACGACCGCCGAGAGGGCCATCACCCCGATCCCGAGACCTAAAAGCTCCAGCTCCGCACCGTTCACGATGCCGTTTACCGCGCCGAAGATTACCCACCCCCCGACCCCGAGGAGTATCACGCCCTCGAAGATACCGGCTAGGTTCTCGAAGCGTCCGTGGCCGTAGTTGTGCGATTCGTCCGGGGGCGAGACCGAGCTCCGGACGGCCACGAAGGCCACGATCGAGGCTACGAGGTCGGTCGCCGAGTGGACCGCCTCGGAGAGAACGCTCACCGAGCCCGTCAGGACGCCCGCTGCCACCTTCACGGTCAGCAAGAGGGCGTTCGAGGAGATCGAGAACAGGACCGTGCGCGACCTTCTGTTCAGGATCTTCTCGTCCATAACGCGGCTAGAGTATACCCGTGGCGTCGCCCATGGTACGCAAAGCCACCACCACCATAAGACACGCGAACCCGACCCGGATCGCTTTCTCCGGCAGCCAGTCCCGCAGACGCACCCCGAGCCAAGCCCCCGCCATGGACCCTACGACGAGCGGCGCGAGGCTGAAGAGGTCGCTAAAGCCCGTCGCGATGTACCCTACCGAGGCCACGATGCCGGTGAGGAGGATCACCGCCAGGCTCGTCGAGACTGCCCGCTTCGTCGTGAGGTTCATGCCCAAGACCATCAGGGGCACCATCACGACCCCGCCCCCCACGCCGACGAGCCCCGATAGCGCCCCGATGCCGACCCCGGCCAGGAGGACCAAGGAGAGCGGTATCTTGCGCCGCTCCTCATCGGAGGGGCCGCTGCTGCCACGGGCCGTCGGGTAAGCGAGGGCCAAGAGAACCCCCGCGAAGACGAACTGCACCACCGAAGCCGGGGAGACGTTGCTCAGGTAGACCCCGATCAGGGAAGCCGGCGCGACCGTCGAGGCGAAGATCCCTGCCGCCCGCCAGTCGGCGGGATCCTCGCTCCGGACATTCCGGAGCGTCCCCGAGAGCGAGCTGAAGACGATGATCACGAAGCTTGCCGCGACGGCTTCCTTGATGTCCCATCCCGCCACGTAAACGAGCGTAGGTACGAAGACGAGCCCACCACCCACCCCGGCGACCCCTGCGAGCACTCCACCGAGGAGCCCCAAGGCAGCCAGAATCAAGAGCTGGAGGACATCCACCCGGCAATTCTAACGGAAGGAGGCGCACCGTGAGAGCGTTCCGCGGCCCTTTTTAAGCCTAAACTGGGCTAACCGGAGGTCTTTCTCCTCTTACTCCTGCGCCACCAGACGACGAGCCCGACGAACGCGACGACGAGGATGACGAGAACTATGTTGGAGACCTGCCCGACGAAGTCGGTGACCCGTGACCAGTTGGCACCGAGAAGCCAGCCCGCGCCGATGAGTAGCGCGTTCCACGTGCCGGAGCCTAAGGTGGTCAGGAGCGTGAACCTTCCGAGGGGCATCTCGACCACGCCGGCGGGTAGGGAGACGATGCTGCGGGCGATCGGCACCATCCGGGCGGCGAGCACCACGGCGTCGCCGTACTTGTCGAACCAGCCTTCGGCGCGGTCGAGGTCGGCCTCGCTCACGCCGAGCTTTCTGCCGTGGTTTAGGATGAGCGGACGGCCGCCGCGCTTGCCCACGACGTAGAGGATGAGCGCGCCGGCGAGCGAGCCCGCGGTGGAGGCCACCAGCGCCGCGAAAAAGTTGAGTTCGCCCCGGCCGACGAAGAAGCCGGCGAGCGGCAGTACCGCCTCCGAGGGTATAGGCGGAACGAGGTTCTCGAGGAGCATCAGGGCCGCGAGCCCGAAGGCCCCAAACGCCGAGATGGCGTCCGAGATCCACTGCCCTACGTCGCTGAACATTAACCTCCTCTTCGGAGAGGATGAGCCTTCCCGCGCGTCGCTCGCTTTCGCCCAACCGATGAGCGGCCGCAGTGTCGCTTAGATCACCCCGGGAAGTTATCACCTTCGAGGCTCGTTTCAACCGCTGGCTAGTCCGAGTCTTCCTGGGACCACACACCGTGCGCCAGAGCAGATAGAAACCTAGAAGGAGATGAGCCGATGGCCGCACTATATTGTTCGTGCGAGCAGAAGCCCCAGATCTGAGGAGAATTCTGGTGGACCGGAGAAAAGCACGATTGGATCTTCTTCGATGATCGGGAAACGAGTGAAACCTACAGTGCCTTGCGCTGATGTTGCGCCACCCGTCATCGATGGCGTATGGGGATGCTTGCTAAGAAGACCTCTGGAGGAAGATAGGAGACACCGTCAGGCGCGCCTTGGACTGAGCAAGGCTACCTGGGGCAACATCATTGCAACCCGCTATACGCAGAGCGGATCACGAGCTGCCGCGCATGCGGCCAGCAGCTCGAGCGCAAGAACCTCAAGGCGGTAACGTACCCGGCGTAGCCAGAGGTTCGTAGACCGGGGGTTCTGGCCAACCACGCCTGCAAGGAGCCGTAGCCCACCACCTACCGGGCCAAGACCTTGGAGAAAGGGCTCCGCCCTTCGCCGGCGGTCATCCGCGGTATGATCTAGGCAGATGGGTAGGGTCTGCGATAACACGCTTGAAAGGGGAAATGGTGCCGATGACCGAAGCGTGGCCGATATGGCCCTTGGCGTGGCCTTTGGCGCGATCAACCCAGGGCTAGCGGCGAGAGCCGAGAAGGTTGAAGGTAGCGAAGATGTGGAACAATACGGTGGCTATAGATCAACAGGTGAAGGCCGAGACCTACCTCCTAGAGCACAAGCCCCTGGGCTTTAAGCGTAGTGCCCGAGCACAAGCGGAGCGTAAGCAGCTCCGCCTGGGGATAGACCGGGCATATTACCGGCGTGACGTAGCCCGGCACAAGAGGGCCGTGGACGAGTTGGTGCTAGGCACCCTAAAGGAATACGCTACCTGGCGCAGGGAACACTAGGGGAGGGTGCTGAAGCCAGCGGCTGCTGGAGCTAGCGGCTAGTCGCCACGCGGCCCCTCGGACTCGCCGCGCCCTACAAAGACCAATAAGGAGGAGGAGCAAGTATGAGTATCCTACTAATACAGGCGGCCGGTTTCGGTTTCCTAATCCTCGCTTTCGTGGTGTTGTTGTTTGTGATCTTCCTCGTGGCCAGCGCCGTGCGCATAGTTCAAGAGTACGAGCGGGGGGTGATCTTCAGGCTCGGTAGGGTACAGGGTAGGGCCAAAGGCCCGGGGCTCTTCCTCCTCATCCCGATACTGGACAGGATGATAAAGATCGACCTGAGGACCGTGCGTTAGGACCGGAGCTAAGCGCCGTTTCGTACCCTGCTGGGCTTGGTAGGCAAAACAACATATACTGGATGTGAATAACTGTGCAGGCATTAGGGTGTTGCTACCCTTCGAGGGGCAGGCGAAGCCACAGCACAGCTCCCCACGGATAGAATGTGCTAGCAGGCTCTTCTTCGTCTTCGGAGCCATACTCCAAAGAGGCCACTATTCCTAGATCGTTAACCGTCTCTAGTGTTCCAACGCGATAATGCTCCGTTAAGGCGTGAGGCACGTTGTAGCTGTCGTGTCGCTCTGCCTCAAGGATACCCACCTCTACCCGCTGCCCGATCCAACTATAAGGTACTTGCTCGTCCACCTTGTAGCCCTTCCTAGCTTCGCTATCCACCACTGCGTATCGTAATTGGTTTCGTGACGCCGGGACTGTGGCCTACGGCGTGGCGTCCTGTAGCCACGGCGCGTGTTTTGCTAGCAGGGATGCTCGCCGGTCGCATTCTCTTAGCTACGGCTACGGTATAGAGCGCCCTCCGAACGACCTTCGCCAAAAGCCCTTAGAGCGCTCGGCCCCTGCTCGAACCCGAAGAATAAAACCACTTTTTGCAGGAACTTTTCGTTGTGCCGGAGGTGGAACTCGGACCCACACGAGGTTGCCCTCACCGGATTTTGAGTCCGCCCTGCTCAAGAACAAGCGCTGACACCCAGAGACAGGGAGCGACAAAACGGCGTTTCTATCGGGGGTTTGGCACTCCTAAGCGGACAGGGAGGGTAGCCACCATCCAGTCCCGGTCTAAATACGCTAAAGGTGACCCGCCCGGTTTTGGGCTCGCCGCCATTTTGACCGGTCTGTTGTACTTCGTAGGGTACGCCAGTATGGCGCTTCGCACACTCACTTCACGGAGTGAAGGATGAGAGGTCCCGAAGGCGGATGCAACGGCTTCACCAAGGGCATCGCCTCTGACCCTCAGGACAGCCAGCGTACTCCTTGTTTAGCTACCTGTACCGAGCGCCCGGTCGAGGTTGAAGGCGGCGCTGATCAGGGTCAAGTGGGTGAAGGCCTGGGGGAAGTTGCCCAACGCCTCGCCGCTGGGACCGATCTCCTCGGCGTAGAGCCCCACGTGGTTGGCGTAGCTCAGCATCTGCTCAAAGATGAGCCGGGCCTCGTCGAGCCGGCCTGCGCGCGTGAGCGCTTCGACGAGCCAGAAAGTGCACAGGCTGAACGTCCCCTCGTCCCCTTCAAGGCTGTCCGGCGACTTCTCGACGTCGTAGCGGTGCACGAGGCCGTTCGAGACCAGCCCGCCGTCTTTTGGCGACCGGTTGATAGCGTCCAGCGTGCCGAGCATCCTGGGGCCTTTGGGGGCCACGAAGAACACCAGCGGCATGATCAGGTTCGAGGCGTCCAAGATTTCGCTGTCGTAGG
>DATDKT010000286.1:0-11095 GCA_036519775.1 Rubrobacteraceae bacterium
GAAGGTTCCGGTAAACTAGGCAAGAAGGGAAAGAGAAGAGGAGGCTGTGAACGTGGTCAGCTTTAACCGGGTGGTACTCGCCGGCAACCTTACCAGGGACCCCGAACTGAGGTTCACCAGTAGCGGCATACCGGTCTGCGAGTTCGGGCTCGCGGTGAACCGGGTGCGCTCCAAGAGCGAAGAGGTCGACTTCTTCGACATAACAGCCTGGCGAGAGCTGGGCGAAACCATCGCCAACTACAAGAAGAAGGGCGACCCGATCCTCGTCGAGGGCAAGCTGCAGTACCGTACTTGGGAGGCCCAGGACGGCTCCAGGCGCTCCAAGGTAGACGTCGTGGCTGACAACGTCCAATTCCTCGGCCGGAGCGAAGGCGCCGGCGAAGCGGGTGCGCCCTCCGGTGGGGGCCAACGCGCTCGTGCCAACCAACGCGGCTCCCGAGACGACGTGGAGTTGAACGAAGAGGATTTCGACGATATTCCATTTTGAGCAGGAGAATTTGTGGGGGCGTGAAGAGAGGGACTTGGGCAGGTTCTACCGGCACCCTCAGATGCGTGACGGTCGCCTTTAATTGCTGCAAGGAGTCCAAAAAGGCCGAGATAGAGCACAACTGCTCCTTTAAGGGGGGCGATATGCGGAGTACGAGCGTAAGCGCAACCAGATCGAGAAGCGAAAGGCGTACCATGCCGCCAGCGTTTCAAGTTGGCGGGGGAGGACCCTCCAAAGATGGCGGTACAACTGGCCCGGCATAGGGTGCGAAAGCTAAACACCGAGGGTGATTTCGCTAGCGAGGAGTTCGAAGCGCTTTGCGAGAAGCACGGCAATGTGTCCTTTCGCTGCGGCGATGGAGATGTTCTGCTCACGCCCGACCACGTGGTTCTCCTGTCTGTGGGAGGTAGCAACCGAATAACGAATATTCGATCTTTGTTGTAGCTGCAACCCGTGGAGGAACATTAAAGGAGCGGACTATCGTCTTAAAAAGACTTTCTCGCACCCGTTCTCTACTAACACGGGAGGTCAAGACCCCGCCAAAGAAGCAAAAGGAAGATTTGTTAAGAAAATATCTTGAGTCCCAACATCTGCCGTTCGCAGAACTTGCGTACGCAGAATATTGTGCGATTTTTGCAGCCGGTGGCAGGAAAAAACCGGTCTTTTGTTCCAATACCTTTACAAAGTGTGACGAGCGCGGTATAGTCTCGGTGTCGGTTGGTGCGATACCAAATCGACACAATTAAAGAGCCTGGGGCGCACTCCTCCTTTCCCTTTCCCCACCTATCACCCCTAAGAGTGTCCCGGGCTCTTCCTCTTTTTCGAGCTTATCAGTCGGTCAGCAGTCAGCCAAAGGCGGGTGCGTGGTTCGAGTAGTGATCACGAATCGCGTTCGGAAAAGAACTGCGGCTTCTGGTTAATGCCAGAAGCCGCAAACTGACGGCTTTAAGAAGCCGCTTCTCCGCCTACCTGGGTGAGATAGTAGAGGGTGTGCATGAGTTGAGCGGTTGGATCTATGCGATGGACGTCCACGCCATAGGGGACGTGGAGTAAGACATCGGTGTAGTTGAGGATGACCCTGATGCCAGCTTCGACCATCTGCTCGGCGACGTTTTGGGCGGAGGAGGAGGGGGTGGCGATGATGCCGATGATCTCGTCGGCCTCCGCGACGCTCTTCTTCAGCTCGTCTATGTGCTTGACGACGATGTTACCGACGGTGCGCCCGATCTTCTCCGAATCGTTGTCGAAGACGTCGTGGATCACGAACCCCCGCTTGGGGAGGATAGTGCTATCCGCTATGGCGCTCCCGAGGTTGCCCGCGCCCACCAGGGCGATGTTGTAGGTCTGCTTCAAGCCCAGGATGCTCCTCACGGCCTCCACGAGGTCATAGGCCTGATAGCCCACCCCCCGGGTGCCGGAGAACCCTATGGCGTTCAGGTCCCGCCGGACCTGCACCGGGTTTATCCCCGTGAAATCCCCGAGTTCCTTGCTCGAGACCGCGTCACGCCCCTCCTCAATAAGCTGCTGCGTGGTCCTCAGATATTTGGTTAGCCTGTTTGTCAAACCTGGCTGTAACGTAGCTCGCACCTTTCCTTAGGCTCCTTCTATTCAGGTCCATTTGTCATTAGATGGGCGGTATTGTAACAAAAAGGATCGCTCTTGCAATAAAGGTGCTCTTAACAGGCAGAAAAACGTTTAGCAAGCGAGATTACAGTGGGCAGGTCGCCTGGCTTGCCGACCCCTCCTTCCTATCGCCTTTGCACCAGGTTCACGGGTTCGTTCCCCGGCTTGGGCAAAGCTTTGCAAGGCTCGTCCTGGTTGCGGGCTGGATCACGAGTTGCGCAGACTGGTCAGTTCCTCCGACAGCGTCCGCAGCCTCTTCCTGGCCTCCGGGTCGTAGGCCTGCTCTTCGGCGCGTGCCTCACGTTGCCCCTCGAAGTAGGGTCCCGTGACCTCCCTGAGATCCGGGTCGGCAACCAGGTAGACCGTCGCGTCGGCGCCCACCTGCACGTCGCTCGAGGGGCTACCGAACGCCTCGAAGACCATCTTCGTACCTATCAGCGTCGCCGGGTGCAGGCAGTTTGCGGTAACGCCCGTGCCCTCGAGCTGCCCAGCCAGGTCGAAGGTGAACATGACGAGGGCCAGCTTGCTTTGGGCATACGCTCGCATGCCGGCGTAGCCCCGCTCTAGCATCGGGTCGTCGAAGCTCACTGGGCTTTGGCCCGCCGAAGCAACGTTGACCACGCGCGCGGGCGCGGAGCCACGTAGCAGCGGTTTGAGAAGGTAGGTAGCAGGAAGAGTGCGAGAAAGTTGACGGCGAAGGTCAACTCGTGGCCGTCCCGGGAGACGGCCCGTTCTCGGACAAAAACTCCAGCGTTGTTGACCAGGGCGTCCAGGTGGGCGTGGTTGGTCCTTACCTCTTCGGCCAGCCGGCGCACCTCGCCGAGCGAGGAGAGGTCGGCCCGGTAGCAACGGAGCTTATCGTTGTTCGTCTCCTCGCGGATCTCGCGCACCGTAGTCTCCACGCGCTCCTCGTCTCGTCCGTGCAACAGTAGCTTGGCCCCGGAAGCAGCCAGGTCGCGGGCGACTCGCCTCCCGAGACCGTCGGTGGTGCCGTGATCAGGACCGTCGCTTCGTCTGTGTCTGCCACTGATCTCTCCTTCCGTCTCTCCAACGTCCGGTTTTTTCCTAGACTCCGACAGGTTCGTGCTACCCGCGGTCCGCTGGTCTGCAGATCTTCGAGACCAGCCTCAACGAAGCGACCTTACGAAATAATCCGGGTTCAGCCTCTCTCCTGTAGCCCCGAGTATAGTGTCCTCCCAGTTGTTGCGTGCTCCTGGACCGAAGACGGCTTCGAGCAGGTAGCGGCCGGCCAGCTCGCTCAAGAAGAACGGCTCACCGATCACCCGCTCGTCGAGGTGGTGCCTGAGCTGGGCGGCCATAAGATGTCCCAGAACGTAGTTGTGGTAGTAGACGGGGGCGACCGAGACGTGGATCTTGGCGGCCCAGTCCGGCTCGTTGCGGCCGGGCGGGCGCTTTACGAGCTGGAGTCTCTCCACCAGGTCCCACCAGAGGGTGTTCTGGTCCTCGAGATCCGGGTCCTCGTAGAGAGCCTTCTCGAAGCGGTACATCACGAGTGCCCAGCGGACGAAGACCAGGCGATCCACCCGGCCAAGCCGGCTGAGATCCCCGGGGATCTCAGCCTCGGGCACGCCCGCGACGGCCGAGAGCCAGAGCGGCTCGTTCGCCAGGGAGCCTATCATGAGCGCAATTGCCTCCGTGGTGCTCGTATGGGCCACGGTGCGCAAGAGGTACGGCAAACTCGGGTTTATGTGCTTATCGTAGACGGCGTGCCCGAACTCGTGGAGCATGGTGTCCATCCAGTAAGAGTCCGGACGGACGTTCGCCAGCACCCGCACGTCGTAGGGGTACGAGCGTCCCACTCGTAGACAGAAGGCGTGTTGGTCCTTGCCAGCCCGCTCGTAGAGGTCGCTCCTTGCCAGGACGTCCCGCACCTCCAGCCCCAGGTTATCGTAGGTCTTACGCGTCAGCGCCGCGAGGTCCTCGTCCCGGAAGTAGTGGTCCACCTCCGGCCCGTTACTCGCTCCGACCTCGCCTCCCAAATCCTCTCGCGAAGCCGGGCGCGAAAGCGCGGTGGCGTCGTGTTTACAGCTTTGGAAGAACGGGTCCGAGTAATGCCAGGGCATGACGGTCTCGACCCCGAATCTTTCTCTCAGATCGGCGTCGATCTCTTTCTTGAGATCTCGGAAGGGCGTGTCCGTCGCCGCTTCGAGATCGTCCATGAAGCTGGCGAGCCCGGCGGCGTCTATCTCCTGGAGGTCCAGCGAGCGAGCGTGGTGGTTCTCGTAGCCTGCGGCGCGCGCCAACTCGTTGCGCAGACGAGCGAGCTCGCGCACGACGCCCTCGGCCTTTCGTCCGACGCTCTTAGAGGCTTCCCAAGCCTCGCGACGCAGGTTTGAGTCGCTGGAGGTGCGCAGTAGCTCGCGCACCTCGTTCTCGCTCGTCTCTCTGTCCCCGACGGAGCCCCGGTGGTTGCTGTAGATGACGTTCGCCTTAGCCTCAAGCATCTCGATGCGCCTCAGCGTCTCCTCGTCGCCCTGCCGACCGGCGAAGGTCTTGTAGAGGATCTCGACCTGCCGCCGCAAGATGGCGCTATCTAGAGAGTGTCGCCCCTCGTACCAGCTCTTGACCAGCTCGTACTCGCCCTTGTCCGCGAAGAGCCGATTGTACTCCATCCCGGCGCGGACCAGCTCCTCCTGTGCCTCCTCGGTTCCTGTGGTCGCCAGCTTCCACCACGCCTCGCTCGACGCCTTCTCGACCGGGGCCAGGCGCTGCTCGAAAGAGGTAATAAAGCTTTCAATTTGGGTCATCTCAAACCTTTCATTGTGTGAACCAGCGTCGTCTCGCCCGAGGCTTCCTGCATCTCTAGCCTGCCATCCTGTACCTGGTATGAGGCGGAACTGTTCAAAGCACGAAGACAAGCTTCTTCCCGTTGCCAACGTTCCCTTTGCAACCCTTCGCGGCGCTTAAAATTTACGTGCTTTGAAGGCGCCCTCTTCCATTGTGGCCTTGCCTCTATACGCGTTACAGCCTGCAGATCCGCCGATCCCGTCTTTGTCTACACTCAGGGTTATGTTCGTGTCATCCGGGAGAGGATGGCCGTACAGCGATACGAGCACCCACTCTGTGCCGACAAGGTCTTCCGCTATATCGCTGGGCAGATCTTCTATACGTGTTGGCTCTTTCTTAGCCGGTGGTTCGGTGTTCTCCGTCGTGGACGACCCGCTGGATTGCTCGTCGGGCTGACCGCACGCGGCGAGCGTGATCGTCCAACGCCACAGAGACAAGAAGGACGAACGCCCTTCTACCGATCAGCGGCGGTCGCGCCAGGCGGCACGGTTGCGACGGGTGCCGAGGTAGATCACAGCGAGCAGCATTACTATGCCGACGGTCGTAAACCGCACGAGCCCACCCGGCCCGCCCGAGCCCCCGACGATTAGCGCGGCGACGAAAACTACGGCCACGCCAGCCCACCCGGCAGCCCTGTACGCGAAGTACGCTGTGAAGAGCCCAGCTAGAGTATATAAGAGCCACATAAACGGGCCGAGTGCGAGCACCCACGGGTACGCGAAGCCTGGCGGAACGTTAGCCCCCGTTGCCCACAGCCCGATCTGCCCGACCACTATAAACGCCAGGAACGCGCCCACGAAGCTAAAGATAGCCGTCCGCCAGGTTACGGGTTCCGGATCGAAGTCCTGTGGCGAGTACCAGCGCCCTTCGCGACGGGGCGCCCGAGAGCGGCCGCGATCTTCCCGATCCTCGTGCTCCGGCTCCTTCCTGCGGAACCTGTTGCGCAGGCGCTCGCCCAAGGTCGAGCCGCCTCCACCTGAGGACTCGCGCTCGCGGCGCTTCTGGGAGAGCTCGTCTTCGAGTGAGCCGAGGTCCAGGCCCGCGAGCTGGTCGGCGGCGTGGGCGAGGTCCAGGTCCTGGTCATGCTGGCTTCGGCGATCCGGATCCGAGAGCACGGCGTGCGCCTCCTGCAAGCGGCTGAACTCGGTCTCGCTGCCACCCGCATGGTCAGGGTGGCGCTCCTTTGCCAGCCTCCGGTAGGCGTTCCTGATCTCGGACCGGGAAGCGCTGCGGGAAACGCCCAAGACCTCGTAGTAGTTGATCTGGTCCGCCATCGTGCCTCTATTCTAACCTACGAACCGGCTTCTGAAAGTCCGTCTTGCCGCTTCAAAGTAGCCTCGAGGGCGTGCTCGATCTCTAATAGGCACCCCTTGTCGACCTCCTCTTCGAGCGCCTCCCCGAGCGCTGCCCCGGCCACTCTACCCCCGATCTCCCCGAGTGCCCAGGCCGCGTGTCCCCGCACGAGCGGCGACCTGTCTTTGCGCAAGGCTCGAACGAGCGCTGGTACAGCCTCTTCGAGCCCCAGGTTCCCCGCGGCCACGCAGCAGTTGCGTAGGAGTCCCGCCCGTCCGGGGCGGGTTAGGGGCGTGCCGCCGAAGTGTTCCTCGAACTTCTCATCGCTTCGGATGCCGAGGACCTCTGTTATATTCAGGTACGGCCCGGCGCCGGAGCCTGCAGAGAACTCTGGCCAGCTGCTAAGTACGGCCTTGCGTTTGTTGTACGGGCAGACCTCCTGGCAGACGTCGCAGCCGAAGGCCCAGTCGCCCACCGCACGGCGCAGCTCGCGCGGGATCTCGCCCGTGTTCTCGATGGTCAGGTAAGAGATACAGAGCCTCGCGTCTACCACGCCGGGGGCCTTTATCGCGCCGGTCGGGCAGGCAGACATGCAGCGGGTACACTTGCCGCAGGTGCCCGTGCCGTGCGCGTCCGGCTCTATCATCTGGTCTACGATCAGGTCCGCGATAAAGAAATACGAGCCTATCTCGCCGTTGATGAGGCACGAGTTGCGCCCGAAAAACCCCAACCCCGCGTGCTGAGCCGCCGACCGCTCTAGCAAAGGCACCGCGTCCGTGAACGCTCGCGCCTTGATCCTGCACCCTAAAGCCTCTTCCAGCTCCGCCCTCAACTCGCGCAGACGCTCTTTTATGACGAGGTGGTAATCCCTGCCCCAGGCGTAGCGGGCGACCCGGCCCTCGCCCTCCAGGTTCTCGGGGTGCTCCCCTGGATAGTACGAGACGCCTAGAGACACCACGCTCCGAGCGCTCTTCTGCAGGCGGCGCGGGTTCGAAAGGAGCGCGACCGGACGGTGCATATAGCCCATGTCGGCGGCCATTCCAGCCTCCTGCCACTTCTTGAGACGCTCGCCGCCCTCCGTTAGCGGTTCGGCGCCCGTTACGCCAACGAGGTCGAAGCCCTTAGCGCGCGCCTTCTCCTCCAGGATGCGCCGGGCTTCGCGGGGGCCTCTCGCTTTGTTTCGTTTCGCGCTCATAAGCACGCCGATTGTACCCGGTGCCGGCCGTGGTAGGGATTGAGGGAGAAAAGCATGGGTATAAAGCGGTAATCGGTAGGGAGAGGAACGACTTAAAGGAGCGGTAGCGTATGAGCACACAGACGTCTGAACAGGCACTAATCGAAGGTGTCAATAAGCAGCTCTTTATCGGCGGCGAGTGGCGCGATGCCAAAGAGGGCGGCACGCTCTCCGTGGAGGACCCCGCGACCGGTGAGAGCCTCTGCGAGGTGGCCGACGGGCAGCCCGAAGACGCGCTCGCGGCACTAGAGGCGGCCGACAAGGCCCAGGCGGACTGGGCCAGGACGGCGCCGCGCCAGCGCGGTGAGATCCTCAGGAGCGCCTTCGAGATGATTACGGAGCGCATAGACGACCTCGCTCTCCTGATGACGCTGGAGATGGGCAAGCCCGTCGCCGACTCGAAGGCGGAGATCACCTACGCCTCCGAATTCTTCCGCTGGTACTCGGAGCAGGCCGTGCGCATCGGAGGCACCTACTCCATCTCGCCGGACGGGAACCAGAGGATCATGACCATGAAGCAGCCGGTTGGGCCTTGTCTCATGATCACGCCCTGGAACTTCCCGATGGCGATGGGTACGCGCAAGATCGGTCCCGCCGTCGCCGCCGGCTGCACGATGGTGATGAAGCCGGCCAAAGCGACGCCGTTGTCGATGCTAGCGCTGGCCGAGATCCTGGAGGAGGCCGGTCTCCCACCCGGGGTGTTGAATGTCGTCACGGCCGCCTCGTCGAGCGACATCGTCTCCTCGATAATCTCCGATTCGCGGCTGCGCAAGCTCACCTTCACAGGTTCGACGCCGATCGGACGCCAGCTCATGGAGCAGGCCTCGGAGAACCTCCTCAGGGTCTCGATGGAGCTCGGAGGCAACGCGCCCTTCCTCGTCTTCGAGGACGCGGACGTGGACGACGCCGTTGCTGGGGCGATGGTAGCTAAGATGCGCAACGTCGGCGAGGCCTGCACGGCGGCCAACCGTTTCCACGTTGCGGGCTCCCTCGCCGACGAGTTCGCGGAGAAGCTCGCGGACAAGATGGGCCAGATGAAGGTCGCTCGCGGCACCGAAGAAGGCGCCGAGGTCGGGCCGCTCATCGACGAAGATCAGCTCGGCAAGGTCGAGGAGCTCGTAAACGACGCGCTCGACAAGGGCGCGAAGGCGCTCGTCGGCGCCCAGAAGCTCGACGGCCAGGGCTACTTCTACGAGCCGACGGTGCTCGACGACGTGCCGAAAGAGGCCGATCTGCGCTACGAGGAGATCTTCGGTCCCGTGGCCCCGGTCTTCTCCTTCGACTCCGAGGAGGAGGCGGTAGCTGCGGCGAACGACACGGAGTACGGTCTCGTCGCCTACGTCTACACGAGCAACTTCAATCGCGCCGTGCGCGTGATCGAAGGTCTCCAAACAGGCATGGTCGGCCTGAACCAGGGCATGGTCTCCAACGCCGCCGCGCCTTTCGGCGGGATCAAGCAATCCGGCTTTGGCCGCGAGGGTGGCTACGAGGGTCTCGAGGAGTACCTCGAAACGAAGTACGTCGCTGTCAACCTCCCCGCCGAGGTCCCGTTCTAGGAAGGTACGGAGCCCACTTCGTGTAAGGCGTAGCGGCGGCGCGTGAACCCTATCGCTGCCGGGAAGACGCTCGCGGGCTACATTAATCACGATGACCGCGAGCGTTCGTAACCGGCTCCTGGCTTTGGGTTTTCTCTGGGGAATCCTGCTCGCGGCCGTCCCCGCGCTTGTGATGACGGACCCTTACCGGCTTTCGGGCTTGCTCGTCGCGTCCCTGGTGTGCGCCGCGTTGAGCGGCTGTGTGGGTACGCTGGTGGCTGGACGGCGGGCGACGCTCCTCGCCGCCCGTTCGGGAGGCGCCGAGCGTTCGAGCCTCCTGGCCGGGGTCAGGACCGGGGCCTCGCAGGGGCTCGTGGGTGGGGGCGTCGCCGCGCTCATTTTCTGGGGTATTATGGCTGTGTCGATCTCCGGCTTCACACTCCAGAACCCGGTCGAGCTCTCCGTCCTCATGGAACCGGACGTCTTCTTGGGTAGCTTCTTCGTCGCCCTCTCGGTTTTTCTGTACGTGTTAGTGGGTGGTCTTTTGCTCGGCCCCGTTTTCGGCACGCTCGTGAACCGCACCGTTCGCGCCAGAGGAAAGGAGGACCTCGTTGTACGCTAGGCTCCTTGGAATAGGGCTCGTCTACGGTCTCGGCTTCACGCTCATAAAGTCTCTCTTCCCGAGCCCGGTAATATTCTTCTTCGCGGGCGGGGAGAGCACCGAAGGAAATCTCACGGTGCTGGCGAGCGTGTACGTAGCCTCGAGTCTCATCGCCGGCGTTGTCGGCGGGCCGCTCTTCGGAGCCCTTCTTCTCCGCCGCAAAGGCTCCGGCACAGACGTGGGTAGGCTCAGCGCGGTACCGACGGCCGGCGCAGACCTCTGGCGCTCGCTCGTTTTGAGCTTCGTGTTCGCGATGCTTATCGGATTGATCTCCGGGCTCCTCATGATGGGCGCCTACCAGTTCGGTGTCCTACCTCCCGGCGGGGTTCTCGACCCTCTGAGGCTTATCCGTAGCTCCAACTTCTCGCCCGGCTACCCGCTCCTCGTGGCCTGGACCCTAGCCCGCGACCTCCTCCCCGCCGCGCTTGCGGGGCTCATCCTTGCTCCTTTCGGTGGCGGCTTCCTATACCGCGTCTACACTTTCCGCCGCCCGCCGAAAGGCCTCTCCTCCCAAAACAGGTCCTTCGAGGATTATTAGAAGCGGCCAGGAAGAGGGCTAGGGTAGTCGTTGCCCGACGAGAGGCTGGCTGCTAAATAATGCTGACGAGCGGGGCGATCTTGCACTCTGTCAGTGCGTAGCTCTCCCGAGCCCGTGCCGGGCGCACCCGGTACTCCAGGCAGTTCGCCCGGCAGTCCACCTTCCCACAGGGTACCTCGACCGTGCCCAGATCCTCGACGATCCGGACCACCGGATCGAGGTCGTTCCCCGGTGAGGCGTCCGTGCGGCGGGCGTACTCGCCCTCTTCGTAGGAGAACCGTCCATAGCGAAATACGGTCATAAGGCGAATTATACACTAACCATTTGACCTGGATCACACACGATTAGAGGAGGAGCTTCTCCCAAAACGTTCTAGCCTTGCGCGATCCGGCAGCGCCGATCCCGCTATCGCTCTCAGGCGGCGTTGTCGTATTGCACTGCGCCGGTACCCTCGTCGGGCACGGGCTCTCCGGCTGTGAGATCCGGCAGACCGTCGCCGTTCGTGTCGCACCCTTCCGGGAGCAGGCAAAGAAGCTGGTCATCTGCGAAGATCTCCTCCAGGATCATGATGCTACCGGCCGTCCCTTGTGTGGGGTAGGACTCGGCGACAGGCCCCGTGTACGTGGCTATCACCGGCTGTCCGATCCGAAGATCGTCGAACGAGGCCGGAACCTGTAGATCGCCTGACCGGCGGAAAATCTCGGTCTCGCCGGTCACGGTGAAGGCGCCCTTGGCCGACCCCGACTCGTCGGCGGGGTTCTCCTCCACGAGCACCGTAGAGCCCGAGATGCTCGTGATGGGGCCCTGGACCTCGCTACCGGTCTCCGTCTGCGCAACGGCCAGAACGGCCGTTGCCGGCAGCATTGCCAGCGACGTCGCCAGCATGATCAACTTCTTCACAACGGCCTCCTCTATG
>DATDKT010000287.1:0-4129 GCA_036519775.1 Rubrobacteraceae bacterium
ATGCTCCGCCACGAACTGTCCAGCCCTCCAGCTCGACTCCTCCTCAGCGGCCTGGTGCTCAAAGACGGTGGTCGAAACCATTACGCCTTCCCCGGCGTCGACCACGTAGTAAGCCACGAATCCCGGCATTTCGCTGATGATCGGCAAGAAGTGCTCCTCCACCTGCCGCGCCACCTCGCTCGGGTCGGTCACACCCTCGTACCGCCTTACCGCAGCGTACATAGCTTTTGCACTACCTCCTTTGCTACGCTCCCCCACGGAGCATTCACGTCCACCCTAACAGAGAGCGCCGCCCCATGCCTTCCCTTCTACTAGCTTGCGTATACCCTCCAGGCGCTACCGATGCCTTGATTCACCGAGCTGCCGAGAAGGATCATTCTCGGAAACCCGTTTGCAGCCGGTCGCATAGGTATACGGGATCGCTAGGGGTTTCGGCCCTATCAGGGAGTATTGCGCGTAGGAGTCCATACACCTTGCAACGCTTTTGGATAGATATGCAGCACCTCACTCCGGCCCGAAGAAGAACCTAAGTGGTGTATTCGGTTAGCGATCCAAGTAAGGGTTGTCGGTGGGGGAGCCACCTCTAAGAAGCCGGACATGTTCTGGCCTAGCACTTGAAAGTAGCAGAGCGCTCCGCCGGAGTAAGAGGGCGCGCCCGCCTCCTTTGTGTTCGCTTCGCGGAACCCGTGCTACTTTACGGCTACAACCGTGAGGGTAGGAGCGTTTTCGTACCGTGTCTCGAATGCCGAGGTACTCGCCCACGCTGAGGGTGGGCATATGGTAGTAGGCCGAGGCCGAGAAGAGGCCATCCACGTCCTCTTTTTCGAGGCCCGCATCATCGAGAGCGCGCGAGGTGGCCTGCCCGATCAGATCGAGAGGAGTGAAGCCGGGGCCCACCTCCCCGAGGTCCGACTCGGCCACCCCAACGATAGCCGCGCCAGCGCACAGGCTCATCCTTCCCCCGTCTTCGCGACCGGCACGAAGACCGCCGCGGGTTCGCCGGACACCAACGAAATCGTGGCAGACTTATCTACAGGTAGTATAGCTACGCTCGTAGCGGGTGTGTTCGTGGAGGTTTGTCTCCTCGATGGGGGAATGGGGCACCACCAGAGCTATTGGAAGTATGAGGCTTTTGTCTTCCGGGCAAGCACATAAGAGCACCACCGGCAGGCTCGATCCACGAGGCCGGAAGATTCTGGCCCCAATCCTGGTGCTCGTCCTGGCTGCGGGCGTTTTCGTCTTCTTCGATGAGGAGGCCCGGGCGCAACAATCGGAGCCGCAGCCCACTGCAACGACCTACGAAATAGCCGTCGACAAAAGACCGAAGCAGCACCCCTCGAAACCTCCCGAATCGAGAAACTGTCCCTAGAGACGTCTGCGGTAGAGGCTCCCCCGGCCAGCAAGCCCGCGCCGATAGACCGGCAAGATCCCGAAACCCCGACCGGCGCCGAAACCACGCCGCTCATCCCCAACTCCTTGCCTAGCTCAGCGCCTACGGGAGAGCCCGGGCTCGAAGCCGAACCGGACCTTGCATCGCCGGTCGTCCCGGCCCGGCGAGGGCGCTACACTCGACATCTCCATGCTCGAAGCTCTGGGCGAGTGGATAGGCTTCCCGGCGTATTTCGCAGGGTACGGGGGCGAGGAGCCAAAAAGGAACGGGGCGAGCCACGCCGCTATCGCTCCTTACCGCCCCTTCAAGTGTGGCGACGGGGAGAGCGTATTCTTGGGTATATAGAACGAGCGGGAGTAGGAGAAGTTCTGCGAGCAGGTGCTCGAAAGCCCGGAGTTGGCGGACAACGCACAGTTCACCACGAACTCTGAGCGGGTCGCGAACCGGGAGGCGCTACACGAGGAGATCGAGGGTGCATTCGAACACTTCACGGAAAAGGAAGCCATCGTACGTCTCGAAGAGGCGGGCATCGCCAACGCCCGGCTGCGGACCGTCCGACAGTTCCTCGACCACCTGCAGCTAAAGACGCGCGGCTGCTGGCGCGAGGTGGAATCTCCCGCGGGACCCCTGTGGGCGCTACCACCCCCAGCGACGCCCGCGGGCGTAGAGCCGATCATGGCACCCATCCCCGGGGTCGGGGAGCATACCGGGGAGAACCTGGGAGGGTTGGAACGCGAGGAGCGTCCCGAGAGCCTCGACGAGGTGCGAAAGAGCATAGACGCGGTGGACCGCGAGATAGTACGTCTCCTAGGCGAGCGCAAGGGGTACGTCCGGCAAGCCGCGCTTCAAGAAGACGCAGAGAGAAGTCGAGGCCAAAGAGCGGGTCGAGGAGGTAGTCGGCAAAGTCCGGGCACTCGCCGAGAAGCACGAGGCGAGTCCCGAAGTCGTCGAGGAGGTTTGCCGGCCCATGATCTCACGCTTCATCTCGCTAGTGATAGACGAGCACGCCCGGGATCTAGGGTAACTTATAGAGACCGTGAGCTTCTTGCTAGACACGACCCGCTTCGAAGCGGAAGGTTCGGAGCCGGTGATCGGCTTCGAGCAACCGGCACATGGGGATTCCGTCGGGTGGAACCGGTATCTCACCTTGCTGGGCGAGCGGGCGTACTTGATCGGCGGGGCCTGCGACACGTGCGCGTTCATCTTCGAGCGCATGGGAGGAGCGAACCGGAACGTCTCGCCGGGGAAGACGGCGAACGCTTTGAGAGGGGGCCTGGAGAGGATCGAAAGCACGCTCGTCAGCACTATCGGTGAGGCCATGCCCGAAGGTAACTACCGGGTGAGCCTTCTGGAGCTCACTCCCAACCTGGCGAGACCCGGCGCGGAAGAAGACTACTTCGCCCACGAGCAGGTCGAGCTATGGGGCACCGACAGATTCTGGGACCTGCCCCACAACCCAAAGACCGAGTACTATCGCACTCCTTCCGTGCCTCTGGGGAGCAGCAGACGTCTCTTCGAGTTCGTTGTCCCCATGTTTCCAAAGGCCTGGCTGAGCGAGAAGACCGTGCGTGCTTACGTGAACCAGCTCTCCGCGGGAGAGCGGCCCACGGCACTGGCTGTCTCCGTACTGGACATCAGAGGACCCGCGACCCGAGAAGAGGGACCGACGCTAAACGAGCACTGGTGCATGGCCCACTATCTGCTCGACGGGCACCACAAGACGTACGCGGCGTTTCTCGCCCTAAAACCAATAACTCTGCTCTCGTTCCTCACGACGGCCGAAAGCGTCGCAACCGAGGAGAACGTGGACCGCGTCCTAGAGGTTCTCACCGCTCAGGAGAGCACCTCGTAGGACGATCTCGCCTGCCGCGTTGCGCCCCTCCGTGGCTCCGGGAGCCAGCCCATCCACCACTCTCTTCGTTCCCCAGGGTCTGGCAAGGCAACCTCACGCCTCCGAAAGAGCCCTCTTGTATACCTCGAGCTCCTCCTCGCCAAAGAGCACGAAGCGGACGAGGCGCACATTCTGGAGGCGTTCGGCTTTCTCGATCACCGCCCGAAGCGCAACCTCGGCGGCCTCTTCGAGTGGATATCCGAAGATGCCGGTCGAGATCGCCGGGAAAGCGATGGACCCTATCTCTTGCTCCTCGGCGAGCGCGAGCGAGTTGCGGTAGCAGTTCGCCAGGAGCTCGTCCTCGGGGCGGTCCTGACCGTAGACGGGGCCCAAAGCATGTATGACGTAGCGGTTGGGCAGGTCGTGACCACCGGTAATGACGGCCTCTCCCGGTCCTATGGGGCCGAGCGGCCGGGCCTCCTCCACGAGACCGGGTCCGGCGGCCCCATGGATCGCGCCGGCGACCCCTCCCCCACTCTCGAGTCGAGCGTTGGCTGCGTTCACGACCGCGTTCACGTCGTCCTGGGACGTTACGTCTCCCTGGACGACCTCGATCTTCACTCCGCCGACCGTGCGCTCCATGTACTTACCGCCTCTCTCCGAGACCTTACCCGGCCAGGAGAACCAACCGTCGAGGCTCGGGTTAACAGACCAGGGAAAGGAGAAGTTTAGCACCGGTAAGAGAAGGAGAAGTTTAGTGAAGGAAGAAGAACTGCTAAACTGCTCCGGGTGAGTTTTGGACCGGTGACCGAATAGCGAACAAGGCCAGCGGCCCACTTATTGTAGGGGGTAATCATAAGTGAGAGCCTGGCACCTCATCGTCGCGGTGAGGTGCGAAAGAGCCACAC
>DATDKT010000288.1:0-8468 GCA_036519775.1 Rubrobacteraceae bacterium
GGGCAGAGACTAACTATGGTCACCAAACCCCGTTAACGAACAAGCCTTAGTAGTTAGGCGGTTGTACTCGTCTATGAGGGCGCAGCCAAGGCAAGTGCTACCGAGCTAGAGGGTCGACCCTACCGAGCCAGTCAACCCTACCGAGCTAGGGTCAACCTTCTAGCTCCACTAGCCTGCCTCCGGTAGCGCTTATTACCGCACTCCGCGAGCTGCCCGGCACACGGGCGGTGCTGGCGGTGATCGTGCTCGGTTTGGGCTGTACAGCGTTGGGCTACATGCACTACTACCGGCTCATCGACCACGTTGGGGAAGAACGAGCGGCGCTTGCGAACTAGTCGAGAGCAGAGCCTCTCCCTTCTCACTGCTCCAAAAAGGCTCACCGCCTACAGTGTCGGGTAGCGGCTCACCTGCCCGAGGAGGTAGCGCAAGACGGCGATAGCACCGTCCTTACTCAAGGGCTCGTTCCAGTTGCCGCACTTGGGAGACTGAACGCAGGCCGGACAGCCCTTTTTGCAGGGGCAGCGGGCGAGGACGCCCAGGGTATCGCGGGCCACCTCCTCGAAGGTGTCGTAGCCGCGCTCGGAGATGCCGACGCCGCCGGGGTAGCCGTCGTAGACGAAGACGGTCGGCAGGCGCGTCTGACGGTGCACGGCGACGGAGAGCCCCCCGATGTCCCCCCGGTCGCACATCGCGAAGAGCGGCAACAGTCCGATAAAGGCATGCTCCGCCGCGTGCAAGGCGCCCAGGAACTCGACGAAGCTAGGCTGGGCGTTACCCGGCTCCGCTCGCGGTGGCAAAGAGGGCAGGGTGAACCAGAGGCCGCGTGTCTCGAACTCCGTCGGGGGCAGGTCGAGGGGGAAGACGCCCACCTCATGCATGTCGGAGACCCGTATCTTCTTGTACAGCGTGATCACGTCGGTTGTCCGCACCCGGCCCCAGTGAAGGCTCGCGCCGTTCGCAAGGTCACGCTTCTCCGACTCTTCGAGGATCTCCACGTCAGTCTCGACTTTAGGCCTGGTGTAGTAGCGATTCGGGACCCTGCGAACGAGCGACTGGTGTGCTGGGAGGTTCAGGTGCTCGACTTCATAGGCCCGCCCGCGGTGCAGGTAGGTCGCCCCCGGATGCAGCTCCATTGGCGCCCGCCGGGACTCGACCGCACCGATCACCTCCCCCTCCCCATCCGCCACTAGAACCGAAGCCGAGTCGGTCGACCGCAGCGAGATGTCCCACGCCGGGTTGTCCCCCCGCGTGTAGTGCATCCTCCCCCCACTCCTCACCAGCGCCCCCGACTCGACCAGCTCCTCCGCGACCGTCGGGTAGGCGAACCCGAAGTATCGTTCGTCGTCTTCTTCGAGAGGCGCCTCGTACGCGGCGGCGAGAAGGTGCGGGCCCAGGACGTACGGGTTCTCAAGCGTGAGGCGCGCCGCCTCGACCCTTCTTCCGAGGACCTTCTCCGGGTTCTCGTAGAGGTACTGGTCCAGTGAGTCCCTGCCCGCGATGTAGACGGCGAGCGAGGGTTCTTTGCCTCGCCCGGCCCGTCCCCACTGCTGCCAGATGGAAGCGACGCTTCCCGGGTACCCGCAGCACACGACCGCGTCAAGAGAGCCCACGTCCACTCCAAGCTCTAGCGCGTTCGTCGAGATCACGCCGAGGAGCTCGCCCTCGAAGAGCCTTTCCTCTATCTCCCGCCGCTCCCGAACCGTGTAACCCGCGCGGTACGGCGAGATGCGCCGCGCGAGGTCCGGGCCCAAACGGTCGGCGGCGTAGCGGTAGATGAGCTCCGCCGACTTGCGGCTCTTGGCGAAGGCGATGGTGCGCACGCCCTGATTGACAAGCCTGGAGAACACAGAGGCCCCCTCCGAGAGCATGCTCCGTCTATCGCCCTTCTCCTCGTCCTTGAGAGGCGGGTTCCTAAAGATCACACGCCGCTCCCCACTCGACGCCCCATCCCGGTCCACGAGCGAGAACGGCAGCCCGGTCAGGACCTCCGCAAGCTCCAGGGGATTGGCGATGGTCGCGCTAGTCAGGACGAAGCTCGGGTCCGCCCCGTGCAGCTCGGCCACTCGCCTCAGACGCCTCAAGACCGCCGCTACGTGCGAACCGAACACGCCGCGCAGGAGATGCGCCTCGTCCACGGCGACTATCTTTAGGTTGCGGAAGAAGTCCGCCCAGAGGGAGTCGTGGCCTGGGAGTAGGGCCACGTTAAGCATGTCGGGGTTGGTGAGGATTACATTCGACTTGCGCCTTATCTCCGAGCGCAGGGTCTTTGGGGTGTCGCGGTCATAGGTCGCGGGGTGGACGCCGCGCAGCATGAGCTTGCCTATCTTCCGCAGCTGGTCCTGGGCGAGGGCCTTGGTCGGGTAGATGAAGAGCGCCCGGTTCGCCGGGTTCTCCAAAGCGTTCTCGAAGGCGGGGATCTTGTAGCACAGCGACTTCCCGCTGGCGGTCGCCGTCGC
This sequence comes from Rubrobacteraceae bacterium, assembly GCA_036519775.1. GTDB lineage: Bacteria > Actinomycetota > Rubrobacteria > Rubrobacterales > Rubrobacteraceae > Rubrobacter_F. The sequence goes on from DATDKT010000288.1 coordinate 2,457, forward strand.
CACGATCACGTTCTCCCCAGCCCGCACCCGCTCGTAGGCCTCCAGCTGGTGCGAGTAGAGTAGCCTAGCACCCATCGCGTAGAGAGCTCTCGCGACCTCCCGCGAGAGCTCCGGCGGCTCGACGAGGATGGCGTTCCTCGGGGCGAGGGTCGCGACCGTCACCCCTAAAGATCCCACCGAGCGGGGGCTCAAGGATGCGAGCGAGGAGCCTCCGGGGGCTCCGGGTCTTCCGAGTCGCGCTTTGAGGTCCCTAGATCTCACGCCGCCCGGCGAAGGCGCGTCCGAGCGTGACCTCGTCGGCGTACTCCAGGTCTCCCCCGACCGGTAGCCCGCTCGCCAGGGCCGTCACCCTGACCGGCGTGTCCTTGAGCTCCTGGGCGATAAAGAGCGCAGTCGCCTCGCCGGTCGTGTTCGGGTTGGTGGCTATCACGATCTCCTTCGTCCCCTCCTTCTCGACCCGTTCGACGAGCTCGGCTATCCGCAAATCCTCCGGCTCGATGCCGTCCAGAGGCGAGAGCGCCCCGCCCAGGACGTGATACAGCCCTCGGTACTCGCCCGTCCGCTCGATGGGCCCGATATCGTACGGGTCCTCGACCGCGCAGATGACGGAAGCATCGCGCCGGGGATCGGTGCAGATCTCGCACTCCTCGCCCTCGGTGAGGTTGAAGCAACGCCTGCATGGCCTTATGCGTTCTTTGACCTGGCGCAGGGCGTCCGCCAGAGCGCGCGCGTCGTCGGGTCTGCCCCTGATGACGTGGAAGGCTATCCTCTGGGCGCTCTTCGGCCCGATAGAGGGGAGCTTCGAAAGCTCGGTTATGAGCCGCTCGACCGGCCTCGCGTAGCTCGCCAAAGGTGTGTTACATCCCAGGCAGGTTGAGTCCCAGGTCCCCGAGTCCCCCGGTGATGCCGCCGAGCCTCTTCGAGGCCATCTCCTGAGAGGAGGTCAGGGCCTCGTTGACCGCCGCGAGCACCATGTCCTGGAGCATCTCGACGTCTTCGGGGTCCAGGACCTCCGGGTCTATCTGCAGCTCCACGAGCTCCAGGTTACCGCTCATCGTCGCCTTGACCGCCCCGCCTCCCGCGCTCGCGGTAACGGTCTCGCGGGCCAGCTCCTCCTGGGCCTGCTGCATCTCCTGCTGCATCTGTTGGACCTGTTGCATCATCTTGTTGACGTTCTGTCGTTTTGGCAAACTACACTCTCCTCTCCGAACACGCCGCGGACCCTTAGGCTCTTGTCCGGCAACGCCTCGACACAAAGTCCGAGCATAGAGTATACCGTGCGCCGCTCCTCAGATCCGAGGCTGTCCAGTGCCTCGGGGGCAAGGGTAATGTAGGACTTAAGAAGGCGGTCCTTGTCCACTTCCAGTCTCCGAAGCAACTTCGCTACGACACGCTCATCGTCCGCGAGGCCAATGCGAAGAGGAATGCACCTATTGCGAGAAGCGGAAGAAGGTTCGCAACATCAGGCATCTGCCCAAGAAGGAGCGCCTCCCGTAGTCCGTTAGCTACCAGCGAGAGAGGATTCCATCGCGAAAGCGCCTCCAGCCACGCGGGCATCTGGCTCGAGGGGACGAGCGCGGTGCTCGTGAAGAGAAGCGGCACGTTCACAACGTGGACGAAGATCGCCATGCTCTCCTGCGCCTTCGTCTCGAGCGCGACCCAGCAGGAGAGGCTCGCATAGGCGAGGGCGAAGAGGACGAGCGCTACGAGCGCGGCGAGGAGGGCCAGGGGATCGATCCAAAGCCGTGCGCCGAGCGCGATCCCGAGAAGCGCCACCACGAACGCCTGCAGGAGAAGTCGTGTCACCTCCGCGACGATCCTGCCGGTAAGGATCCACACAGGATGCATCGAGGACCGAACCATCCGTTGGAGGAATCCGGTCTGCAGATCGTGCACGATCCCGATCCCCGCCTGCGATGCGCCGAAGAGGACCGTCATGGCGCAGATACCGGGGAGGAGGAAGTCGAGATAGGAGAGCCCCGCGTACGCCGGACCGAGCGTGAAGCGGTGGAAGAGGAAGCCGAAGATCAACATCCAGAAGAGAGGCTGCACGAAGGAGAAGGTGAGAGGAACCGGCCGGCGGATCGTCTTCAGCCAGCTTCGCAGCGCGGTCTCCTGCACTATGTGAAGAGCCGTCATCATCCATCCCTCCTCTTTCCACCGCGACGGCTCTCCCCGGGCGCCGCGAGCCCTTTCCCCGCAAGGCGGAAATATACGCTGGCCAGATCGGGCTCCGCGCGTTCCACGCGAAGATAAGAGACGCCACGCGAAGCGAGGAGATCGAGCGCCGGCTCGCTCCCTTCGGGATTTTGCACGCGCCAGAGTGTGATCATCGCTCCGTCGATTACAACCTCTGGCTTTTCCGGCAACTTTCGAAGTTCGGATACCAATCCCTCCGCGTTCCCCCCGAGCTCGTAGGCGAGGGTGATCGTCGTGTGTGCGCGTCCTTGCGTGGCTATGAGGGCGCGCGGCGCGTCGTCGGCGAGGAGATGTCCACGGTCGAGAAGAATCACGCGATCGCAGTAGGTCGCGACCTCCGCCAGGTCGTGCGTGGCGATGAGGAGCGTGCGCCCGGCGTCGCGCCACGCAGCGAGGCGGCTCCAGAGCGCACGGCGCGCGGCGGGATCGAGGTTCGCGGTCGGTTCGTCGAGAAGGAAAAGTCGTGGGTCATGCATCGCTTCGAGCGCGAGGTGGAGGCGCTGCCGCTCGCCGCCGGAGTAGGTCCGCACCGGCCGATGGCAGAAGGAGTCGATATCATACTTCTCGGCAAGCTGCGCCAGGCGCGCGTCGCGATCACGATGCGGCAGAGAGCGAAGCGCATAGAAGAGGCGGAGCGTCTCGCGACCGGTCATCTCGGGATCGAGCGCAGTCTCCTGCCCCGCGTAGCCGATCTGCGCGCGAAGACTCGCACGGTCGCGACGGGGATCAAGTCCCAGAACCTGAGCATCGCCCGCGTCGGCGGCGACAACCCCGTAGAGGATCTGGAGGAACGTGCTCTTACCGGAGCCATTGGGGCCGACGAGCGCCACGAGCTCGCCGGACGGAATGGAGAGCCTGATTCCATCGAGCGCCCGAACCTCCGCGCTAAAGGCCTTCACAAGCCCCTCGACGCGGACGGCCGGCACAGCTATCGATGGTCTCGCCTCAGTCGGCGTAGACGATGGTGCCAACGTGTTCCCCTCTGACCGCCGCGGCGATCCGTTCCGGTTCGCGGCCGTTGACGATCTGAAACTGCTGGACGAGTCTCGCATTGATGAGTAGGTCGGGGAGAAGTTCGTCGAAGGGGAGGCTCGGGAGCGCGCGTCGCTTCAACTCGCGCGCTCCGATCGAGTCGATGAAGCTCGCGTTCGGGTTCTGCCTCGGATCCTCCTTATAGAGTCCATCCACATCCTTCACTAACGTCACCGTCTTGGTGCCGAAGCACTCGCCGAGGATGAAGCAGCCGGCATCGGTGCGATGCGGCGGGATGCGCCCCACGCCGGGAGGATGCTCCCAGAGCGAGTAGGGGGGGACGCCGTTGAAGATCACGCCGGGGGCGGAGTGGATAAAGAGAGGGAGGAGATGTCCGAAGATCTCCGGCGGGATCGCCACCACGCCGTACGGGGCGAGGAGTGTTCCCATAATGTGGGCGTTGCCGAGCGCGTCGGCCACCGATAACTGCGCGAGCACTCCGGTTGGGAGGCCGAGGTCGAGGCCGATCGAGAAGACGTGACGACTCTTGACGCCGCCGCCGACGCCGAGGATCAGCCTCTCGCTTTCGAGGAGCCGGCCGAGGACATCGACCACCGGATAGGTGGCCTCTTTCCCCGCGTCGATGATCGAGCGACCACCGATCTTGACGACGTGGACATTCGGTAGCATGCGCACTACTGGGGATTCGGTCGAGGCCATTACCTCTTTGTCGAGAAGGCTCTCACGCATCAGCATCGATTCAACGTGGTGGCGCCGGTCGTTTGTATCTGTCATTGTCTGTTCTACTCCTGGAAGTGTCGTTGCCGTTATCAATCCGCGGTGATGATGGTCCCGATCTCCTCTCCTTCGAGCGCCCGCGTGAGGTTTCCCTTGACGAGACCGTTGATGACCTGGATGGATCGGCGGTTCTCAGCGTTCTCCATCAGTTCCAGTACGGTGTGCTCCACCACAACGTCGGGGAGGTCCATCTCCTTCAACTCGCCCAGCGTGACGCGTGGGATGAACTTCGCGTTCCGGTCCTTCTTCGGATCGGCCGTGTAGAGCCCATCCTCGTCCTTGATATAGATCATCGACTGCGCGCCGAAGACCTCGCTGATGAGGTAGACGCCGGCATCGGTGCGGTGTGGCGGAATGCGCCCCACCTCCGGGTTCTTCTGCCAGAAGGTGTAGGGGGGCATGCCGAAGAAGATCACCGCGCCCCGCTCTTCGACGTAGAGCGGAAGCTGCGGGAACTGCACCGGTTCGATAAAGGGGATGCCATGCTTCGCTAGGAGGTAGTGGAGCATGCGCGCGTTCTGCATGCTGACGAAGGTGCCGAGCACGCTCAGCACGCCGGTGGGCATGCCAAGGTCGATCCCTACACTGTACGCGTGCCGGGCGCGGGTGCCGGCGCCGGTGCCGATGATCATCTTGTGGCGGCCGAGGTTCTCGCCGATCTCCTCGATCAGAGGGAAGACCGCCGTGCGGCCGCGATCGATCAAGCTCTGCCCGCCAATCTTGATCACGTTGGCGTCGGGGAGAATCTGGACTAGCGAGTTGTTGTCCGTGCGAGCTAGTAGCTCCTGGTCGGTCAGATTCCCTGTTACGAGCGATTGCCCCAGTTTGGTCAGTAGTTCGTCCTTCATAGACACCTCCAGTATTTAGTTGATCCGATCATACTGCCCGTACATGGATCGCATCGAGTGCCAGGGATTCCTCCTGCTCAAGCGGCGCTTCCAGGTTTCCGTGGTGCTTCTCAGCCCAAGCGCGAAGACGGCCGAGCACGCGCTCCTTCACCTCCTCTGGGATATCGTGGCCGGCGAGCCCCTTCTTCCCCTGCCACGCCGTGAACGAGTCGAGCGGGGCGATCCTCCGCGTCCAGCGCGCCACAACGTGCGTCTCCGCGCGCTCCCCGCCGATCGTCTCCAGCGCCGAGAAGAGCGCCTCGGTGTGCGTGTCGTGGCTCCTGCCACTGTAGCCCTCTTCCTCGAGGAGCTTCCCCATCTGGCGGCGGAACGCGGGCTTCACCGACTCGCTCGGTCGGCGCACCATGCCGAGGATGAGCCAGCCCCCTTCGGGGCGGAGCACGCGCCCGATTTCGTCAGCCGCATGGTCCACGTCGACGTGATGGAGCGCACGCGCCGAGAAGATCGCCGTCACGCTCCCGTCCGTGGCGGGCCAGCGACCGTTGGCGTCGGCCTCCAGGAGCTCAGCGCGTAGCCGCGCCTTCTCCACCTTCTCACGAAAGACCGCGAGCATCGCCGGCGAGAGATCGAAGCCGATGTAGCGGATTGGCTGCCTGATGAGAGGGAGGCTCAGCATACCGGTGCCGGCGCCGATCTCCAGGAGCGTATCTCCCTGTCGCAGTCCCGCGATCTCGGCTACCGCCGCGGCCATCGATTCGACTGCCTCCGCGGGGATCGCCGCCCGTTCGTCGAAGCCTGCGGCCTGATCTTCGTAGAGCATAGTTGTTGTCTCCTGTAAACGTCGAGTGCAGTACCTGCGAAGCGTGGCCGTAAAGGCAAGGCCTAGCCGAAGCTATCCTCCTGCAGCAACAACGGGTGTCCGATGGCAAGTCCAGATAGGGTGCGAGCCGCTTTCTCGGCTGCATGTACCGTGATTGATGCGGATGGGGGCGCTGCCCAAGCGTGAGTGATACACCCAATGATAGGAAGGATTGAGAGGTTACACGTCTGAGTGGATAAGCTCCAAGCATATTATCTACCCTCGTCTGGCAGGTAACCATAGAAGAAATACCGTTATAAACAGGGCTTCGACCACTAAGGAAAGGATCCCCAATGGTCCAGACCATCTTCCTACCGCGTGTTCGAAACCTGGCAG
>DATDKT010000289.1:0-26494 GCA_036519775.1 Rubrobacteraceae bacterium
GCCGTCGAGCGCATCGTTGACCTCGACGAGGCCATACGGACCATCAACGAGTCCAGGTATGGCAACGCGGCGGCTATCTTCACCAGGGATGGCGCGGCAGCGAGGAAGTTCAGGAGAGAGGTCGAGTGCGGCATGATCGGGATAAACATAAGCGTGCCCGCGCCGGTGGCCTTCTTCCCGTTCACCGGCTGGAAGGACTCGTTCTTTGGGGACCTGCACGCCACCGGGCGCGACGGTGTGGAGTTCTACACCGAGCGCAAAGTGGTGATCGAGCGGTGGCCGGGCGCCTGATCTCGGGTACGGGGCTCCGTTGGAGGCGTCCGATGACGGGCGAGGGAACAAAGTAAGAGGGGTGAGGTAGCCGTGGAGGATCGCGTGCGTGTGGGCCTGGTTGGGCTGGGGCGAATGGGCGATTTTCACGCCACCAACCTGGCCGGACGCATCCCTCTGGCGCAGCTTGTGCGGATCGTGGACGCGGACGAGGGGATTGTTCGCGACGTCTCTGGGCGGCTCGGGGGGATCGAGTGGTCCACCGATTACGCCGACCTGTTGAACGATCCCGGGATCGAGGCCGTCGTCATTGCGAGCCCCACGCCGCTGCACGCCGACATGATCGAAGCTGCGGCCGGAGCGGGCAAGCACGTTTTCTGCGAGAAGCCCATCTCGCTCGAGATGGAGAGCACCTACGGGGCCATCGAAGCCGCGCGGAAGGCGGGGATCAAGCTGCAGGTGGGTTTCCACAGGCGGTTCGACCCCGACTACCGGCGCGCGTGGCAGAAGGTAGAGGCGGGTGAGATCGGGGAGGTGTACCTCTTTCGCACCTCCTTGCGGGATATGCAGGCGCCCGGCTTCGACTACATAAAGGGATCAGGGGGGTTCTTCGCCGATGTCACCCTGCACGACTTCGACGCGGCTCGCTGGCTCGTCGGCGAGATCGAGGAGGTAACCGCCTTCGGGGCGGCGCTCTCCGATCCCGCAGGGTTCGAGGAGGTGGACGACATTGACAACGCCGTCGTCGCCCTCCGCTTCGCCAGCGAAGCTTTGGGTGTTATAGACAACAGCCGCGTCGCCGGCTACGGCTACGAGTGCTCTAGCGAGATCATGGGCTCTAAGGCCACGCTGAGGGTGGACAACCACAGGCGAGCCTCGGTGGAGACGCTCACCCCTGACAGCTCGCACCAGGACTACGTCTCCGACTTCGTCGAACGCTTCGCCGATGCCTACGTGGCGGGGTTGGAATCCTTCCTCCGGGCGGTGCGCGAGGACCGGGACCCCGAGGTGAGCGGCGCCGACGCTGCCGCGGCGTTCGTCCTGGCAAAGGCCGCCGAACACTCGTACCGTGAGGGGAGGACCGTGCGGCTGACCAACGAGACGAAAAACGGCGAAGTCTTCTACAGAGAGGCCGATTAGGCAAGTGGATTGGGAAACGCGCATCGCGGGCGCACCGATATCGTGGGGCGTTAACGAGGTAGAGGGGTGGGGCTACCAGATGAGCGCCGAACGGGTGCTCGAAGAAGCGGACTCCCTCGGCCTACCGGCGATAGAGTCGGGCCCCGAGGGCTTTTTGCCCGAAGATCCCACCGAGGCTTCGCGCGTGCTGGGGGGGCACGGCCTGCGTCTGGTGGGAGGGTTCGTGCCGGTCGTGCTGCACCGGGCGGAGGCGCGCGAGGAGGGGCTCGCCTCGGTCGAGAAGCAGGCCGGGTTCTTCGCCGCCGCCGGCGGCGGCGTGTTGATCTTGGCACCCGACATTGAGGGGGAGGGCTACGAGGAGAACGTCGAGCTAGACGACGACGCCTGGGACGAGTTATTCGAGGGCCTCGCTCTGGCGGAGGAGATCGGGGTTCGTCACGGCCTCGTTGTCGCGGTACACCCCCACTTCGGGACCGCGATCGAACGCCCCCACCACGTGCGGCGTTTTCTGAGAGGCTGCGAGACGGGCCTCTGCCTCGACACCGGCCACCTCGTGGTTGGGGGAGACGACCCGGTGGAGGTCGCCGAGCTCGCCGCCGGCAGGGTCCGCATCGTGCACCTCAAGGACACGGACCGGCGCCTCGCGGGGCAGGTTGCGGAAGGGAGGCTCAGCTTCGAGGAGGCCGTGCGCCGGGGCGTGTTCAAGGCATTGGGCGACGGGGACGTGAACACGGAGCGTGTAATCGGGGTGCTGGAGGAGGCGGGGTACGGGGGGTGGTACGTGCTGGAGCAGGACATAATGCTCGACGGCGAGCCGGAGAGGAGCAAAGGACCCATCGAGGACGTGCGCAAGAGTTTGGGTTTCGTGCGGGGCGTGCTCGAGAGCCGAAAGGGGGCCTAGGTGGCAGACCTCGAGGTTATCACGATGGGGCGGGTCAGCGTGGACCTGTACCCCGAGCAGATCGGGGTTCCGCTCGCGGAGGTGAAGACCTTCTCCAAGTCACTCGGCGGGAGTGCTACGAACGTGGCGGTCGCGGCCGCACGGTTGGGCCACCGGTCCGCGGTGATAACCAGGGTGGGCGACGACGGCTTCGGGCCGTACGTGCGGGCTGCGCTGGAGGGGTTCGGTGTAGACGCGCGCTACGTGGGTACAGACCCCGATCTGCGCACGCCATTGGCTTTCTGCGAGATCTTCCCGCCCGACGATTTCCCCCTCCTCTTCTATCGGGAGCCGAAGGCGCCGGACTCGAACATAGGGACCGAGGAGTTGGACCTAGGGGAGATCTCGTCAGTGCCGCTGTTCTGGATTACGGGCACGGGCCTCTCCGAAGAGCCGAGCCGGGGCGCGACGCTCGAAGCTCTGGAGGCCCGTGTGGGTGAGATCACGGTCATCGACCTCGACTACCGGCCGATGCTCTGGGAGTCGAGGGAAGAGACGGAACGCTGGTACCGCGAGGCGTTAAAGTACGCCACGGTGGCGGTCGGAAACCAGGAGGAGGTCGAGGTGGCGGTCGGGACTGGCGACCCGCACGAGGCCTCCGAGGCACTCCTGGACCTGGGCCTCGAACTCGCGATAGTCAAGCGAGGGCCGGAGGGAGTCTTCGCCCGGACGAAAGAAGGCGTAGCGGAGGTGCCGCCGATAGAGGTAGAGATCGTCAACGGCCTCGGTGCGGGCGACGCGTTCGGGGGCGCCCTGTGCCACGGGCTGCTCCTCGGGTGGGAGCCCGAGAGAACGCTCCGGTTCGCGAACGCCGCCGGGGCTATCGTCGCCTCCCGCCTGGCGTGCGCCGACGCCATGCCGATCACGGGAGAGGTCGAGGAGCTCCTGGAGAGGTCCGCCGGTGTTTAGGGAGATCGTCCACGGCCGGGAAGTGTCGAGACGCGGGACGGAGGTGCGTTAGGGGATGGGCACGGTGCGGTTGACGACGGCCCAGGCGTTGGTGGTGTTCCTGGCGAATCAGTACGTGAAGCGCGACGGTGTAGAGCACCGCTTCTTCCAGGGGTGCTTTGGCATCTTCGGGCATGGCAACGTCGCGGGCCTAGGCCAGGCCCTACAGCAGTACGAGGACGAGCTAACCTACTACCTGGCGCGCAACGAGCAGGGGATGGTACACACGGCCGCGGGCTTCGCCAAGATGAAGAACCGCCTCTCGACCCTCGTGTGCACTTCCTCCATCGGTCCCGGCGCCACCAACATGGTCACCGGTGCGGCGTTGGCCACCATAAACCGGCTCCCGGTGTTGCTCCTGCCGGGCGATATCTTCGCCTCGCGCGGCCCCGACCCGGTTCTGCAGCAGCTAGAGACCCCACACGACGGCTCCCTCTCGGTCAACGACTGCTTCCGGCCCGTCTCCAGGTACTGGGACAGGATCGTGCGCCCCGAGCAGCTCATGCCCGCCGCGCTCTCCGCCATGCGCGTCCTGACCAACCAAGCAGATACGGGCGCGGTGACGCTGGCGATGCCTCAGGACGTCCAGGCCGAGGCCTACGACTTCCCGGAGGAGTTTCTGAGGAAGCGCGTGTGGCGCATAGGACGTCCGCTCCCCGACGCCGAGGCCCTCGAAGAGGCGGTGGCCCTCATCCGGGGGGCCGGGCGCCCGCTGGTAGTCGCCGGGGGGGGTGTGATCTACTCCGAGGCTACCGAGGCTTTGAGAGAGTTCGTGGGATCCACCGGCATCCCCGTCGCCGAGACGCAGGCGGGCAAGGGCTCTCTGCCCTACGACCACCCCTCGGCCCTGGGCGCGGTGGGGGTTACGGGCACGCGCGGCGCGAACCGCGTCGCCAGGGAAGCCGACCTCGTGATCGGCATCGGGACCCGCTGGAGCGACTTCACGACTGCCTCAAAGACCGCGTTTCAGAACTCGCGGGTACGTTTCGTGAACGTCAACGTCGCGGACCTTGACGCCGCCAAACACGCGGGGCTCTCGCTTGTCGGCGACGCTCGGGCGACGCTCGAAGCCCTCTCTGGGGCGCTTGCCGGCCACGAGGTGGAGGCAGGCTACAGGGAGGAGGTCGCCCGTGCGGTGGGGGACTGGGACCGCGAGGTGGAGCAGTTCTACGAGCCGAGTGACGAGCCCTTACCGGCGCAGAGCCAGGTCATCGGGGCGGTCAATACCTTCTCCGCTCCCTCCGACGTCGTGGTCTGTGCGGCGGGGGCCATGCCCGGAGATTTACACAAGCTGTGGCGAAGCCGGGAACCGAAGGGGTACCAGGTCGAGTATGGGTACTCGTGTATGGGGTACGAGATCGCCGGGGGCTTAGGCACGAAGATGGCCGCCCCCGAGCGGGAGGTCTACGTGATGGTCGGGGACGGCTCTTACCTCATGCTAAACGGGGAGCTGGTGACCTCCATCCAGGAGGGCTACAAGCTCACGGTCGTGCTCGTGGACAACGGCGGCTTCGCCTCCATCGGCGCGCTCTCCGATGCGGTGGGCTCCGGCGGCTTCGGCACGCACTACCGCTACAGGGAGGAGGGTTCTCTGGGCACCAACACCAAGGCCTCCGGTGAGCCGTTGCCCGTGGACCTCGCGGCCAACGCCGAGTCTCTAGGAGCGTATGTGGTACGGACGAGCACCATCTCCGAGCTGACAGACGCGCTCGAGAGAGCGAAGAACGTAGATAGAACCGTGGTGATCTACATCCAGACCAACCGCGAGACCGTCCCGGACTTTGAGTCTCAGTGGGACGTCCCCATCGCCGAGGTCTCCGCCATGGACACCGTGCGCGCCGCGCGCGAGGGCTACGAAGCGGAGAAGCAGGCGGAACGCCACTATCTCTGATCGCCGGAGGAAGGGAGGCTCAGCGATGCCCGATTTGCTCGTAACAAGCAAGCCACCGGAGGCCGGGAGCGTAATAAAGGTAACCCCGGAGTCGGCGGGCTGGGGCTATGTGGGCTTTGAGGCCTTCCGGCTGGAGGAGGGCCAGACGCTGGAGCAGCAGACCGGGGAAGAGGAGGTCTGCCTGGTAGTCCTCTCCGGGCTGTGCCACGTCTCCGCTGGAGGGGACGAGTGGAGGAACATCGGGGAGCGTGAGAGCGTATTCGACGGAGCCCCCTGCGCCCTCTACCTGCCACCGGGGACACCATACCGGGTGGAGGCCGCAAGCGAGATGTTGGAGCTGGCGGTTACTTCGGCGCCGGCGGAAGGGGAGAGGGCGCCGCGGTTGATCCTCCCGGAGGACATCGAGATCGAGATGCGCGGCTCGGGAAACATGGAGCGGGAGATACGCCCCATCTTGATGGAGGACCGTCCGGCGGAGCGATTGCTGGTTGTCGAGGTCATTACCCCCGACGGCCACTGGTCGAGCTATCCTCCGCACAAGCACGACCGGGACGACCGGCCGCGCGAGACCTACCTGGAGGAGACCTATTATCACCGGATAAGGCCGGAAGGAGGGTTTGCCTTCCAGCGAGTGTACACCGAGGACCGCTCTCTGGACGAGACGGTGACCTTCCACGACGGGGACGTCGTGCTGGTGCCGCGGGGCTACCACGCGGTCTCCACGCCTCCAGGCTACGACCTCTACTACTTGAACGTCATGGCTGGGCCGGTACGGGAGTGGAAGATAAAAAACGACCCCGAGCACGAGTGGCTGTTGGGATGAGAGCCTGGACGGTCAGAAACATGCACAATGGGCTATGTATTGACGCAAGTTTTACAGAAGAGTACAGTGGCGTGTACGTTTAAAGAAGTAGGGGAAGGAGAATAGCGTGACTGTCCTGGCTCTGCTACAGATGCAGGTTGATGTCGATGACTCCTGGCTGGACTATTTCATCATAGGAGTGTACTTCCTCTTTGTCCTCGGCATAGGGGCGATGCTGAGGAGCCGGATGCGCACCTCGGAGGACTACTTCCTCTCCGCGCGGTCGCTGCCGAGCTGGGTTACGGGTCTGGCCTTCCTCGGGGCGAACCTGGGTGCTCTGGAGATCTTGGGTATGGGGGCCGGGGCCGCCCAGTACGGGATTATGACGGCCCACTTCTACTGGATAGGCGCCATACCCGCCATGGTGTTCATCGCCCTGTTCATGATCCCGTTCTACTACGGTAGCCGGGTAGTCTCCGTGCCGGGTTACCTGAAGCGCCGCTACAACGAGGCGACGCGGGGGTTTAACGCTGTACTCTTCGCCATCTTCATGATCCTACTTAGCGGCCTCAACATGTACGCCATGGCTATAGTGTTCCAGTTGCTCCTCGGGTGGTCTATCACCGCGAGCATCTTTCTCTCGGCGGGGATAATCATGACGTACGTGGTCCTGGGCGGGCTCTCGTCCTCCATCTTTAACGAGGTCTTGCAGTTCTTCCTCATAACGCTCGGTATTTCGCCGCTCGTTATCTTCGCGCTGGTGGCCGCGGGGGGCTGGTCCGGACTGCAAGAAACGGTCGCCAAACCGGAGTTCTTCCACCTGTGGTCCAACACGGGGAGCACGAGCAACCCGATGGCCGTCCAGTGGTTCGCGATAGTCTTTGGGTTGGGGTTCGTCATGAGCTTCGGCTACTGGTGCACCGACTTTCTGGTGGTCCAGAGGGCTTTAGCCGCCGAGGACCTGGCGGCCTCGCAGCGCACCCCGCTCATCGCCGCCTTCCCGAAGATCCTCTACGGTATCCTGGCCATCTTCCCGGGCCTGATCGCCATCAGCCTCTTCCCCACCCTGGGCCAGAGCCCGGGCTTGGAGAACTCCTTCAACATGGCCATCCCGTACGTGATGGCCTACTACTTGCCGACCGGCATGCTGGGGTTGGCACTGACCGCCCTGCTGGCGTCCTTTATGAGCGGGATGGCGGGGAACGTGACCGCCTTCAACACGGTCTGGACCTACGATATCTACCAGTCCTACATCCGGCCCGACGCGCCGGACGGGCACTATGTGACCGTGGGGCGCATCGCCACCGTCGTGGGGGTGATTCTCAGCATAGGCACCGCGTACGCCGTGCTGGCGTTCGAGAGCATACTCGACTACCTCCAGCTCTTGCACGGGATATTCCTGGCGCCGCTCTTCGCGACGTTCCTCCTCGGGATGTTCTGGAGGCGGACGACGCCGTGGGGCGGGTTCGCGGGGCTAGTGTCGGGGACGGTCGCGGGCGTGGTGCTCTGGGGTTTCGAGCTGATGGGTACCATCGCCTACGGTAGCCCGATGGCCGGGAACTTCTGGCGGTCGATCTGGGCCTGGATTATCTGCTTTGGGGTCACCATAATCGTCTCGCTCCTTACCTCCCGCTCCCAGAAGAGCGACGAGGAGCTCGAGGGCTTGGTCTGGGGCCTGACGGAGAAAAAGGAGGCCGTGGAGCCGGCCTGGTACAAGAAGCCGTGGGTGCTGGCCGCCGCCGCGCTCGCGATCACGGTGGCCCTGAACATAATCTTCTGGTAAAGAGGACTCTTTCCAAAGGAGGACAACGATGGCCGATAACCTGAGGAAGGCCGAGGAGAAAGCGGAGGAATCCCTGAAATCTGGGGGTGGACACGCCCTGGCGATAGGGTTCTACGTCGCGGCCCTGGTGTTGATCATCGGCACGGCGTTGGTCTTGTACGGGCTCTTGGGTCCCGCGGCTCAGGAATATAAGGCCCTGGGTATAAACATAAACCTGTGGTGGGGGCTGTTCATGGTCTTCTTCGGCTGCGTGGTCCTGGGTATGAGCTTCGCCTCGCCGCGCCGCCGCTCTGCCCAGAACGCCGCTCGGGGAGGCAGTCAGAACTCCTCTTAAAGAATCAGGAAATTCTTAGGCTGTCGCACGTTCTCTGCGAGAACGACTACAATCCCGGGTAGAGGTTCGAGGAGGTCAAGGTAGGCGGAGCGTGGATCTTTCCGGAAGGCTTCCTGTGGGGCACCGCGACCGCCGCCTACCAGGTCGAGGGCGCCGTAAACGAGGACGGGCGCGGGCCCTCGATCTGGGACACCTTCTCTCATACGTCGGGCAACGTCTTGCACGGCGACACCGGCGACATCGCCTGCGACCACTACCACCGCCTCGAAGAAGACCTCGAACTCATGATGAGCTTGGGCGTACGAGCCTACCGCTTCTCCGTCGCCTGGCCAAGGATTCAGCCCCAGGGAAGCGGCCCCGCCAACCGGAAGGGCCTCGACTTCTACAGGCGGCTCGTCGAGGGCTTGGGGGAGCGGGACATCGTGCCGATGCTCACCCTATATCACTGGGACCTACCGCAGGCGCTCGAAGATCAGGGAGGATGGACGAGCCGCGAGACGAGCGAGCGGTTCGCGGAGTACGCGGGGATCGTGTACGAGGATCTCTCCGACGAAGTCCCGTTCTGGATCACGCTGAACGAGCCCTGGGTCTCCGCTTGGTTGGGTCACGGTATCGGAGTGCACGCCCCCGGACATCGGGACACCGCAAAGGCCCTCGCCGCCACCCACCACCTCTTGCTCGGCCACGGGTTCGCGCTGGACGCCATGCGAGCATTGGGACGCGAAGACAACCGACTCGGCGTCACGCTCAACCTCTCGTCGGTCCGCCCGTCGAGAGAGAGGGAGGCCGACAGGGAGGCCGCCCATAGGGTGGATGGGCAGGTCAACCGCCTCTACCTAGATCCCATCTTTCGCGGTAGTTATCCCGAAGACATGCTGGAGCACTACCGGTGGGAGAGCGACTTCTCCTTCGTCCGCGATGGGGACCTCGAAAAGATATCGGCCCCCGTGGATTTCTTCGGCGTCAACTACTACATGCGCCACATGGTGCGCGAAGACGACACTGGGACCGACAACGTCTTCTCCAGCGTCCGGGCGAGGGCCGTGATCCCCCACGACGCCGAGAGAACGGCGATGGGCTGGCCGGTCGAGTCCGACGGCCTCAAGGAGATCCTCGTCCGCCTGCACGAGGAATACACGAGGACTCCGATCTACATAACCGAAAACGGCCGCGCCGCCCACGACTACGTCGACCCCGAGGGCGAAGTGAAAGACGAGGAGCGGGTAGCGTTTCTCGACGCTCACTTCAGGGCGGCGCACGAAGCGATGGAACGGAGTGTGGACCTGAGGGGCTACTTCGTCTGGTCCCTGCTAGACAACTTCGAGTGGACCGAAGGGTACTCGAAGAGGTTCGGGATCGTCTACGTAGATTACGCGACGCAGCGACGCATCCCGAAGATGAGCGCGCGCTGGTACTCTGAGGTCATCCGACGCAACGGTCTCGGTGGGGACGACCCCACGCTTGAGAGGGTGTGAGTATGGAGCACGGAGAACCGGAGGACGAGAAGGTGCGAATCCCGAGCGAAGAGAGAGCGGGACCTGAAAAGGAGCGCGAGACGAAAGACGACGGTCGCTACATCATCTTCTACACCTTCGAGGACGAGGAAGCAGGTAACGTCCGCCCCGACGAGGAGCGGAGCGGTTGAACCAGCTCCGGTGGGACCCGACGCTGCGCGAGTGGGTCGTCTACGCCACCCACCGCCAAGACCGCACCTTCCTCCCGCCGGCCGAGTACTGTCCCCTGTGCCCGACAGAGCCGGGCGGCTTCCCGACCGAGATACCCCGCGAGTCCTACGACATCGTCGTCTTCGAGAACAAGTTCCCCTCCTACGTCCCGGACGCACCCGAGCCCGACGAGCCCGGCACCGCGCTTACACCGACCGCGCCGGGACGCGGGGTGGCCGAGGTCGTCGTCTACTCCGACGAGCACGAGGAGACCCTGGCCGGGTTGCCGGAGGGGAGAATCCGCAACCTCGTCGGGGTGTGGGCCGACCGTTACGAGGAGTTGGGCGCCCTCGGCTACGTGGACTACGTCTTTGTCTTTGAGAACAAGGGCGAGGCGATAGGGGTGACGTTGCACCACCCGCACGGCCAGATCTACGGCTACCCTTTCGTCCCCCCGCGCCCGAAGAAGGAGCTCGAAGCCGCCCGTACCCACCGCAGAGAGCACGGCGCTTGCCTCCACTGTGACCTGCTCGCCGAGGAGCACGCCGACGGCCGCCGCATACTCCACAAGGGCGAGCACTTCACCGCCTTGATCCCCTTCTACGCCCACTACCCCTACGAAGCACACGTCTACGCGAGGCGCTGCGTCCCCTCGCTAGCGCACCTCGATGAGGACGAGCGGCGCGATCTCGCCCGCACGCTAAAGCGGCTCCTTACCGGCTACGACGCCCTGTGGGGCTTCTCGCTTCCGTACATGATGGTCATGCATCAGGCCCCGACGGATGGGGAGGACCACGAGGGCGTGGCTCACTTTCACGTCGAGTTCTACCCACCCAACCGCACCGCCGAGAAGCTCAAGTACCTCGCCGGCAGCGAGATGGGGGCCGGGGCCTTCATAGTAGACGCGCTGCCGGAGGATACCGCCGCCGAGCTGCGCGAAGCCATCGAGAGGGCGGGAAGATGAGTTGGGAGGACCGGCGGCAAAGGCTCCGGGAGACGATGGACCGGCTCGGCCTCGGGGCGGTCCTGCTGGGGCTTCCGGCGAACTTCGCCCATTACACGGGCGGGGCGGACAACCGGGTGGACCACTCCGATCCTCTGGGCGTCGCCACCTTGCTCGTTACGCCGGAGGCCGAGTACGTCGTCACCGATAACATCGAGGCCCCAAGGATGCGTGAGGAGGAGACCCCAAACTTCGAGGTCGTCGAGCACCCCTGGTACGAAGGGGCGGTGCCGGTCTACAGGGAACTCTCCGGCGGCGCTACTGTAGGGGCCGACTTTCCCCTGAAGGGAACCCGGGACGTCTCAGAGGAGATCACACCCTTGCGCTACGTGCTCGACGCGGAGGCGATAGAGACCTACAAGCGGGCCGGGGCCGAGACCTCGGCGGCGATGGGGGAGGCGACCACTTCCCTCTCGCCTGGTATGACGGAGTACGAGGCCGCCGCGAACCTCGTTGCGGCCTGCCGGAAGCGGGGGCTCATAACCCCCGTGGTCCTGGTCGCCGCCGACGACCGGATCTCCTCTTACCGGCACCCGATTCCCCGCGGAGTAGCCATGCGGCGCCGGGCGATGCTCGTGGTCTGCGCCGAGCTTGGGGGTCTGTACGTCAGCCTTACCCGCATCGTCCACTTCGAGGAGCCCGACGGGGACTTCGAGCGGCGCCAGGGGGCGTGCGAGGAGATCCTGCGCTGCATGCGCGAAGAGGCCACCCGCCCCGGCCGCACCCTCGCCGACGCCTTTGAGGACTGCAGGAGGTACTATGCCGAGGTGGGCTTCCCCGGGGAGTGGCTGCTACACCACCAGGGCGGGATGGCCGGCTACGCCGCGCGCGAGATAATCGCGGGTCCGGGGACCTTGCAGGAGATACAGGCTGGGCAGGCTTTCGCCTGGAACCCCTCCATAACCGGGGCGAAGGCCGAGGAGACCTTTGTCCTCACCGAGGATGGGCCGGAGGTGATCTCCCCCTGAGGCTCCTCGTCACCGGCGGAGCCGGCTACATCGGCAGCGTCGTCGCCATGCAACTTCTGGAGGAGGGTCACGAGGTAACGGTCCTCGACGACCTCTCCAAGGGCCACGAGAGCGCCGTCCCGGAGGGCGCGAAATTTGTCCGGGTGGATCTGATCGACGTAGAGGGGCCCTCGCAGGTTCTGGCCGAGGGCTACGATGGGGTCTTACACTTCGCAGCCCTCTCCCTGGTCGGGGAGTCGGTCGAGCAGCCGGGGCGGTACTACCGGGCCAACTTTGGGGGTACCCTGAACCTGCTGGACTCCATGCAAAGGGCCGGTGTGCCCCGGCTCGTCTTCTCTTCGACGGCCGCCGTCTATGGGGAGCCGGAAGAGGTCCCGATCCCGGAGGACGCGCCGCCCCTCCCGACCAACCCGTATGGCGGCTCCAAGCTCGCGGCAGATCAGCTCATCGGCTTCTACGCGAGCGCCCACGGTCTCTCCGCCACGAGCCTCCGGTACTTTAACGTCGCCGGGGCGAGCGGTGGTCTTGGCGAGGACCACGAGCCGGAGACGCACCTGATCCCGCTGGTGCTCGGGGCCGCCCTCGGGGAGAGGGAGAACGTAAAAATCTTCGGCACCGACTACCCCACAGACGATGGCACCGCCGTCCGTGACTACATCCACGTCGAGGACCTGGGATGGGCACACCTCCTGGCGCTGAACGCGGCGGGCGAGGCGTCACAGAAGGGCGAGCACCACGTCTACAACCTGGGCAACGGCTCGGGGTTCTCGGTGCGACAGGTTATAGAGGTTGCCCGAGAGGTAACGGGACGCCCCATAGAGGCTGTCGAGGCTCCGCGGCGGGCCGGGGATCCGCCGGTACTGGTCGCGTCGAGCGCGTTGATCCAGGCCGAGCTCGGCTGGAGGCCCGAGAAGCCGGAGCTCTCCGACATGATCTCCGACGCTTGGTCGTGGATGCAAAGGCACCCGCGCGGCTACAGAGAGTAGGAGGAGTTCTTGCGGGAGATCGAGAAAAAAGCGGCAGGCGCCTTCGAGGAAGAGTTCGGAGAGACACCGGGACTCGTCACGAGCGCGCCGGGCCGGGTCAACCTGATCGGGGAACACACCGACTACAACGGTGGCTTCGTCCTGCCCTGCGCCATAGACTACCGCATCGCAACCGCCGTCGGCCTCGCTCCCGACGGGGAGGGTGCACTATTCTCGGCCGACTTCGCCGAGGGGCGCCCCCTCGGCGAAAGGGCAGACGGCTCCTGGGCCGATTACCCGCGCGGCGTCGTCTGGGCGATGGGGCAGAACGGGGCGGAGGTGATGGCGTTCCGCGCGGCCTTTGCAGGGGATGTGCCGCTCGGCTCCGGGCTCTCGTCGAGCGCGGCGATTGAAGCAGCAACCGCCCTCGCCCTCGACGCGCTCTTCGGGCTGGATCTCTCGAAAAAAGACCTCGCTATTCTCTGCCAGAGGGCCGAGAACGACTTCGTCGGCGTACCGACCGGTATTATGGACCAGTACGCTTCCCTGCTCTGTGACTCCGGCTCCGCCCTCCTCATAGACTGCCGCAGCCTGGAGGCCGAAAACGTCCCGCTCGATCTCGAAGAAGCGGGCTTCTCCCTCCTCGTCTGCGACACCCGCGTCGAGCGTGGCCTCGCCGATACCGGCTACGAGGACCGCCGGAAGACCTGCGAGAACGCCGCCCGCACTTTGGGCGTACGGGAGCTTCGAGACGCCGAAGAGGAGGACCTGAACCGGCTCGAGGGCGACGAGCTCAAGCGCGCCCGCCACATCGTCCGCGAGAACACCCGGGTGCTGGAAGCGGTCCGGGCGCTGCGGGAGGAAGATTTCGCGACCTTCGGTCGCCTCATGTACGATTCGCACCTCTCCATGTGCGACGATTTCGAGATCTCCACCCCCGAGCTCGACGCCTTCGTCGAGGCCGCGCGCGAGACCGGCGCTTTGGGCGCGAGGCTCACCGGAGCGGGCTTCGGCGGCTGCGCCATCGCCCTCATCGCCGCAGCAGAGGCCGACCCCCTCACGGATTCCGCCCGGCACAGGTTCAGAGAAGAGAGCTTCAAAGAACCTGTATTCTACCGACTTCGCCCCGCGGTCGGCGCGGAGGTCGCGGGCTAACCTCCACCCTCCGCAGAGCGCCATTCCGTTCGGTGAACTGTGTATCAATAAGCATTCAAAACTTGTTTGGGACTGGTGATCACCGGGTATCAAGCTAGTATTGAAAGCGGTTATTTGTAACGGAGGTTGAGCATGGCGAACGAGTTGCAGGGACGCAAGGTAGCCATCTTGCTTGCTCCTGTGGGTAGTGAGCAGGTCGAGTTCACCGAGCCCAAGAAGGCTGTCGAGGACGCCGGTGCCGAAGTAGACGTGGTCGGCATCCAGACCGGAGAAGCCCAGGCTATGAACAGCGACGTTAACATGGGTGAGACTTTTACCGTAGAGAAGACCTTCTCTGACGTCTCCGTGGAGGACTACGATGCCCTGATCGTACCGGGGGGCACCGTAGGGGCAGACAATCTGCGCGCTAACCAGGAGGCGGTAGAGTTCGTGCGTGGGTTCTTCGAGCAGGAGAAGCCGGTAGGTGTGATCTGCCATGGTCCCTGGACGCTGGTAGAGGCGGACGTGGTAAGGGGTAGGACACTGACTTCCTACCCGAGCCTGCAGACGGACATCCGCAACGCGGGCGGTGAGTGGGTGGATGAGGAGGTCGTCACCGACCAGGGTCTCGTCACGAGCCGCAACCCAGACGACCTGCCGGCGTTCTGCTCCAAGATCGTCGAGGAGATCGCCGAGGGCAAGCACGCCGAGCAGGCGAGGAGCGCCTAAGGCGACACACAAAACTGTAGGCTAACGTCCAGAGGCCTCGCTTCTCGCGGGGCCTCTTATACATCGAGGATGGGTGTCCGAAAGGGGCGTTTGTAGTGAGAGCGGTCGTTTTTCACGGGGTCGGGGACATAAGGCTCGACGACGTCGAGGAGCCCAAGATACAGGAGCCGACCGATGTGATTATCCGGCTCACCTCCAGCGCTATCTGCGGCACTGACCTGCACATGATCCGGGGCACTCTGGCCGGGATGCAGCCGGGCACCATCCTGGGCCACGAGGGTGTCGGCGTGATTGAGGAGCTTGGTTCCAACGCCAGGAACCTCAATGTCGGCGATCGGGTCGTTGTCGGCTCGACCATCGGCTGCGGCTACTGTATGTACTGCCGAGAGGGCTTCTACGCCCAGTGCGACAACGCCAACCCCAACGGCCCCCAGGCGGGGACGGCCTTCTTTGGTGGGCCGCAGCCTACGGGGCCGTTCCACGGGATGCAGGCCGAGTACGCGAGGATACCGTTCGCCGCCGTGAACTGCGTCAAGCTGCCCGATCAGGTCACCGACCAGCAAGCGATTATGATCTCCGATATCTTCCCGACCGGCTGGTTTGGGGCGGAGCTCGCCGAAGTTAGCGACGGCGATACGGTCGCGGTCTTTGGCTGCGGTCCCGTGGGCCAGTTCGCTATAACCAGCGCCTTCATAATGGGCGCCGGGCAGGTCTTCGCGGTAGACAGGGACGAGTCGCGTCTGGAGATGGCCCGGGCGCAGGGAGCCCAGGTCATAAACTACAACGAGGAAGACCCGGTAGGGACCATCTTCGAGCTTACCGGCGGCATCGGGGTAGACCGCGTCATAGAGGCCGTCGGCGTCGATGCGGAGAGCCCACAATCCGGACCTGTGGGTGAGGTCGCCGGAGGTGAGTACGGAGAGGAGCTGAACCGGGTCGCCCCCGAGACGAACCCAAAGGGGGAAACCTGGGTCCCCGGCAACGCGCCCCCGCAGTCCCTCGTGTGGTCGGCACAGTGTGTCAAGAAGGTTGGGGTCATAGGCGTCATCGGGGTCTTCCCGCCGCAGGCGATGACCGCTCCTATAGGGGTGGTACAGCAGCGCAACCTGACCGTCAGAGGCGGCAACGCCAACCACCGCAAGTACATCCCCAAGCTCGTCGGGCTCGTCGCCACCGGGGCGCTCGACCCGACCACGATCCTCACCAACACCGAGCCCGTCACGAACGCCATCGAAGCCTACGAGACCTTCGACCAGCGACGGCCCGGTTGGATCAAGGTCGAGCTCAACCCGGCCGCATAGCACGCCTTACCACATAGAAAGGCACTCCCGCTCGGGAACTCGTTCCGGGGCAGGTTTTTTACGTCCTGAGCGATCACGCGATGTCCGAACGGTCGCCGAGGAAGGCCCGAAGCGGGTTCTGTGAACTCGGGGGCAGCCTCTGCTGTAAGCAAGCGGCGCCGGACCCGGTTTTATAAGAACATGAAACCGAGAAGGGGAATGCGGCGTAGGCCCGAAGGAGGAAGGTAATGCCTGAAGAGCATGTGGTTCACGTCGATCCGTTCAGGCCGCTCGGCGAGAAGCCCGGTACGGGGCACAACCGCTGGCACGAGGCCATCGAGCCGGTGACGGAGGTGGATCCGGGCGATACCGTTATCTACGAGACACGCGACGCCTTCGATGTACAGTTGAAATGGGGGATCAACGGAGGACGACGTCGCGGGGTTGAACCTGAACCCGTTGCACCCGTTGACTGGGCCCGTGTACGTGAAGGGGGCGGAGCCAGGAGACCTCTTAGAGGTGGAGCTCGTGGAGATCGCGGCGGACCCATGGGAGCAGTAGGGATACACCATTTAGGTGCCGGGCTTCGGCTTCCTGCGAGACGAGTTCCCCGACCCGTTTATCGTTCACTGGCGGCTGCACGGCAACGAGTACGCAGAGTCGGAGCAGTTACCCGGCGTGCGCATCCGGTGCAATCCTCACCCCGGCGTCCTCGGCCTTGCCCCCAACGCCGAACTGCGCCAGCGCGCTGCGGAGAGGGAGTCGGAAGTGGCCGGGCGGGAGGGGTTCGCCCTGCCGCCGGAGCCTGCCGACGCGGTACCGGAGGACGAAACGCTAGCTGAGGAGGGGCTTCGCACCATCCCCCCGCGCGAGACGGGTGGGAACATAGATATCAAGCAGATCTCGCCGGGCATCACCGTTCTGCTGCCGGTGTACGCCGAAGGCGGGCTCATCTCGACAGGCGACGTGCATTTCGCGCAGGGGGACTGTGAGGCCTGCGGGACGGCGATAGAGATGCGCTCCCGCGTCCACCTGCGCTTTCGGGTCCGCAAGGGCGAGGCCGAGCGGAGGGGGATACGGGATCTGCAGCTCTTCCGGGACGACTACTTCACCGCGCCGGAGATGGCCGTTCCACAACGGTTCTATGCAACCACGAGAATCAGCGTCCGCAAGGATGGCCAGAACGAGAGCGAGGACCTAACCCTCGCCGCCCGCAACGCGCTCTTGAATATGATCGAGCACCTGGGGACCCGCGGCTTCGACCGCCAGCAGGCCTACACACTGTGCAGCGTGGCGGTGGACCTGCGCATCAGCCAGACAGTTGACGTGCCGAACCTACTGGTTAGCGCCTTGCTCCCGCTGGACATCTTTATGTAGCTTCGGGGCGGCTCTTACGCTCGGCGACGAGGATGGTTGGTATCGCCAGGAGGAGCAGGGCGATAGCCATGGGGGGGAGAAGGGCGTAGCTCCCCGAAGCGTCGCGCAGTATGCCCGCGACGAGGGGACCTCCGGCGGTAGCGAGAGCGAGGAGGGAGAACTGGAGCCCCATGAGTCTGCCGTAGAGTGGTCCCGAGAAGTGGCGGCCCATCATCACGGCGCGCATCGGCAGGATCGCCCCGAAAGGGATCCCGGAGAGCCCGACGTACAGGTAGAGCCGCCACCGCTCCTCCCCCGCGCCGGGCAGGAGGAGTGCAGAGAAGACGAGTATGGAGAAGACGGCCGCTACGACGAACGAGGGTCGCACCCGGTCCGCGAGCATCGGGAAGAGGAGCCGGCCTGGCAGCCCCGCTAGCCCGGCAATCCCCGCTGCGAGTGCCGCCGTACCCGCCGAGAGGCCCGACTCCTGCAGATAGGCCACCTGGTGGAAGAGCAGTGCGAAGTTCGCCGTGAACCCTAGAAAGAAAGAGACACTCACGAGCCAGAACGTAATGTTCGTATATCGGAGGCTTGCCGCTAGCGCCCCGTAGGTCTCCTTGAGGCCCAGCCCCTCCCGGCGCGCCTCCTCCCGTGGACGGTCCCGCAGGAGAACGAGCGCGAGGCTTCCGACGACCGTGAGCAGCACCGCCGCCAGGACGAGCGTGGCGTTCCGCCAGCCCGTGGCCTCGATCAGCCATTGGGTGAGGGGGATGAAGATCGTGGCCGAGAGCCCCGCTACAAGGGTGAGCACTCCTATCGCCTTCCCGGTGTTCCTCCCCGCAAACCATTGATCTATAGTCACGTAGGCGGGCTCGTAGAGGGTGCAGGCCATCGCCGGACCGATAAGTAAGGCCCACGCGACGAGGACCTGCCAGCCTTCCGTCACCCTGGAGAAGGCCGCGAGTCCCATCGACCCCAAGACCGCCCCCGTAAAAAAGACCCACCGCGAGCCCAGGACATCACACAAGGTTCCGACGATGGGGGCCAGAACGCCCGAGACGACTACCCCAAGCCCCAAAGCGCCGCTTAAGAGCGCGCGGCCAAACTCCCCCGCGGCGGCGTCCTCCCCGAGCAGGACGCTAAAGGCGTAGAGGGTGGTGCCGTAGCTGGCGTTGGTGATCACCGCGAGAACGACAATGATGACCCACCGGTACCGTCCTCCGTTGGATGAGGCTTCAGTGATCGTGGCCGTGATGCCTCCCGTGGCCCGGCTTGTATCTCTTGCCGGGCCACGGGTCGCCTGCGCGCCGCCGTACCACCTCGGGCTCGTAGGTGCTCTTTTCGGCCTGGTGCATCACGTTCGAGAGGGCGACGGGCACGTTTTTGGTGGCGGGCGTGGAGTAGACTCGTCTGGCCGCCTCCCCGCAGGAGGGACACGTTGTAGGATCGCTCGCTTCAGCGAACGCGCGGCGCTCCTCGAAAGGTCCGCAATCATCACAGAGGAACTCGTAGATCGGCACTACCCCTCCCTTCCGTAGGGTTCCTACACGCCGCGATTCTAACGATGCTCGCTGTTTGGCGCGAGGTTTCGCGTTCTGTGATACTGGAGTCGATGGTGCTTTAGGGGAAGCGCCGTAGAGGGGAAGGAGCGAGACAGGGGATCTACCACGGGAAAGGCAAGGCGTGCCACGCGCACTCGCGCTCTTGCGCTCTTGCGCTCTTGCGCTCTTGCGCAAGACCGTAGCGACGAGGGAGGAGAAGATATGGCAGAACCCCTTTTCAGGGTGGAGTTGGGCAAGTCCATGGCGGATCAGGAGGTGCCCGGGCACAACCGCTGGCACCCGGACATCCCGGCGGCGGCCTCGACCAACCCGGGTACGGACTTCCGCATCGAGTGCCTGGACTGGACGAACGGCCAGGTCGGGAACAACGACTCGGCAAACGACATCCGCGACATGGACCTGAATCAGAACCACGTCCTTAGCGGTCCGATACACGTAAACGGCGCCGAGCCGGGCGCCGTGCTCGTCGTGGAGATTCTCAACATGGGACCCTTCCCGAGGCCGGACACGGAGGCGTAGGTCCCAGAGTACAAAAACCCCCCTAGTGCTCCGGTCACGCTATAACCTTCAGAAGTAGGCGTGACCACGAGACGCAGCATCCGGTAGATCTTGCTTCGCTGTTCCCCCGTAAGACTCTCCAGGGTTTCGGGCAAAATCTCAGCCCAAGACTTGATCAGGGCGTCCCGGTCTCTCTCTAGGGCGGTCACGCGCTCCTCTCTCGCCTCGGCATACCTGAGTTCGTCCTGCGCAAGTCTGCGGGTTTCCTCTAGACCTTTGAGCTTGTATCTCAATTCTTCTAGGGTCATGAAACCGGCGGCCTGCTGGTCCTGGTAGGCGCCTCGCAGGTGATCACACTCCTCAATCTTTCTAGCCCACCCCGCAGCTTCCTCGGCCGAGCCTCGGCACCCGGTTTCTCGCTCTTCGTCTATCAAGGCGTCCATGCCAGCCCTGATCATTTTGGGGTCGTGCAAAAGGCCGGAGATGAAGGACCACACCAATGGCTCAACCTTGTGTGGGCCTGGATAGACCGCTGGCGGCAGGTACACATCTTCCTGAGCTCTCTGCGTTTGCAGCAGGTGTAGTAATGGTAAAGGCGTTCACCATGCGGGTTCGTGGTGTGGGTGATCATCGTGGCGCCGCACGAGCATCGCATAAGGCCCCTGAGCTCCCACTCCCGCGCCAGGTGCTTCCTCTCCGAGCCCTTGTTGGACGCCATCATGGTGCGAGCTCGATCTACCAAGGCCCTGTCTAAATGCGCCGGCACCGGCACAGCCACCCACTCCTCCCTCGGCCTCGAAGCGAACGTCCTCCGGGTCTTGTAGCGGCGCGCGCCGTGGCCGTCCGGCTCGGAGAAGGTTTCCTTCGTGACCTTCTGACGGTTGTACCACTGCAGGCCGTATTCCTTGTCGGGGTCTAGCTGGGCCAACACCTCCGGGGCCACCATCTCCGCTATCTCGCCGTAGGTGTGCGGCCGGTAGATGTCATTCTCCACCAATCGTACGAACATCCGGCGAGACCACACCCGTCCACCCTTTGGGGCCGGCACCCCTTCGGTGTAGAGGCGGGATTGCATGGCGGTCAAGCCGAGGCCCTCCGCCGCCATCCTGAAGATCTTTTCGACCACCAGCATCTCCGGCTCGTGCAGCACCAGTCCGTCTTTAGCCTCGTTGAGTCGGAAGCCGTAGTTCGGGGTGGATGTGACGGCCCGTCCCTCCCGGGCCTTCCTCATCTTGCCTCGCCGACTCCTTTCGATCAGCTTCGCCCGCTCAAACTTCGCTAGTTGGTCGAGGATGCCGTCGGTGAACTCTCCTTCAGGACTGTCGTCGCCCCGGTCGTTCAGGGCGCGTATCTTGCAGCCGCGCTTCTCGAACTCCTGTCTCAAAAGGTAGTGATAAGCGGGCTCCCTAGCGAAGCGGTCCCGGTCTTGGGCCAGCACCACCGACACGCCACCGGCTGCTACCAAGTCTCTGACCCGGTCCATCCCTGGCCGCGCAAGGCTCGCTCCGCTCTTCCCAGGGTCAGTTACCTCCTCCAGGACTTCGTACCCCTCGCGGACCGCGTACTGCCTCAAGGCTTCCATTTGCTGTGCAAGGGAGTAGCCACTCTTCGCTTGCTCTTCGGTGGACACGCGGGCGTAGAGGATGGCCCGCTTAGGGCCGCGGTCGTTGGTGTTTATCATGCTCTAGCCCTCCGTCTTGGTAAGCTGGCGAGGATGTACGCCAAGCGCCTGAGCAAGCTTGCGAGCGGTGGACATGTGGGGCTCGGTCTCATTGCGCTCTAATCTCGCCACCGTGTTGGGAGCAACACTGGCCTTATTGGCAAGTTCCTCCTGGGTGAGCGCCTGCTCAATGCGCAGAGCTTTGAGCCTGTCTCCGATATAGACCACGGCTTGCATTCTAGCTATCTCCTGTTCGTTTAGTCCTCATCTCTTAGACTAAATTATGCCTTAAAAGGGTAATAAATGTATAGTAAATAGATAGAATATGTGTGACGGATAAAAGAAGCAACTGTCTTTGTAGTCAAGTCATCCTAACCACGGAACGCGTAGCCAGAGGACAACCGCTGGCACCTTTGCCCCGAGCGCCGGTCTCTGCGATAGGCGAAGATACGCTAGCGTGCGCGAACCACAGATGCTAGATTTGCCATCGGTATGAGCTGAGCCTCCAAGCAATATGGGTCCGCCTTACATCCGCTATCCATTACTTTCTGATCCAGGCGGATTCTTAGCCCGTGCACGGTCCTTTGTCGAACACCACCCAAGAAGCTTGGAGGTTTCGATGCTTGAACAACTAACCATGATCGAGAAGGTACGTGAGCTCTGCGAGCACGACGAGCGTGTCATGGGCGCGCTGATGTACGGCTCGTTCGCGCTCGGCCAAGGGGATAGGTTCTCCGACATAGAGGTTTACTTGTTCTTCCAAGACCGAGCGCTAGATGAGGTGGATGAGGAGGCGTGGGTGGCGCAGATCGCGCCGGTCGAACTCTACTACGTCAACGAGTTCGCCAACGGCACGGCTGTCTTCGAGAATCTGGTAAGGGGCGAGTTCCACTTTGAGAAGGCCTCCGACATCGATCTGGTAGATGCTTGGCAGAGTACCTGGTTCCTGTCGCTCGATTCAGCGGTGGTCTTGGACCGCGACGGCGAGCTTTCTCGTCGGGTGAGCAGACTCGTGGGTCATCCGCCGGACCCGGACACCCCGGAGCGGGCCTTGTTCTTGTGCCGCAGCCTGATCAACTGGATACTGATGGGCACTAACCTCCTGAAGAGAGGCGAGCACGCCCGAGCCCTCGCGTTCCTCGCCCTCGTCCACGGGCACCTCCTTCAGGCAGCGAGGCTCGTGGAAGGCAAGACCGCCAACTGGCTGTCCCCGTCTCGGAGGCTTGAGGAAGACATCTCGGTCGCCTCCTACGAGCGGTTTAGCACGTGCACTGCGGCGTTGGATGCAGAGCAGTTGGTATGGGCTTACCGATCCACCTGGGAGTGGAGCAGGGAGCTGATGACGGAGCTGTCCGCCAGGCACGCGTTCCTGCTCCCCGAGAGCCTGCTCACGAAGCTGGACCGCTACCTGAAGGGCGCCTAGCGGCTGGTCTCTGGCTGGAGAAGCCCCGCAAGCGCTCGGGCAGAGCATCCATCAGGATTAGATTATGGGAGCCTCTCGGGACTGCCAGGGAGTTCGGTTTTGGAGTATCGCGCTTGTTCTGGGATCACCAGCTGGAGGAAGCACCGGACTCGCCTCCCCAAACAAAGCGGCGGTGGGCCTTCTGGTAGGAGCCAGGGGCAACCTCCACTAGCTGCGTTCACAGAACGCTCACAGAAGCCCGTTAGTCAAGGAGGCTGCCGTTGCCTCCATTCATCGAGTTGCCGAGAAGGTAGGTCTTCTCGGAAACCCGCCCAGCCCCGGTCCTACCGGACCGTACCCCCCTGCATAGGACCGGCTGCGAGCGCTATTCACCGAGCTTCCGAGAGCTTCCATTCTCGGAAACCCAGAGACCAGAGGGCATAAAAAGAGCCGAGGCTGTTAGACCCCGGCCCTCTTCGCTTGGCTCTGCGTGCTCTAAGCCAGGTTACAGTACCATGAGGTGCACTGCCAGCAGCAAGGCGGCTGCCATCGTGTAAACGGTGTAAAACAGAACGATCGGTCTTATCTTTTCCCAACTTGCTAGGAAGGGGGCTTTCTCGACCACCTCGGTGGTGATCTCCTTGACCTCCTCGGTCACCTCCTCAGGGGTGATCTGAGGGTTGATGTCTTTAGCTGCCTCAGCCATAAGCCGACCTGCTCTTTCCCCGCCCTCTGTTAGGCGGCTCGCTTGGCTCTGCGTGCTGTAAGTTGGGTTACCAGACTAAGAAGTCCAGTAGTACCACGCCCTCCTCTTCGTTGCCGGACGAAGCTGGTCGACCATCTCGGCGGTGGCCTCCTTGACTTCCTCCTTCACCTCGGCGGCCATCTCCTTGACCTCCTCGGTCACCTCGGTGGTGATCTGGGGGTTGATGCCCTTAGCTGCCTCAGCCATGCGCTAACCTACTCTTTCCCCGCCTTCTCTAGGGCGGATCGCTACCTACACCTTGACCTTGACACCGATCGTCCTCCCCCGCATGAGCCATATGCACTATTTATGAAAATTTCTTGTTAGGTTTGTGTTAAGAAGCTTGCGCGTAGAGCTAGCTAGAGGATTGCCTTTATTCACCCAATTGCTGAGAGAAACTGTTTGGTAAACCCGAATGGGCTTCACTCTGGGGTCCCACGAGGCGCTACAACTAGGGGATATCCAATAAGATTGGTGGTAACAGCAGGTGAGTACACGGGCTACAGTTGCCCGTGGCGGATCGATAACCTCATAAACTTTCCTGGGGCGGTAGCGCCTGCGGAGGGCTATTATCCCTATCCCACGAGCAGCTCCAGCGTACCTTAAGGGACGACGAGCACTTGCAAAGCGGTTATCGGCACGATAACCGCACGGGAGGCGCCGAAGTGCTCCGCAACGGTGGGGTAGGAATCCGCTCTTTTTTGCTGCCAGCACCACAGCTCTTCTTCTGGGTGCTTACCGACACGTTGTATCAGCGCAGAGGAGGTGCTTGTTGCTAGACTTATAAATAAATGGGCGTTGATCCGCTTCGGCGCTAAAAGGAGAGAGCTGACCAAGGAATCAGAGCCGGAAAACCGCGAGCTACCTTGAACACCCGTAACTGCATCAGAGAGGCTTCGGAGCGTGCGCAAGGAAAACTTAGGCATAGGTAAGCTCTTCGAGAGGATCCGGGACGCGGTCATAGTCGCGGATGCAGAGACCCAGCGGATAGTCCTCTGGAATCCGGCTGCCACTAACATCTTCGGCTACGCAGCCTCCGAGGCGCTCGAGCTTCGCGTCGAAGCTTTGGTCCCCGAACACCTCAAGGACCAGCATCGGGCAGGTATAGCTCGCTACGCCCAGACGGGCCACGGGCCCTACATCGACTCGCACAGGCCACTCGAGTTACCCTCCCTAAGGAAGGACGGCGAGCAGATTTATATCGAACTGTCCTTGAGTCCCATAAGATCAGTAGTAGATGAGACGGATGGTCAAGGACGCTTCGTGCTCGCCATCGTCCGCGAGATTACTGAGCGCAAGCGAGCCGAGGAGGCACTGCGCGAAAGCGAAGAGCGGTTCCATGCCCTCGTCCAGAACGCGCTGGACATCGTCATGATAACCGACGTCGAAGGTACCATACGCTACGTTAGCCCATCGGTGGAGCGGGTGCTGGGGTACCGTACAGAAGAGCAGATCGGAACCAACGCCGCCGAATACGTCCACCCGGACGATCTAAAGAAGGGGCTTGAGGCGCTCTCGGAGGCTGTGTCCAAGCCTGGAGTTCACCCGGTGGCGGTGGAGACTCGGGTTCGCCACAAAGACGGCTCGTGGCGCTGCCTCGAAGGGATTGCCAACAACCTGCTCGACGATCCGGCCATAGAGGGCGTGGTGTTTAACCACCGGGATGTCACCGATCGCAAGGCCGCGGAAGAGGAAGTCAGAAGGCTCAACGAGAACCTTGAGAAGCTGGTGGCGGAGCGTACAGCGCACCTAGAGGCTACCTTAGCCGAACACAGGCGGGCTGAGGAAGTCGTTCGGGAGAGCGAGGAGCGCTACCGGGCCGTAGTCGAAGAAGCCGCTGAGGGCATCTTGCTAGTCGATGTCAATACCAAGCGCATACTGGAAGCCAACGCCGCGTACCAGAACCTGCTCGGTTACACCGCCGAAGAGATCTTACGGCTGACACTCTACGACGTGGTCCCGTACTCCCAGGAAGACATGGACTGCTATGTAGAGCGCGTGCTGGAGCAAAGGAGGTACGTCAGCGGCGAGCGGCGCCACCGCCGCAAGGATGGTTCGCTGGTCAGCGTAGAGGTTAGCGCGAACGTGATCTCCTATGGTGGTCACGTAGCTATATGCATCGTGGTTCGCGACATCACGGAGCGCAAGCAGACCGAGGAGGTCCGTTCGCGCCTGGCGGCGATAGTCGACTCCTCGGACGACGCGATAATCGGCAAGACGCTCGAGGGCATCATCACCAGCTGGAATCGGGGCGCCGAGAAGGTCTACGGTTACTCTGCGGAGGAGGCCGCTGGACGACCTATCTCGATGTTGGTGCCCGCCTACCTCCCCGACGAGATCCCGGAGATCCTGAAGAGGATCAGCCTAGGGGAAGGCATCGACCAATACGAAACCGTACGCGTTACTAAGGGAGGCAGGCGCCTCGACGTCTCCCTAACCATATCCCCAATCAAGGATTCAGAGGGCAACATCGTAGGAGCCTCGACGATCGCCCGCGACATAACCGAGCGCAAGCAGGCCGAGGAAGAGATTCGCATCCTCAACGAGCAACTCGAGCAGCGGGTCCGGCAGCGGACCGCCCAGCTGGAGGAAGCCAACAAGGAACTAGAGTCTTTTTCTTACTCTGTCTCCCACGATCTACGAGCGCCGCTTCGGCATATCGGTGGCTTCGCGGAGCTGCTCCAGAAAAAGGCCGCTTCGACGTTGGACGAAGCTGGCCAGCGTTACCTGGAGACGATCCTAGACTCCACCAAGCATGCAGGGGCCCTTATCGACAACCTCCTCACCTTCTCCCGAATGGGGCGCGCTGAGATGCGCTTCACTATAGTCGATATGGACCAGCTCGCCCGAGAGGCGATGAGCGACATGAGACTTGAGACGCAGCGGGACATCTCCTGGAAGATGGGGGAGTTGCCCGAGGTGCGCGGCGATCCTTCTATGCTGCGGCTCGTCTTGCAAAACCTCTTGTCCAACGCCGTCAAGTACACGCGCAACCGCGACGAAGCCGTAATTGAGGTAGGTACTACAAGCAACGGGGACGACAACGGGGACGAGGCCGTTTTCTTCGTCAGCGACAACGGCGTCGGATTCGATATGCAATACGTAGATAAGCTCTTTGGGGTGTTCCAGCGGCTCCACCAGGCGGAGGAGTTCGAGGGCACCGGCATCGGTCTGGCCAATGTCCAGCGTATTGTTAACCGACACGGAGGGCGCACTTGGGCGGAGGGCAGCGTGGGTAGCGGTGCTACCTTTTACTTTTCCCTACCGTTGGTTGAGGGAAGGGACGATGGCAGAACCGAGTAAAATCCTACTAGTCGAAGACGATCCACATGACGTGGAGCTGACGCTCTCGGCGCTGACTGAAAACCACCTCACCAACGAAATCGTCGTTGCTCGCGATGGAGCGGAGGCGCTGGACTA
>DATDKT010000290.1:0-6065 GCA_036519775.1 Rubrobacteraceae bacterium
GAGGGAGCCGTCTTTGAGGTTCTCCTCGAAGCCGATGGTGGTGAAGATGACCGGAAGTTCAGCCTCGCGCGCCACGTCGAGGAGGCCCCTCGTCGCTTCGACCTCTTTTGTGAGGTCCGCTCCCATGGCGCACTCGGGATCGGTGAAGCCACGGCTGAAGTCGACTGCGAGCACAGCCGGGCGCGCGCCGAGCGTCACGCTCTGCCCGAGCCGGGCGCGCTCGTAGACCTCGCGCGTCTGTTCGCTGCTCATGTGATCACCCCGTCCTTCCGGGACCGCCGGGAAGCTCTTCACCGAAACGGGCACGCTCCACGAACTTGCCAGCGCCGGGCTTTCCGACTAGTCTGTCGCCTTCGACTATGACCTGTCCCCGAACGAGCACCACCTCCGGGGTGCCGCTCACCTCCGTCCCCTCGAAGAGGTTGTAGTCTATGTTCGAGTGGTGCGT
Organism: Rubrobacteraceae bacterium; assembly: GCA_036519775.1. Lineage (GTDB taxonomy): Bacteria > Actinomycetota > Rubrobacteria > Rubrobacterales > Rubrobacteraceae > Rubrobacter_F. Next base: position 449 of record DATDKT010000290.1, read on the forward strand.
CTCGGCGGAGATCTTCACGCGTTTCTCGGGGTCGAAGACGACGATGTCGGCGTCGCTCCCAACCGCGATGGTGCCTTTGCGGGGGTACATACCGAAGAACTTCGCCGGGTTGGTAGAGACGAGCTCAACGAAGCGGTTCATCGAGAGGCGGCCTTGCCGCACGCCGAAGTGGTGGAGCATGTGTAGGCGGTTTTCGATCCCCGGTCCGCCGTTCGGTATCTTGGAGAAGTCGTCCCTGCCGAGCGTCTTCTGGCCGTCCCAGTTGAACGGGCAATGGTCGGTGGAGACGACCGAGAGGACGTCGGTGGCGAGCGCGTGCCAGAGGTGCTCCTGGTTCTCCTTGGGCCGCGGCGGCGGCGTGTAGACGTACTTGGCTCCTTCGAAGTCCGGCTGATCTAGCGCCGTCTCGTCGATGAAGAGGTACTGAGTGCAAGTCTCGCCCCAGGCGTGCCAGTCGTTCGTGCGCGCCTGCGCGATCGGGTCGATCGCCTCCTTGCAGGAGACGTGGACGACGTAGAGCGGGGAGCCGGCGATCCGCGCGAGTTGTATAGCCCGGTTCGTGGCTTCGCCCTCCGTAATGGGAGGACGCGTCGCGGCGTGCCACTTCGGCTCGGTCTTCCCCTCCGCGAGTGCCTGCTTGACGAGGACGTCTATCGCGTCGCCGTTCTCAGCGTGTACCATCACGAGGGCTCCCGTCTCCGACGCGACCTGCATCGTCTTGAAAAGCGTCTCGTCGTCGACCATGATCGCACCCTTGTAGGCCATGAAGAGCTTGTAGCTCGTCACCCCCTCGTCCGGCGCCTTCCTGAGGTCTTCGAGCGTACCGCCCTCTTCGAGGTCGGTGACCGCGAGGTGGAAGCCGACGTCGATCACCGGCTTTGCGCGTTCGATCTTCTCGTGCCACGTCGCGAGCGCGTCCGGGAGGCTCTGCCCCGGCTCCTGCAAACAGAAGTCGACGTGGCTCGTCGTGCCGCCGAAGGCCGCAGAGATCGTCCCCGAGGTGAAGTCGTCGCAGGAGACCGTCCCGCCGAACGGCATCTCCATGTGGGTGTGCGGGTCGATCGCGCCCGGGATGACGTACTTGCCGCTCGCGTCGATCACCTTGTCGGCCTGCATGTCGAGCGACTCCCCGATGAGGGAGACCCTCTCGTCGTCGATGAATATGTCCCCCACGTAGTCGTCGGCGACGGTAACGATACGGCCGCCCTTGATCAGTACAGACATACGCTCCTTGCACTCCTTTCTACAAACAACCCCGAGTTCTCTCCCTGACGAAGATATGCTTCATTGACCGTCCGCGGTAACCGTCCTTATAGCGTTGAGCATGACCTCAGCCCCGAGGGCAGCGTCCGCCGGCTCCGCGTCCTCCTCGGGCGAGTGGCTAATGCCGTCCTTGCACGGGACGAAGACCATGGCGCTCGGGACGCGGTCCGCGATGCTCATCGTGTCGTGAGCCGCGCCCGAGTGCATCGCCATGTACGGCTCGCAGCTCGCCTCCGCCGCCTCCTCCAGCGCCGCCAACACGCGCCCGTCCAGCGGCGTCGCCGACAGGGTCTGGCGCTGCGCATACCCGGCGCTCATGCCGCGCCTCTCGGCGGCTTCTTTCGCGAAGGCGGCGATGTCGCGCGCGACGCCGCGGAAGCCGTCTTCGTCCACGCCCCGGATGTCGAGCGAGAAGCGGGCCCGGCCCGGAACGGCGTTTATGAGGTTCGGGCGAAGCTCGATCTCCCCGACTGTCCCGACCGCTCCTTTCCCGGCCTCCTTCGCGAGGCGTTCCAGCTCGAGCATGCACTCTGCCATAACGATGCCGGCGTCCTGGCGGAAGTCCATGGGTGTCGCCCCGGCGTGATCGCCGCGCCCGTGGACGGTGATGTCGGCGTGAACGTAGCCTGCTATGGCGTTGATCACGCCTATCCGATTCTGTGTGTCCTGGAGCACGCGCGCCTGCTCGATGTGAAGCTCGATCCAACCGATGAGGTCGTCGAGCATGCGGATCGAGTCTTGCCAACGCTCCGGTTCGTAGCCGGCCTCTTCGGCATGCTCCCAGAAGCTGCGCCCGTCGTCTACGGCGCGAAACTTCTCGCGCAGCTCCTCCTCCGTCACCCTCTGCGCGATGATGCGGCTCCCCAGCAGCATCTGGCCGAAGCCCGAGCCTTCTTCTTCGAGAAAAGAGATGAGTTGAAGCGGAAGACCGAGCCCTAGCTCCTCGTTGAGGCGGCAGACCTCAAGCGCAGTTACAACGCCCATCGTGCCGTCGTACTTGCCGCCGTTGCGGTTCGAGTCGCAGTGCGAGCCGACGCCGAACACCTTCTCGCCCGCCGGGCGGTTCCGGGCGACGAGCGTCCCCACGGGATCCTCGTAGTGCTTGAAACCCAGAGTTTCCAGCTCCCCGATAAAGTAGTCCAAAGTCTTGCGGTACTCGGGCGTGTAAGCGTAGCGCATGATGGACTCGGAGGAGCGCGTGTAATCGGGGCCCGCGAGGGTCTCTATGTCGCGCTCTATCCGCTCCGCACTCTTCTTGCGATCTATGGTCATCGGTTGGGTCGCCATAAACTTCTCCCTATCTCATCTGCCTACGATGACACCGGAACGTCGAGCCAGGAATCGAAAGAATTCCGGATCTCCTCCCTAGTCGCCCCGGCTCTGAGGAGCAGGGCGAGGTAGAGCCGGGCCTTCAAACCGTCCAGTGGACCGGCGTAGATGAGTCCACGCTCTAGCAGGTCCATCTCGGAGCCGATGAACCCGTAGGTAGAGCGGAGGACCTCGCCGCCCCCGGTTCGCGAGGCCAGGATTACCGGCATCTTCACGGCGAGATCTTCGAGAGCATCCACCGTGATGGAGGGAACGTGCCCGCCGCCAAGGGCCTCTACCACGAGCCCGGCGTATCCCTGCCGTTCTATCTCGGGAAGCAGCCTCCCATCGTCGCCCAGAGTGAAGGTGTGCAGCGCCACGGGACGGTCCTGTGCGTCTCCGGGCAGCGTTATCTTGTGCCGTCCGACCGGGCGTACAACCACCCTGGGAACGTCCTCGGAGATCCAGCCTACCGGCCCGACCGGATCGGAGCGGAAGGTCGCCGGGTTCGAGGTGTGCGTCTTGCGCACGAACCGCGCCGCGTGGATTTCGTCGTTTAGGACGACTACTGCGCCAAGCTCCCGAGCCGCCTCGCTCGCCGCGACCTGAATTGAAGCCAGCAGGTTGGCCGGGCCGTCGGCGCCGGGGAGCGTGGGGTTGCGCATCGCCCCCGTGACCACCACGGGAGCGTTGCGATCCACCAGAAGGTCCAACACGAAAGCTGTCTCCTCTATGGTGTCGGTGCCCTGCGTGACGACCGCCCCGCTCGTCCCCTCGTCGATGCGGTCCTCGATCTCCGACGCGAGCTCGACGAGATCATCCACCGTCAACTCCCCGGACGCAGCCTGACGGAACGAGATCGCCGAGACCTCGGCAACCTCCGCTATCTTGGGCACGTCCGAGACCAGCGCCTCCCCGGTCAGCGTCGGCTCTACACCTTTCCCCCCGGAATCAGTCGAAGAGATGGTTCCCCCCAGAGAGAAAACCGCCACCCGCGGAAGCGCCAAGGCTCCTCCTCTCGTCTTCACTTTACCCCATTAGTCTGACAAATATATTAACGGGGCTGGAAGCGCCGATCAAACGCCGGGCGGGTACGCGAGAGACGGTATCTCGGGTTGAGCGTGAACGTCGGTCTCTTGTAGAATGACTTTGGTCAGACAAAAGGGGAAGATGAAAGGGAAAGGTGGGGTGTATGGCCGAGAAGGAAATCTTTTGCTCCATCGGCATCGACATCGACGCCGTTGCAGGCTGGCTCGGGTCCTACGGCGGTGAAGACTCACCCGACGACATCTCGAGGGGCATGTTCTCTGGCGAGGTGGGGACGCCGCGGTTGCTCAAGCTCTTCGAGAAGTACGACCTGAGGACGACCTGGTTCATTCCGGGGCACTCCATCGAGACGTTCCCGGATCAGGTAAAGATGGTCGTTGACTCCGGCCACGAGGTCGGGAGCCACGGCTACTCCCACGAGAATCCGGTGGCGATGACGCCGCAGCAGGAGAGGGACGTACTGGAGAAATGCCTGGAGCTGATCGAGAACGTGGCAGGCAGGAAGCCGGTCGGCAACGTGGCGCCGTGGTGGGAGGTCTCCGCCACGACCAACGAGCTTCTTCTCGAGTACGACTACAAGTACGACCACAGCCTCCAGCACCGCGACTTCACCCCGTACTACGCGCGGGTGGGCGACTCGTGGACCAAGATCGACTACTCCAAGACGGCCGAGGAGTGGATGAAGCCGCTCGTGCGCGGCGAGGAGATAGACCTCGTCAAGATCGGGGGCAACTGGTACCTCGACGACCTGCCGCCGATGATGTTCATCAAGGGCTCTCCGAACAGCCACGGGTTCGTCAACCCGCACGACATCGAGGAGCTGTGGCGCGACGAGTTCGACTGGGTCTACCGGGAGATGGACTACGCGACGTACTGCCTGACCATCCACCCGGATGTGTGCGGCCGGCCGCAGTGTCTGCTGATGCTCGAAAGGTTGATCGACTACATCAACGGCCACGACGGCATCCGCTGGGCGACGATGGAGGAGATCGCCGACGACTTCGTCCAGCGCTACCCGAGGTCCCAGCCTAACCACGACCCTGGCATCAACATGTACGGCGTCGAGACCCCGGCCGCGGAAGGGGTCTCCTCCTAGGAGACTTCTTCTATGTGCGTGCTTTGCGGACAGGATTTCGTCGCTCGGGTCCACTGGACCGACCGGCACGTCGAGGACCGGGCGCGGGCTGCCGTGCCAGGCTTCGACCCGGTCGCGTTCCAGGGCGACCGGCGACGTGACCGCGCCCACCGGGTCGTCCTCACCAACGAGGTGCTGCGCCACTACGGCCTCCGCGTCGATGACTGGAGCGGGAGCAAGTACGTGCTCCGCGACCGCAAAGGGCGTTCGGAGATCATCCAGGACCTCGGCTCCCTCTGGCCCGCCGCGGCGAAGCTCGCGGGCCGGACCCTAGATCCCCTGGACCCAGTCCTGCGGGAGATGCTGGGCGGAGAGCCGGCGTTCGCCGCGACGGACAGCGGGTAGGCCCATGGAGGGCAAGGCCAGGCGTCCGGTGACGGTCGTTACCGGTTTCCTCGGCAGCGGCAAGACGACCCTTCTCGCGAGGGTGCTCTCGGCGCCGTCGATGGCCAACACGGCCGTCCTCGTCAACGAGTTCGGCGAGGTGGGGCTCGACCACCACCTCCTGCGCCGGGTGGATGAGCGCACGGTCTTGCTCGGGAGCGGCTGTGTCTGCTGCACCACCCGGGAGGACCTCGTCGGAGCGCTCATGGAGCTCCTCGACATGGACCAGAGGGGCGAGATACCGCGGCTGGATCGCGTCGTCATCGAGACGACCGGCCTTGCGGACCCGGCCCCTATCCTCCACACCATCTATGCCGACCCCGTCCTGCAGCACCACTTCTCTGTAGACCTGGTACTCACCACCGTGGACGCGGTCAACGGCGCCCTGCACCTCGACCGCAACCCGGAGTCGGTCAAGCAGGTCGCGGCGGCAGATAAGGTCGTCGTGACCAAGACGGACATAGCGGAGCCGGGCATCGT